>NZ_AP043781.1:0-313767 GCF_055388505.1 Bisbaumannia salifodinae
GCCTCCGTCCTCGCCTTCGAGCGCAAGCTGGATCCCTCGGATGCGTTGCTCTATGCCGGCCAATGGTCGCAGCGTGATGACCTGGACGCCTGGAAACCCATCGAGATTCGCGAGAAGTCCGTGCGAGGTACCATCTCCAACCGCCTCAAGGCCAAGGATCAGGATCCGGCTAAGCTGGATGCTGCCATCGAAAACCCCAACCTCCAGACCGTGGACGTCGCCACCCTGTCGCACGACGCCGATACGCTGATGGCTCGTTTCACCCTGCGCGTGCTGGGCGGAGCCGGGACGCCTTCGGCCTGCAACAATGCCGACTACCAAGCGAAGCTCAAGCAGGTGGTGCGCGACTATGTCGCCGCTCATGGCTTTCGGGAACTCGCCAGCCGCTATGCCCACAACCTGGCCAATGGTCGCTTCCTGTGGCGTAACCGAGTCGGTGCCGAGGCCGTCGAAGTCCGGGTCCGCCTGATGGAGCAGGGCGAAGCCGCTAAGTCGTGGACCTTCGATGCCCTCGAGCAGTCACTGCGTAAGTTCGAGGGCGGCAAGGATGTCGATGAACTGGGCGACCTGATCGCGGATGCCTTGGAAGGAGAGAGGTATCTACTGCTGGAAGTCGTGGCCTTTGCCCGTGTCGGGGCTGGCCAGGAAGTCTTCCCCTCCCAGGAACTGATCCTCGATCGTAGTCGAGGCGACAAAAGCAAGACGCTTTACAGTGTCGGCGATGTGGCTGCCATTCACTCCCAGAAGCTGGGCAATGCCATCCGCACCATAGACACCTGGTATCCGCAGTCGGAGGAGGGCGATCTCGGCCCTATCGCGGTCGAGCCTTATGGCTCGGTGACCACCCAGGGCAAGGCCTATCGCCAGCCCAAGCAGAAGATGGACTTTTACTCCTTGCTGGATAACTGGCTGCTGAAGGACAAAGAGCCGGAGACCGAGCAGCAGCATTTCGTGATGGCCACCCTGATTCGTGGTGGTGTGTTCGGCGAAGCGGGGTAAACCGGTATGGACCACTATATCGATATTCACCTACGGCCTGACCCGGATTTTCCGGCTGCGATGTTGATGGGGGCGCTATACAGCAAGTTGCACCGGGCGCTTCATGATCTTTATGCCGATGACATCGGCGTAAGCTTCCCCGACCACAAGACCGGCGTGCGTGCACGTACGCCGGGAGATCGGCTTCGATTGCATGCTCAGAAGTCGCGATTGGAGCAACTGATGGCGATCCCGTGGCTCACTGGCATGCGTGACCACGTCACATTGGATCCTGTACAAGCAGTACCCGCCGAAGCGCAGTACCGGATCGTTCGGCGCCGGCAGTTCAATACCGGAAGCCTCAGCAGGGCGAAGCGCTATGCACAACGACACAGCATTGAGGTTGAAGAGGCGCAGCGCTTGATGGAGACACCTGCCGCGCGGCAGATTGCCCTGCCTTTCGTGCAGGTCAGCAGCCGCTCCAGTGGGCAGCGGTTTGCGCTATTTATCGAGCATGGCCAACCACAATCGCAGCCTATTGCAGGTCGCTTCAACTATTACGGATTGAGCAGTGAGGCGACGGTGCCCTGGTTCTGACCCTTTTTACGGGCGTTCCTTGGCGGCTTGAAAAATCAAAAAGTTAGCGGCGCCTCTCTGAAAAGGGAGGCGTTGTTCTATCAAGCTATTGCTCTTTAACAATCAGTCGCTTACCTTTGAATCGCTCTAGTTGGCTGCCGCCCAGGCAGCTCAGAAATTACTGAAGAGGAGGCCCGGATCAGTCGTTCTGTTGGCTGCCGCCCAGGCAGCTCAGAAATTCCTGTTCTGCCGCCTAACGACACAGCCGGCGTTGGCTGCCGCCCAGGCAGCTCAGAAACTTGAGACGCTGGGGCTGAGCGGAACCGGAATGTTGGCTGCCGCCCAGGCAGCTCAGAAATTGACCAAACTGGAATTGGTCGCGCAGGTCGCGTTGGCTGCCGCCCAGGCAGCTCAGAAAATTGCCCTCTCGTGGGGTTGAGGAGAAGCGAGGTTGGCTGCCGCCCAGGCAGCTCAGAAAGTGAGGATCTGCTATCCGCGCTCCAGCTAATCGTTGGCTGCCGCCCAGGCAGCTCAGAAAAAACGGGTCAACATAGGCGCCGTCTTCCCGGAGTTGGCTGCCGCCCAGGCAGCTCAGAAAATCAATGCCGGACTCCACGACGACATCGAAGCGTTGGCTGCCGCCCAGGCAGCTCAGAAAATCCTGTAAAGGAGGCTCCTCCCCACCTTCCCGTTGGCTGCCGCCCAGGCAGCTCAGAAAGGATCAGGTACCGAATTGATCCATGGGATGTTGTTGGCTGCCGCCCAGGCAGCTCAGAAATGGGTGACTGACGAGAATAGGCCGGAGGTCATGTTGGCTGCCGCCCAGGCAGCTCAGAAAAAAGGAATCCGGCCACGATGTTGCCGACGATCGTTGGCTGCCGCCCAGGCAGCTCAGAAATGCTTGGCGAGATCCTGCTGCTGTAACGCTGCGTTGGCTGCCGCCCAGGCAGCTCAGAAATGCCTCGAAGCGCAAGTCATCCTTGTCCATGTGTTGGCTGCCGCCCAGGCAGCTCAGAAAGTGGAGACCTTGCTCGGGTGAATCTCGAGCCCGTTGGCTGCCGCCCAGGCAGCTCAGAAATACGTCAAAGGGCACAAGACGCGAAGCTCTGAGTTGGCTGCCGCCCAGGCAGCTCAGAAAGAGCACTGTCGGGTGTAGACATCATCGCCTACGTTGGCTGCCGCCCAGGCAGCTCAGAAATGGATCGGCAAAGCCCTGGCCGACGTGGACCTGTTGGCTGCCGCCCAGGCAGCTCAGAAATCCTCTACGCCCGGGGCGTGGTGTGGTCCTGAGTTGGCTGCCGCCCAGGCAGCTCAGAAAGGACCCTGACCAGCGCCAGGACGACTACCTCGGTTGGCTGCCGCCCAGGCAGCTCAGAAAAGCCACCCGGCCAGCTCGTCGCGGACTTCGGTGTTGGCTGCCGCCCAGGCAGCTCAGAAATGAATGGATTGAGAGCACGCAAGGGGAACCTGGTTGGCTGCCGCCCAGGCAGCTCAGAAAATCGATCCTGAGTTAGCTACGTCGATGCTTTCGTTGGCTGCCGCCCAGGCAGCTCAGAAAAGACCGAGGACGGAGCGAATATCACGAACGTAGTTGGCTGCCGCCCAGGCAGCTCAGAAACGTAGTGTGATTCCCTCACGGGCTGCTATCGCGTTGGCTGCCGCCCAGGCAGCTCAGAAAAGTTCGGAAAGCCGTTCTTCGGTCGTCATTACGTTGGCTGCCGCCCAGGCAGCTCAGAAATTGTCGGGGCCTTGCTGTCATTTTCAATTCTGGTTGGCTGCCGCCCAGGCAGCTCAGAAAAGCTCCGTGCCGGTGGTGTCGCGCTCCAGGCGGTTGGCTGCCGCCCAGGCAGCTCAGAAATCGGGCTCGGGGCGGGTGCAGGCCTCCCAGTCGTTGGCTGCCGCCCAGGCAGCTCAGAAATTCTCGGGGGCGCCCTGCCCGGCGCCGGCGACGTTGGCTGCCGCCCAGGCAGCTCAGAAATCGAAGACCGACATCTCGCAGCTCAGGGATGCGTTGGCTGCCGCCCAGGCAGCTCAGAAAACGATAAACCGCACACGACGCGGCACGCAGGTGTTGGCTGCCGCCCAGGCAGCTCAGAAATCCTCGATCTGTTCATCATCCCTGAACCGGTCGTTGGCTGCCGCCCAGGCAGCTCAGAAATGGACAACGGCCGACAGCTCACGCAGGGACAAGTTGGCTGCCGCCCAGGCAGCTCAGAAAAAAAAGAAGCCCGCTCGGGGCGGGCTAGTAAAGTTGGCTGCCGCCCAGGCAGCTCAGAAAAGTGATCACCTGGCCATCGGCCTTATTTTCACGTTGGCTGCCGCCCAGGCAGCTCAGAAACTACTGCGATGCAGCGAGTGCCAGCCTGGCAGGTTGGCTGCCGCCCAGGCAGCTCAGAAATGGAGAGAGCAATGGATAGCCTGGCCGAATCTGTTGGCTGCCGCCCAGGCAGCTCAGAAAAGGATATCCAACCCCTTCAGTCCGCTCATGATGTTGGCTGCCGCCCAGGCAGCTCAGAAAAAGGAGGCCGGCGGGGACAACGTCTGGTACATGTTGGCTGCCGCCCAGGCAGCTCAGAAAAATGACACCCGCCAGGGCCTCGAGCCCACCGTGTTGGCTGCCGCCCAGGCAGCTCAGAAACAGTCTTGCAGTCAGTCGAGGGAGGGTAATTTGTTGGCTGCCGCCCAGGCAGCTCAGAAACTGGCCCCAGCCGGCCCGCATGTAGAGCGGCTCGTTGGCTGCCGCCCAGGCAGCTCAGAAATGAGGGTAGTGCCGCCAGTCTTGCAGTCAGTCGTTGGCTGCCGCCCAGGCAGCTCAGAAAGTGTGCGAGAAGGGCCGCCGTACCGGCATCACGTTGGCTGCCGCCCAGGCAGCTCAGAAAAGCGGCTCGAACCGCCGTTCGCAGTTGTGGCAGTTGGCTGCCGCCCAGGCAGCTCAGAAAATGAGACGTACCGCGCCCGCCGCCAGCAGCAGGTTGGCTGCCGCCCAGGCAGCTCAGAAAACACGGTCACGGACGGCAGGCCGACGAACTGGGTTGGCTGCCGCCCAGGCAGCTCAGAAATAGCATTAGAACAAGCCTCACCCTGAGTTTCGGTTGGCTGCCGCCCAGGCAGCTCAGAAATCCTCGATCTCCTGATCATTTCCGATCTGGTCGTTGGCTGCCGCCCAGGCAGCTCAGAAAGAGCGCGAGGCCATCGACCGCCGCCAGCCGGCGTTGGCTGCCGCCCAGGCAGCTCAGAAAACCAGGTGGTGCAGCGCCGCCTGGAGCATGCCGTTGGCTGCCGCCCAGGCAGCTCAGAAACGCACCAGGGCGTGCAGCCCGTGCGGGTCGTCGTTGGCTGCCGCCCAGGCAGCTCAGAAAACGAGAAAATCCGCGCCCAAGTCTTCTACACTGTTGGCTGCCGCCCAGGCAGCTCAGAAAACAGATAACCGGTGGTGTAATATCAGGGCGTCGTTGGCTGCCGCCCAGGCAGCTCAGAAACAAAAGGCCATGGATTTCGTGGCCAACTACACGTTGGCTGCCGCCCAGGCAGCTCAGAAATGGAGCAGGTAAATCATGGCCGGGGTGTCCAGGTTGGCTGCCGCCCAGGCAGCTCAGAAAAGAAACAACATAGGTTTTATCGCCACCATATGGTTGGCTGCCGCCCAGGCAGCTCAGAAATCCGCGCCGACGGCTCCTGCGGCGGCCACCTCGTTGGCTGCCGCCCAGGCAGCTCAGAAAAGGGCGCTGAATGAGCATGTTAAGGCGCAAGGGTTGGCTGCCGCCCAGGCAGCTCAGAAAAAGCGTCCTGCGCGATAACGGCGCCCGCCGCAGTTGGCTGCCGCCCAGGCAGCTCAGAAATTTTTGGCCGGGCTTTTTTTCGCCCTGAAAAAGTTGGCTGCCGCCCAGGCAGCTCAGAAAAAGCCGCGGGCCAGCACTGGGAAACCAGTGTTGTTGGCTGCCGCCCAGGCAGCTCAGAAACGATTCAATGGGCAGATCGACCCCATGGGCGTGTTGGCTGCCGCCCAGGCAGCTCAGAAAACTGGCGGTGTGCATCCACCACCGCTTTCATTGTTGGCTGCCGCCCAGGCAGCTCAGAAATGGAGAAGGTTGTGCTTCTCGACCATATAGACGTTGGCTGCCGCCCAGGCAGCTCAGAAAGACAAGCGCAACGCCGGCCTGTATGCCAACCAGTTGGCTGCCGCCCAGGCAGCTCAGAAAACAGCTGCACATGCCTCGTCGTATTCGTCTAGGTTGGCTGCCGCCCAGGCAGCTCAGAAAATGCCATACACCAAGCCACAAGAGCGCCTGGTGTTGGCTGCCGCCCAGGCAGCTCAGAAATCGGACGCCCAGGGCAATTTCAGCCAGGTGTGGTTGGCTGCCGCCCAGGCAGCTCAGAAAGTTTCATCGAGCACCTCCTGGAGGGTGGCGGTGTTGGCTGCCGCCCAGGCAGCTCAGAAAGCCAGGCCCGAGAGCAGCACGCCGGCGCCGTCGTTGGCTGCCGCCCAGGCAGCTCAGAAAGGCGCCAGCCCCGTCATGCCACCGCAGGAGGTGTTAGCTGCCGCCCAGGCAGCTCAGAAAAAGAGAACCTCTCTCACTCCGCGGGCGAGGACGTTAGCTGCCGCCCAGGCAGCTCAGAAACTGGGCGACCGCGAGGTGCAGGTGGATCGCGTGTTGGCTGCCGCCCAGGCAGCTCAGAAAGAGACCGTGAAGAAAAATATCCTCCACCGCAGGTTGGCTGCCGCCCAGGCAGCTCAGAAAATCGAATGCCACAGCCGGCCCTCGCCAAGCTGGTTGGCTGCCGCCCAGGCAGCTCAGAAAAACGCACGACTCGGCCAGCACCGTGCGCCGTGGTTGGCTGCCGCCCAGGCAGCTCAGAAATGGAGGAGCCGAGCTACGAATGGTCGCTGCCCGTTGGCTGCCGCCCAGGCAGCTCAGAAAGTCGATCTCCATGTCGGGTCGCCCCTCGGCCAGTTGGCTGCCGCCCAGGCAGCTCAGAAAACCACCAGGGCAGCGGTGACGAGTCGCATCAAGTTCGCTGCCGCCCAGGCAGCTCAGAAAACAACCTCCTCCGAGTCCACGCGAGACACGGCGTTCGCTGCCGCCCAGGCAGCTCAGAAAAGGATGATGGCGCCGCACGTCACGCAACGACCGTTCGCTGCCGCCCAGGCAGCTCAGAAAGTTGCCGGCTCTCTCGACTATACCGGCGCCGGGTTCGCTGCCGCCCAGGCAGCTCAGAAAAACCCGTCTGCGCCGTCGAGATTGATAGCTATGTTCGCTGCCGCCCAGGCAGCTCAGAAAATTCAGGCGCGGGAGGACAACCCGCGCCACGCCGTTCGCTGCCGCCCAGGCAGCTCAGAAAATGCCAGTGGCGCTTGCCGTCCTCGCCGACCTGTTCGCTGCCGCCCAGGCAGCTCAGAAATGTTCGGCGGTGGCCACCAGGCCCTGGAGGAGGTTCGCTGCCACCCAGGCAGCTCAGAAAAATAGGGGAACGTAGCATTCCCTTTCTCGCGCGTTGGCTGCCGCCCAGGCAGCTCAGAAATCGAGGACGAGGACCTGCCGACCAAGCGGGTGGTTAGCTGCCGCCCAGGCAGCTCAGAAAATAGCCGTCGGACCCCGGCAAGTGGCCCAGGGGTTAGCTGCCGCCCAGGCAGCTCAGAAATCGCTGATGCTGCGATCGACGGCGGCGGCCAGGTTAGCTGCCGCCCAGGCAGCTCAGAAAAGCCGCAAGCGCGCCGAGGAAGTCCTCGACCTGTTAGCTGCCGCCCAGGCAGCTCAGAAAATATAGCAGCGTGATCATGTCGACGGCTTCGTGTTGGCTGCCGCCCAGGCAGCTCAGAAAAAACAGCTCGCCAATCGCAACGTGGGCAACGTGTTGGCTGCCGCCCAGGCAGTTCAGAAATCGGCGTCTTCCTGCTGAGTGACCGGGGAGTAGTTGGCTGCCGCCCAGGCAGCTCAGAAACGGGGGCGCGGAACCTGACGGCAACGCAGACAGTTCGCTGCCGCCCAGGCAGCTCAGAAATCCTCGGGATTCCAGCGCAGCCGAATAGCGCCGTTAGCTGCCGCCTAGGCAGCTCAGAAAATGTCCTTGATGAAGTTGTCCCGGTCCTCGGTGTTAGCTGCCGCCCAGGCAGCTTAGAAAGATGGCCGCGAGATCTCTTGCGTGTGGAGAGGTGGCGTTGTCCCGTAACTCCCCTGAATCTATAAAAGCGTTGGCTGCGGTCGCCCCGACCGGCGCCGAGCCTGTTAGGCTTTACATAAACCCCACCCAGGAGCCAGCCCATGCCAGCCGAATCCCCTTTCGAGAAGAGCCTTGCCGCCATCGACGCCCTGCATGCCGAGGATCCGCGCCATATCGAAGTGGAGGGCGAGTCGCTGCCTCTGGAGCTGTGGCATGGCCGGCGCATGAGCGCCTGGCTGGAGCAACTGGTGGACGCCCCCGACGAGTTGGTGCAACTGGCGGTACGGGCCCAGCATCTGCAGCGCTGGCAGGTGCCGCGCCGGAACTACCCCGAGGGGCGGGTGGGCTACCTGACCTGGCGGCGCGACCAGGGCCAGCGGGCCGGGGAGACGGCGGCGCGGCTGATGCAGGAGGCGGGCTATTCGGCGGAGGAGGCCGAGCAGGTGGCGCGGATGATCCGCAAGCAGGGCCTGGGCCGGGACGAGGGCACCCAGGCGGTGGAGGATTGCGCCTGCCTGGTGTTCCTGGAGAACTACTTCGCCGATTTCTCGCGCCAGGTGGAGCACGATCACCTGATCCGCATCGTGCAGAAGACCTGGAAGAAGATGTCGCCGCGGGCCCATGAGCTGGCCCTGGGGCTGCCCATGGCGGCGGAGGCGCGGGCCCTGGTGGAGGAGGCGCTGGCGGGATGACGGCGGCATTGCCCCTGCTGGTGGCCCTGGCCGCCGGCCTCGGGGCCTGGCTCAGTGCGCGTGCCGTCTGGCGGCGGCGGGACGTGAAGCGCTGGCCCGTCGCCGAGGCTCGGGTCACGGCCAGCGAGGTGGTGGCGGTGCGCACCCAGGGCGCCAGGCGGGAGCACCCGGAGTCGCCGCCCCGCTATCAGGCCCGGATCGCCGTGGCCTTGCGGGTCGGGGGCCGGGACTACCACACCGATAACGCCCGCTTCGATGCGCCGCCGCTGTTCGCCCGCCGCGAGCGGGCCGAGGCCTACCTGGCCGATTATCCCCAGGGGCGGCGCCTGACGCTGCGCTATCGCCCCGACGATCCCCGCTGCGCCCAGTTCGGCGAGGCGGCTATTCCCTGGCAACGCCTGGGGCTGAGCGGTTTCCTGGCGCTGATGGCCCTGCTGGCACTGTTCGTGTATTTCCGCTAATTCCCTTCCGGTGAGTCGCCGGCTTGACAGCCTGTCTCGGGCCTCCTAGATTGCATCATTGTAAATGATAATCGTTGTCATTTGGTTGCGTCGATCAAGGAGGTCGTCATGTCCTATCGCATCAATACCGGGCTGCGGGGCGCCAATCCCACCCTACAGATCTGCGATGCCAGCTCCGGCTCGGTGCGCCTGGCCTGGGAGTATCCCCGCCAGGACCCCAAGCTCTCCGTGGAGGATCGCGAGCTGCTGGCGATGCGCCGGGAGGAGGCGATCCATGAGCTGTTCCGGCGGCTCTTCCTGCTGACCACCGAGCAGTATCTGAAGGGGGAACTCCCCGAAGGCCATTGATGGCCGCCGCCCCGATCCGGCCGATTCCCGCTGAACGCTCAGGGCGCCAGTACGAGGCGCTGGCTGCTGGCCCGGCAGGGCTTGCCGAGGCGCAGCCAGAGCTCGCGGCGGTTGAGGTTCATCACTACGCCGAACAGGGTCTCCATGCGCTCCGCTTCGGGCTGGTCCGGGTCGGGGTGGCGACACAGGCTGTAGGGGTAGCCGTGGTGGTCACTGAGGATCTCGAACAGCGCCTCGGCGTCCGGGGCCTCCGGGGGCGGCGAGAGTCGTGCGTCCAGCCGGCCGAGGCGGGGGCCGGAGTCGGGGCGCGGGTAGTCCGCCAGGCGTGCGCGCAGCCCGGGATCGCAGAGGTGGTTGGTGTGGGTCACCACGCCGTCCCGGGGCGTCAGGCGCCCCGCCGGGCCCGGGTTGACCTCCAGGCCCAGGGCTCGGCCGGTGTCGCTGGCCACCAGGAAGTGGGCGGGGGAGGCGACGCCGCCGCGCTCCAGGGTGGCCAGGGCGTTATCGAAGTCGCGCCCCTCCAGCCACTGGCGCAGGGCGAAGTGAATCGGCAGGCCGTCGCCGCAGGTGCGCGAGCGAATGGCGTTGAGGCAGACGCCGAGGCCGTGTTCGTTCATGCCGATCTTGGCCACCATGCCCGCCTCGCCGAGGCTGAGCAGCGCCGGGGCGTCGTCGCCGCGGATCTCCAGGGCCACCAGGTTGGCCTGCTGGTCGCCGCGCCAGTCCCAGTTCTGGGCCAGCCATTGCTGGCCGTGGCGTTGCAGGCTGAAGGCGGAGCAGCCGTCGCCGGCATGGGTCAGGGCGATCTCGCTGCGGCAGTTGAGCACCAGGATGTCCTCCACCTCGACGCCGGCGCCCCGGGCGATGCCGTCCACCTCGTCGAGGATCGCCGGGAAGCGCGCCTCGGTGGCCGGCAGCAGGGCCAGGGCGTCGCGCCGGGCCTGGGGCCAGTCGAGGCCGGCGAAGTCGTGGAAGAGCCGGGCATAGGCCGCGAGGCTGGCCTGGATGGCCGTGGCATGGGCCTCGCCGTGGGCGTACCCCAGATCATGACGGCCGCCGCCGAGCCGCGTCACGGCGAGCATTTACAGCACCTCGTCGAGGAAGCCGAGGAAGGCGGCCCAGGAGCGCTCGTCGGCGCGCTGCTGGTAGCGGTCGCCGTCGAAGACGCTGAAGGCGTGGCGGGCACCGGCGTAGACCTGGGCCTCATAGCTCAGGCCGGCGGCCTCCAGTTCCTCCACCAGCCCGGCCAGCTCGTCGATGGGCACGGCCTGGTCGGCGCCGCCGTGGGCGATCAGCAGTGGCGGGGCGTCCTCGGGCCAGGCCTGACCCTCTGGGGTGGCCAGGCCGCCATGGAAACTGACATAGCCGTGGATGCCCTCGGCCTGGTCGGCGCGTGCCAGCTCCAGGGCGGCAGTGCCGCCGAAGCAGTAGCCGATCACCACGCCGGCCTCGGGGAGGCCCTGGTCGCGGGCCGTCGCCAGGCCCGCCAGCAGCAGCTCGCGCATCCGTGCCCGGTCCTGGTAGAGGGCGCCGGTGGCGGCCTGGCGGGCCTCGGTGGTCTCGGGGCGGTGGCCGGCGCCGAACAGGTCGACGGCGAAGGCGGCGTAGCCTTGCTCGGCGAGCATCTCGGCGCGGCGCTGCTCGTAGCCGTTCAGGCCGTCCCAGTCGTGGATGATGATCACGCCGCCCCGGGCCTCGCCCTCGGGCATCGCCAGGTAACCTTCGAAGGCCTGGTCATTGGCGGTGTAGGTGACGGCGTCGCCGGCGAAAGCCAGGGGCGTGAGCAGGGCCAGGGCGAGGCCGGCGAGGGGAATCGAGGGGACCATGGGGGGGCTCCTTGTCGGGGGTTGCGGACTCAGTATAGAAGCCGCCATGGGGGCATCGATGTCCCCCGCTAGCGTTGGCGACGGGAGCTTGTCTTTTTCCCCGGGGACTTCCAGAGTTAAGTCGTCAATCCTCAATCAGCAACAGTGAGAACAATCATGAAGAAGGCTCTGTTAGCGATGGCCGTGGCGGCATCCGCCACGGCGCTGGCCGGCGTGGCCCAGGCCGAGGTCAAGGTGGGCTTTCTGGGCGGCTTCACCGGGGGTATCGAGAGTCTGACGCCCCCCATCCATGATGGCGCCCGCCTGGCGGTGGAGCAGGTCAATGCCCAGGGCGGCATCCTCGGCGGCCAGACCCTGGAGATGCCCACCGGCGATACCACCTGCAGCGATGCCTCGGCGGCCTCCAACGCGGCGGATCGCATGGTCAATACCGAGCAGGTCACCGCCATCGTCGGCGCCCTGTGCACCGGGGCGACCATCGCCGCGGCCAACAACGCCGGTATCCCCGGCGGCGTGGTGATGGTCTCGCCGGCCTCCACGGCGCCGGCGGTCAGCGAGCTGGACGACAACGACCTGGTGTTCCGCACCGTGCCCTCCGATGCCTTCCAGGGCGAGATGCTGGCCAAGCTGGTCCTGGACAAGGGCATCGACGAGGTGGCGGTCACCTATGTGAACAACGACTACGGTCGTGGCCTGGCGGAGGCCTTCACCACCACCTTCGAGGCCGAGGGCGGCACGGTGGCGGCCAACCTGGCCCACGAGGACAACCGCGCCGACTACCGTTCCGAGCTGGGCTCGCTATCGTCCTCCGGCACCGAGGCCCTGGTGGTGCTGGCCTATGCCGACACCTCCGGCCAGACCATCATGCGCCAGGCCTACGAGAGCGGCATGTTCACCCGCTACATCGGCGCCGATGGCATGGTGGGCGACAGCCTGGTGGAGGCGATCGGGGCCGACGTCCTGGAGGGCATGATCGCCACCCGCCCCGGCAGCCCGGATATCCCCGGTGCCGAGCTGTTCGCGGAGATGGCCAACGAGGCGGAGATCGATCCCAGCGCGGTGTTCGCCGCCCAGGCCTACGACGCCGCCTTCCTGCTGGCCCTGGCCATCGAGCAGAACGGCAGCGCCGAGCGCGAGGGGCTCTCGGCGGCGCTGCGCAGCGTGTCCAGCGCCCCCGGCGAGGTGATCCTGCCCGGCGAATGGGAGAAGGCGGTGGAGCTGATCGCCGCCGGCGAGGAGATCAACTACGAGGGCGCCTCCGGCAGCCACGAGTTCGACGACAACGGCGACGTGCCCGGGGTGGTGGTGGAGATGACCGTGGAAGACGGCCGCTTCGTCACCAAGGACTTCCTCGACCTCTGAGGCGGCCCTATCCTGGTCACCAAGGACTTCCTCGACCTCTGAGGGAAACGTCTCTGAGGGACGTGCCGCCGCAACCACAAAGGCCCCGCAAATGCGGGGCCTTTCTCGTTTCTTGCTCGTCTCTTTTTCGTCTCTTTCTCGCCTGGGGCTTAGCGATAGTGGTGGATCTTCTCCGGCAGCAGGCCCTTGGGCGCGAAGCGCAGCACCAGGGTGATCAGCAGGCCGATCACCAGCACCCGGGCCTGCAGGGCGCGGCTCTGCATATCGGCGCCGGAGAACCAGCCGCTGCCCTCGCCCAGGCTGGCCAGCAGCTGCATCAGGCCGAGGGCCAGGGGCTCCGACATGATCCAGATGATATACACCAGCACGGCGCCGATAATGGTGCCCAGGTTGTTGCCGGGGCCGCCGAGGATCACCATCACCAGCACCAGGAAGGTGTGGTTGAGGGGCAGGTAGCCCTGGGGGTCGAAGATGCTGTTGAAGCTGGTCAGGGCGGCGCCGCCGATGCCCATCAGGATGCAGCCCAGCACGAAGATCTGCAGGCGCCGCCGGTTGACGTCCTTGCCCATGGCCGCCGAGGAGACCTCGTTGTCGCGGATGGCGCGGATGGTGCGTCCCCAGGCGGCGTGGTAGGCGCGGTGCAGCAGGAAGAAGATCACCGCGATCATCACCACCGTGATCGCCAGGTAGAAGGCGCGGGCCATCACGAAGCCCACCTCGCCGGGCCCGGGGGTGGGCCAGGGCAGCGGCGAGACGGTAGCGGTGCCACGGGTCAGCCAGTCGGAGTTCTTGAGGAAGGCCTTGATGATCTCGGCGATGCCCAGGGTGGCGATGGCCAGGTAGTCGCTGCGCAGCCCCAGGCAGATATGGCCGATAAAGTAGCCCACGCCGCCGGCCAGGGCGCCGCCGACGACCCAGCCCACCCCGGTGGGCAGGCCCAGGCCGCCGATAAAGCCGGCCCGGGACTGGATCTCGCCGGTGACGCCGCGCAGGATGCTGATCACCACCAGGTAGAGCACCAGCGCCAGGAGGATGGCGATAACGGTGCGCAGTCGCTTCGGCACGCCCAATCGGTCGAGTCGGGTGGCCCCCCATACCAGGGCGATGGCGCCCACCACATAGAGCAGCGCCAGGCCCAGCTCGCCGGGCAGCTCGCTGGCCCAGAAGGCCTCGTTGACCGGCACGCTGAAGGTCATGGCGCAGAAGCCGCCGAGGGCCACGAAGCCCATGACGCCGGCGTTGAACTGGCCGGCGTAGCCCCACTGGATGGTCAGGCCCAGGGCCAGGATGGCGTAGCAGGCGGCCTCCACCAGCATGCGGGTGCTGTAGGCCGCGCCCATCAGGGCATAGACCCCGAGGACGGCCGCCGCCAAGGCGACGCAGAGCACCAGCTCGCGGAGCGGGAAGCGGCTCGGGTTCTCGGCAGATGCAGGCTTGTTCATCAGATCACCTTACCCTTGAAGATGCCGGTGGGGCGCCATACCAGGATGGCCACCAGGATGAAGAAGGGCACCACGATCTTGTACTCGGTGCCGACGAAGGCCAGGTTGCGGGGCAGCTCCAGCCATTCGGGGAAGTGGTGGGCGATGGGGTGCAGCAGCACCGACCAGTTGAACACCGCCAGGGTCTCGGCGAAGCCCACCACGAAGCCCCCGGCGATGGCGCCATAGGGGTGGCCCACGCCGCCGACGATGGCCGCGGCGAAGATCGGCAGCAGCAGGAAGAAGCTGAGGTCGGGCTTGAAGGTCACGTCCAGCGACAGCAGGGTGCCGGCCACCGCCGCCAGGCTGCCGGCGATGATCCAGGTGATGGTGACGATGCGGCTGGTGTTGATGCCGGAGACCCGGGCCAGGTCGGGGTTGTCGGACATGGCGCGCATCGCCTTGCCGGTGCGGGTGCGGTTGAGGAAGAGGTGTAGCCCGATCACCGCGGCCAGGGTCAGCACGAAGAGGATCACCTGGGGCTCGGTGACGACGATCGGCCGGGTGACCGCCTCGAAGGGCAGCTCCAGGCGATAGATCTCCTTGCGCTCGGCGATATAGAGATTCTGGCCGCTGGTGCCGGCGAGCAGGCGGATCAGCCCCTGCAGGATCAGGGTCACCCCCAGGGAGCCGATCACCATGACGATGGGTTTGACCCCATGGGCCCGCAGCGGCTTGTAGAAGCCCTTGTCGATGGTCACCGCCAGAGCCGCGGTGAGCGCCATGGCCAGGGGCAGCATGACCACGGCGGTGGGCAGGCCCACGGCGGCGCCGACCCCGGGGAGGGCGGTGGTCAGCAGCAGCACCATAAAGGCGCCGAAGGTCATCATGTCGGCATGGGCGAAGTGGGCGAAGCGCATGATGCTGAAGATCAGCGTCACGCCGATGGCGCCGATGGCGTAGATGGAGCCGGTGACGCTGCCCGCCACCACCACGTTATTGATAAAGAAGACCAGTTCGTTCAAGGCGTTGTCTCCATCAGCCGCCCAGGAAGCTCTTGGCGACCTCGGGGTCGTTGAGCAGGTTCTCGCCGGTGTCGGTGAAGCGGTTCTGGCCGGCGGCCAGCACGAAGCCCTTGCCGGCGATGGCCAGGGCCTGCTTGGCGTGTTGTTCCACCATCAGGATGCCGACCCCGGCGGCGTTGATCTCCTTCACCCGGGCGAAGATCTCGTTCATATAGAGGGGCGAGAGGCCGGCGGTGGGCTCGTCGAGCAGCAGCAGGCTGGGCTCGACCATCAGCGCCCGGCCCATGGCCACCATCTGGCGCTGGCCGCCGGAGAGTTCGCCGGCGGGCTGGCGTCGCTTCTCCTTCAGCGGCGGGAAGAACTCGTAGATCTGCTCGAGCATGGAGCGAAAGCGCTGGGGATGGATATAGGCGCCCATCTCCAGGTTCTCCTCCACCGTCAGGCTGGGGAAGATGTTCTGCTCCTGGGGCACGAAGCCCATGCCGCGGTGCACCAGGCGGTCCGGGGAGAGGTTGGTGATGGGCTCGCCGCGCAGCAGGATCTCGCCCTGGTTGACCTCCAGCAGGCCGAAGATCGCCTTGAGCATGGTCGACTTGCCGGCGCCGTTGGGGCCGACGATGACGCCGATCTCGTCCGCCTCGATGGCCATGCTGACGCCATTGAGGATATTCATGCCGCCGTAGCCACCGTGTACGTTGCGTGCTTCCAGTAGTGCCATGGGGTGGTCTCCGACTAGGGCTGGGCGCCGAAATAGGCATCGATGACGGCGGGATCGTTCTGGATCTCCTCGATACTGCCCTGGACCATCACGCTGCCCTCGGCCAGCACGATCACCGGGTCGCAGAGCCGGGCGATCATGTCCATGTCGTGCTCGATGACCAGAAAGGTGTAGCCCAGCTCCCGGTTGAGGCGCTCGATATTGGTGACCAGGTCGCCGAGCAGGGTGCGGTTGACCCCGGCGGCGATCTCGTCGAGCAGCACCACCCGGGCCTCCACCATCATGGTGCGGCCCAGCTCCAGCAGCTTCTTCTGGCCGCCGGAGAGGTTGCCGGCCAGCTCGTTGCGCACATGGCCGAGGCCGACGAACTCGATCACCTCCTGGGCCTTCCGACGTACCTGGTCCTCCTCCTGGCGTACCCGGGCGGGCTGGAACCAGCTGGCGAAGAGGCTCTCGCCGGCCTGATGGGGCGGCACCATCATCAGGTTCTCCAGGGCGGTGAGCTGGGAGAACTCGTGGGCGATCTGGAAGGTGCGCAGCAGGCCCTTGTGGAAGAGCTCGTTGGCGGGGCGGTTGGTGATCTCCTCGCCGTCGAGGAACACCTGGCCGGAGTCCAGGGGCAGGGCCCCGGCGATGATATTGAAGAGGGTCGACTTGCCGGCGCCATTGGGGCCGATCAGGCCGGTGATGGAGCCCTGCTCCACGCTGATGGAGCAGTCGTTGATGACCCTGAGGCCACCGAACGCCTTGTTGACGTGGCGGACGTCGATGATCGCGCTCATGCCCAATCTCGTGGTTGTTGGTGTTATGGCAGGCTAACGCTGTGCTGGCCCTACTTTGCGTCAGGGCGGGGCACTTGGCCAGAGGGGCTGCGTTAAACGGGCGTTGGTGTGTGGGGCTCAACCTCCCCGGCCCGGGCGGCAGGTGGGCCCGGGCCGGGGGCGCGGGGCTAGTCGTCCTGCGTCTGGGCGGCGTCGCCGGGCTGAGGCTCGAAGGCGCGCCTGTCGTCGGGCAGGCGTACGGTGTCGCCCAGCTCGAGCTTGCCGTGGCTCTTCTTGCGCTCGCCGCTGGCCGGGTCGATCAGCGCCACCACCTCGCCGATGCTGGTGGCCTCCACATGGGCTTCGACCCGCACCCGGACCACCAGGCCGTCGAGGCGCGCCGAGAGGATATCGCCGCTTCCCGGCTCGGCCTGGTGATGGGGATCCTTGGCATAGTGGGCCTGAACGCTGGCGGTACCCGGTTCGTCCCAGTCGACGTGCTTGTGCATGGGGGGCTCCTCCTGTCGGGGTGGCTGTCCCTCAAGGGTAGCCGGCGCGCCGCCGAGGGCCAGAAACGACGCAGCCCGCCGAGGGGCGGGCTGCGTGGGTGTCAACTTCTAGTTTATCGCAGATCAGCGTGAAGCCACGACATAGCTGATCTCCGGCTTGCTACTGTGGGAGTTCGGCTGTGCCGAACGATTGGCGCCGCCAGGCGCCTAGTGCTTGCAAGATCGCCCTTCGGGCGATATCGCGCGGAATCCGCGCTCCCACAATAGTATTCATGCCAAAGTGCGATGAAGCTTACTTCTTGCTGGCGCGCTTGCGTTCGTTTTCCTTGAGGAACTTCTTGCGCAGGCGGATATGGTTGGGGGTCACCTCCACCAGCTCGTCGTCGTCGAGGAACTCGATGGCCTGCTCCAGGGTGAAGCGTACCGGCGGAGTCAGGACGATGTTCTCGTCGTTGCCGGAGGCGCGCATGTTGTCGAGCTTCTTGCCCTTGGTGGGGTTGACCACCAGGTCGTTGGCGCGGCTGTGGATGCCGATCAGCATGCCCTCATAGACCTCGGTGCCGTGGTCGATGATCAGCTTGCCGCGCTCCTGCAGGGCGTAGAGGGCGTAGGCCAGGGCCTTGCCGTCGACCATCGAGACCAGCACGCCGTTGCGACGCTCGATGGCGGCGTCCGGCTTGAGCGCGCCATAGTGATCGAAGCGGCTGGTGAGGATGCCGGTGCCCGAGGTCAGGGTCATGAACTGGCCGCGGAAGCCGATCAGGCCGCGGGCCGGGATGATGAAGTCGAGGCGTACCCGACCCTTGCCATCCGGGTTCATGTTGGTCAGCTCGCCCTTGCGGTAGCCGAGCTCCTCCATGATGGCGCCCTGGTGCTGCTCTTCGCAGTCGATGATCACCTCTTCGTAGGGCTCCTGCTTGACCCCATCGATCTCCTTGATGATCACCTCGGGGCGGCCCACGGCCAGCTCGAAGCCTTCGCGGCGCATGGTCTCGATCAGCACCGAGAGGTGCAGCTCGCCGCGGCCGGAGACGATGAACTTCTCCGGGCTCTCGCCCTGCTCGACGCGCAGCGCCACGTTGTGGATCAGCTCCTGGTCGAGGCGATCCTTGATGTTGCGGCTGGTGACGTACTTGCCGTCACGGCCGGCCATCGGCGAGTCATTGACCTGGAAGGTCATGGAGACGGTGGGCTCGTCCACCGACAGCGGCGGCAGCGCCTCGACGGCGATCGGGTCGCAGAGGGTGTCGGAGATGGCCAGGTCGTCGATGCCGGTGATGCAGATGATATCGCCGGCGGTGGCCTGCTCGGTCTGCACCCGCTCCAGGCCCAGGTGGGTCATCACCTGGCCGACCTTGCCCTTGCGGGTCTTGCCGTCGGTGCCGATCACGGTGACCTGCTGGTTGGGGGAGACGGCGCCGCGCTTGATGCGGCCCAGGCCGATGACGCCCACATAGCTGTTGTAGTCCAGCGCGGAGATCTGCATCTGGAAGGGGCCGTCGATCTCCACCTTGGGCGGCTCGACGATATCGACGATGGCCTGGAACATGGGGCTCATGTCCTCGGCCAGCGCCTCCGGCTCCATGCCGGCGATGCCGTTGAGGGCCGAGCAGTAGATGATCGGGAAGTCGAGCTGCTCGTCGGTGGCGCCGAGGTTATCGAAGAGATCGAAGATCTGGTCGATGACCCAGTCGGGGCGCGCGCCGGGGCGGTCGATCTTGTTGACCACCACGATCGGCTTGAGGCCCTGGTCGAAGGCCTTCTGGGTCACGAAGCGGGTCTGCGGCATGGGACCGTCGACGGCGTCCACCAGCAGCAGCACCGAGTCGACCATGGACATCACCCGCTCCACCTCGCCGCCGAAGTCGGCGTGTCCCGGGGTGTCGACGATATTGATGTGGTAGTCGCGGCCGTTGCCGTCCTGCCAGCGGATCGCCGTGTTCTTGGCCAGGATGGTGATGCCGCGTTCCTTTTCCTGGTCGTTGGAGTCCATGATGCGCTCCTGCCCCTCGGCCTTGCGATCCAGGGTGCCGGACTGGCTGAGGAGTTTGTCGACCAGGGTGGTCTTGCCATGGTCGACGTGGGCGATGATGGCGATGTTGCGAAGATTCTCGATCACGACGGGATCCTGCTGCGAAAATTGGGCCGCATTATAGTCCCCGGGCCGCAACGGCTACCAGCATTGGCACCGATAAATCTGCGTGGAAACGGTGGATCAAGGGCTTGGCGGCCTCCGCGTTCAGCCGGAGAGGGTCTGTATCCGGGCGTGACAGGCGCGCAGTCGAGCCAACAGGTCCTGGGGTGCCTCGCTATCCAGGGTGGGATCGAAGCCGCCCAGGCGTTCGAACCAGTCGCGGCGCACGCAGAGGGTGCCGGTGGCCGGCGTGTGCCAGAAGCGTTGCAGGGGACGCCAGGCGTCGGCGGGCGGGGTGAAGAGCAGGGCGTCCCAGTCATCCGGGAGCGTCTCCAGGCGCGCGAGCCATTGGGCCGGCAGGCCATATTGCGGCGAGGGGAAGAGCAGCAGCTCGCCCTGGGTGCCTTGCACCACCCGATTGCCCCGGGCCCCGGCGGTGGGCTCGGGCACCACCTCCAGGGCCAGCCCGAAGCGCCGACTCAGGGCGCGCAGGCGGGGCTGGTTGGATTCGCTGACCACATGAATATCGAGTTGGCCGACATGCTGGCGGTGGAGGTGGCGGAGGCCAGGCAACTGGCGGGGCAGCCAGGTGGCCATCAGGCAGGCGTCGATGATGATGCAGGTGCGGTGCATCACGGGTAGCCCTCCGCCACGGAATTGGTCTCGGCGCGGGCGGCTCACTGGAAGGGGCCAGTGGCCCAGGACTCGCCGACCTAGGGTTGGTAACAAATTGTAGTAATAGTTTGCTGGTAGTATCAATGACTCTTTGCGGGGCGGGAGGCGACATCCCGCGGCCGGGCTGCGCACCAAGTTGGTGCTTTATCGGTGGGTTGTGCACCAATATGGCGCGATTTTCCGGCCGATCGGCGACGCCGAGGCCTGGCGCATTCCGTTGCGCCACCATGGCGCAAAGATTATTTGCCGTAATTTCAGTTTATTAGCTAGATAAGAGAGCGTTTTGCTGCATTTTGGCACGCTGTCTGCATTATCAAGAGCAAAGCCACGGAACGCGTTTTCTGGTGGCGGCGGTCGTGGGCAGAGTGCCCACGACATGCTACAAACGACGCTGGATACGCCAGACAAACACTAGCCATACGTTCACGACTGGAGGACACCATGGCCGAGAAGACCCTCGCCCTGATCGAAGAGCACGACGTCAAGTGGGTGGACCTGCGTTTCACCGATACCCGTGGTAAGGAGCAGCATGTCACCATCCCGGCCAGCAGCGTGGACGAGGAGTTCTTCGAGAACGGCCAGATGTTCGATGGCTCTTCCATCTCCGGTTGGAAGGGCATCAACGAGTCCGACATGATCCTGCGCCCGGAAGATGGCAGCGCCTTCCTCGACCCCTTCACCGAGGACGCCACCCTGGTGCTGCGCTGCGACATCATCGAGCCGGCCACCATGCAGGGCTACGAGCGTGACCCGCGCTCCATCGCCAAGCGCGCCGAGGCCTATCTGCAGTCCACCGGCCTGGGCGATACCGCCTTCTTCGGCCCGGAGCCGGAGTTCTTCATCTTCGATGAGGTGCACTGGAAGGCCGATATCGAAGGCGCCATGTACAAGATCACCTCCGAAGAGGGTGCCTGGGCCACCGACCGTCAGGTCGAAGGCGGCAACCTGGCGCACCGTCCGCGGGTCAAGGGCGGCTACTTCCCGGTGCCCCCGGTCGACAGCTTCCACGATATCCGTGGCGCCATGTGCAACACCCTGGAGGCCATCGGCCAGAGCGTCGAGGTGCACCACCACGAGGTGGCCAACGCCGGCCAGAACGAGATCGGCGTCAAGTTCAACACCCTGGTGAAGAAGGCCGACGAAGTTCAGGAAATGAAGTACGTGATCCACAACGTGGCTCACGCCTACGGCAAGACCGCCACCTTCATGCCCAAGCCGCTGGTGGGTGACAACGGTTCCGGCATGCACGTCCACCAGTCCTTCTGGAAGGATGGCCAGAACCAGTTCGCCGGCGACCAGTACGCGGGTCTCTCCGAGATGGCCCTCTACTACATCGGTGGCATCATCAAGCACGCCCGGGCCCTGAACGCCTTCACCAATGCCTCCACCAACTCCTACAAGCGTCTGGTGCCGGGCTTCGAGGCGCCGGTGATGCTGGCCTACAGCGCCCGCAACCGCTCCGCCTCCATCCGTATCCCCTACACCGCCAGCCCCAAGGGCAAGCGCGTCGAGGCCCGTTTCCCCGACCCGACCGCCAACCCCTACCTGTGCTTCGCGGCGATGCTGATGGCCGGTATCGACGGCATCAAGAACAAGATCCATCCCGGCGACGCCATGGACAAGAACCTCTATGACCTGCCGCCGGAAGAGGGCAAGGCCGTGCCGACCGTGGCCAACAGCCTGGATCAGGCCCTGGAGGCGCTGGATGCCGATCGTGCCTTCCTCACCGAGGGTGGCGTCTTCACCGACGACATGATCGATGCCTATATCGAGCTGAAGATGGAAGACGTGGAGCGCATCCGCATGTCCACCCATCCGGTCGAGTTCGACATGTACTACAGCTGCTAAGCGCCTCGCCCCGCGGGGGCAAGCGTTAGCCGTTCAAGGGGTTCCGCCGTCGGCGGAACCCCTTTTTGTCTTACACTATCTAACGATGGCATCCCGTCTCTCCGCCACAGGGGGTCGCTCGTGAAACTCCGCCTAATCTGCTTGCTGGTGAGCTGTTGTCTGGTGCCCCTGGCCGGGGCCGATACCGTCTATCGCAGCGTCGATGCCCAGGGCAACGTGATCTTCACCGACAACCCCGACCGGGGGGACCCCGTGGAAGTGGCGCCGCTGACCGTGGTGCCCTCGCGGACCCTGACGCCGGCTCCCGCCGCCGCGGCACCGGCGCCACGGCGGCCGGCGACGGGCTCCCTGGCCTCGCCCTTTATGCCCTACTCCACCTTCCGCATCATGAATCCCCGGGACGCCATGACATTGAGTCAGGCGCGCTCCCAGAACCTCACCGTGGAACTGGCCATCGAGCCGGGGCTGCGGGACGACCACCGGGTGCGCCTGCTGGTGGATGGCGAGCTGAGCCAGTCGGCGATGCATACCCGCGCCTTTATCGTGCCGCGCCTCGAACCGGGGCGGCGCATCCTCCAGGCCGAACTGCTGGACGGCGCCGGCCAGGTGCGCCACCGCAGCCCGCCGATCACCGTGAGCGTGCAGGCCCGGGGCGATTAGCTCATCGGCCGGCGCGGCTTCCGTTTTCCTTGCTTCGAGGACAAGACGCCGCCCTGCCGAGAACACTCACACCCCCGCCATGTCGAGCCGCCCCGTACGCCGGATCGCGGCCTCGATGCCTTCGAGCACGCTCGCCAACTACGTCAGCGCAGCGCCCTGGAGTACCGTCCGGGTGAGCCCTGGCCCGGCCTGCGTCGCAACGAGCCCGCCCATGAGCTGCGGCGTCGCTGGCGCCATCGTGATCCCGAGCGCTCGCGTCCCTGACCCACGATCGCTTATCGCCGCCTCGCCATGGGGCGTTCCCCACCCCTGCTGCCTCCCGTAATGCACTAAAATGGTGCGAAGAGGGTGTGGCTTTTGCCATCGGCCCCCGAGTTTCCCGCCGTCTCGCGCTGGCGCGCTTCTTGCAAGTGCAAGGGGAGTCGCCGGATCGATCGGCCCTCACCCTGATGCAACCGGGATGCGCCATGTATCAACGTCTGCTCGAACACCTGTCCACGGCGGTGCTGCTTCTCGATGGTGCGCTGCACCTTCGCTGGATGAACCCCGCCGCCGAGTCGCTGCTGGCGGTCAGCCTGGGGCGGGTGCGCGGCACCCGCCTGGAGAGCCTGGAGTCGGTGGCCGAGGTGCTGACCAAGGCGCGCCGCGAGTTCCATCCCTACACCCAGCGCGAGGCGAGCCTGTCGCTGCCGGGGCAGGAGCCGGTGACGGTGGACTTCACCGTCACGCCGCTGAGCGATGACGAGCTGCTGCTGGAGATCGAACCGCGGGACCGCCTGCTGCGCATCTCCCGGGAGGAGGCGCTGATCGCCCGCCAGGAGGCGATCAAGGTGCTCTCCCGGGGCCTGGCCCACGAGGTGAAGAATCCCCTGGGGGGCATCCGCGGCGCCGCCCAGCTGCTGGAGCGGGACCTTCCCGATCCCCAACTCGCCGAGTTCACTCATATCATCGTCGAGGAGGTGGACCGGCTGCGCGACTTGGTGGACCGCATGCTGGGGCCCAACCAGCTGCGCGAGCCGGCGCCGCTGAATATTCACCAGGTGCTGGAACGGGTGCGCAGCCTGGTGGTGGCCGAACACCCCGATATCGAGGTAGTGCGCGACTATGACCCCAGCCTTCCGGAGCTCTCCGGGGAGGAGGCGCAACTGATCCAGGCGCTGCTCAACGTGGCCCGTAACGCCGTCCAGGCCCTGGAAGAGCATGCCACCGCCGCGCCGCGCCTGGTGTTGCGCACCCGTGCCCGGCGCCAGTTCACCCTGGGCGCCGAGCGCCATCGCCTGGTCTGCGAGGTGGCGGTGATCGACAACGGGCCGGGGATTCCCGAGACGCTGCAGGAGACCCTCTTCTATCCGATGGTCTCGGGGCGGGCCAGCGGCAGCGGCCTGGGGCTCTCCATCGCCCAGTCGATCCTGCACCAGCACCAGGGCCTGATCGAGTGCGACTCGACCCCGGGCCATACCGAGTTCCGTCTGCTGATCCCGCTGGAGGCCAGCTGATGTTCCCCTTTTCCCAATCCAGGAGAGACTGATGACCGACGCCGCTCGCATCGTGATCGTCGACGACGACCGTGCCATTCGTTGGGTGCTGGAGCGTGCCCTGGCGCAACCGGATCTCCAGGTGGAGTGCTTCGAGCGGGCCGACCGGGCCCTGGAGCGCATCTTGGAGCGCCCGCCGGAGGTGCTGCTCACCGATATTCGCATGCCGGGGCTGGATGGCCTGGACCTGATGGCCCGGGTCCGCGAGACCTACCCGGACCTGCCGGTGATCGTGATGACCGCCCACTCGGACCTCGACAGCGCCGTGGCCTCCTACCAGGGCGGCGCCTTCGAGTACCTGCCCAAGCCCTTCGACGTGGATGAGGCTCTGGCCCTGGTGCGCCGCGCCGTGGCCCATGCCCGGGAGCGCCAGTCCCCGGCGGCGGTGCCGGAGGGGCTCACCGCCGAGATCATCGGCGAGGCGCCGGCCATGCAGGAGGTGTTCCGGGCCATCGGGCGCCTCTCCCAGTCGCATATCACCGTGCTGATCAACGGCGAGTCGGGGACCGGCAAGGAGCGGGTGGCCCAGGCCCTGCACCAGCACAGTCCCCGGGCCAGCCATCCCTTTATCGCCCTGAACATGGCGGCGATTCCCAAGGACCTGATGGAGTCGGAGCTGTTCGGCCACGAGAAGGGCGCCTTCACCGGGGCCACCGCCCAGCGCCGCGGGCGCTTCGAGCAGGCCGATGGCGGTACCCTCTTCCTGGACGAGATCGGCGATATGCCGCCGGACACCCAGACCCGCCTGCTGCGGGTGCTGGCCGACGGCGAGTTCTATCGGGTCGGCGGCCATACCTCGGTGAAGGTGGACGTGCGGATCATCGCCGCCACCCACCAGAACCTGGAGCGGCTGGTGGAGGATGGGCGCTTCCGGGAGGATCTCTTCCACCGCCTCAACGTGATCCGGGTGCATCTGCCGCGGCTCGCCGAGCGCCGCGAGGATATTCCGCGCCTGGCGCGGCACTTCCTGGCCGAGGCGGCCAAGGAGCTGGATACCGAGACCAAGGTGCTGACCAAGGAGGCCGAGGAGCACCTGACGCGGCTGCCCTGGCCGGGCAACGTGCGCCAGCTGGAGAACACCTGTCGCTGGCTGACGGTGATGGCCTCGGGGCGCGAGGTGCTGGTGGACGACCTGCCCCCGGAGCTGCGCCAGCGCGAGGCCGGCGAGGTCAGCCCCGGCGACTGGCGGGCCGCCTTCCGCGACTGGGCCGACCGGGCCCTGGCGGCGGGGCACACCCATCTGCTGGAGGAGGCGGTCCCGGATTTCGAAAAGATCCTGATCGAGACCGCCCTCAAGCATACCGGGGGCAGGAAAGGCGAGGCCGCCGAGCTATTGGGCTGGGGGCGTAATACCCTGACCCGCAAGCTCAAGACGCTGCTGCCGGCGCTGGCGGATGATTGAGTAACGTCGGGAGGAGGCGGTGCCGCTTTCCAGAGTCACCGAGAAAATCCTGATCGAGACCGCCCTCAAGCACACCGGTGGCAGGAAAGGTGAGGCCGCCGAACTATTGGGCTGGGGGCGTAATACCCTGACCTGCAAGCTCAAGACCCTGCTGCCGGCGCTGGCCGACGACTAACGGCGCCAAGCCGCGGGCTAGAGGAGGGCGGTGACTTCCCGCCGGGGCGACCCGGGTGCACAATGGAGGCTTCCCACCAGGAGGCGCCATGACGCAGATGCACTGGGAGCGGCTGCTCGACCCCGGCCGGCTGCACGATACCCGCGACGGGCGCGCCGCCGCCGAGCCGGGCCGTACCCCCTTCCACAAGGATCATGACCGGATCGTCTTCTCCGGCTCCTTCCGGCGCCTGGGGCGCAAGACCCAGGTGCACCCGCTGACCGAGAACGACCATATCCATACCCGGCTGACCCACTCCCTGGAGGTGGGCTGCGTGGGGCGCTCCCTGGGCATGATCGTCGGCGAGGGGCTGCGCGAGCGCCTGCCGGCCCGGATCACCCCGGCGGATCTGGGGGTCATCGTCCAGGCCGCCTGCCTGGGTCACGATATCGGCAACCCGCCCTTCGGCCACGCCGGCGAATACGCCATCCGCGACTGGTTCAAGCGCGCCGAGTCCGACGGCAGCGGCCTGCTGGAGGGCCTCAGCGATACCCAGCGGGCCGATCTGCTGACCTATGAGGGCAACGCCCAGGGTTTTCGCATCGTCACCCAGATCGAATACAACCAGTTCCGCGGCGGCATGCGCCTGAGCACCGCCACCCTGGGCACCCTGCTCAAGTACCCCTGGACGGTGGAGCACGGCGGCAGCGCCGGCAAGTTCGGCTGCTACCAGTCGGAGCGCGACCTGCTGGCCGAGGTGGCCGAGCGCCTGGGGCTGCGCCCCCGGGGCGACTGGGCCTGGTGCCGCCACCCGCTGGCCTACCTGGTCGAGGCCGCCGACGATATCTGCTACGCCCTGCTCGACCTGGAGGATGGCCTGGAGATGGGCATCCTGCGCTACGACGAGGTGGCCGAGGTGCTGATCCAGATCGCCGGGGAGGCGCCGCCGGAGTATGCCCAGATGGCCGACCAGGGCGTCTCCCAGCGCCGCCGTATCGCCGCCCTGCGCGGCGCCGCCATGGAGCGGGCGGTGGGCGAGGTGGGGGCGGTCTTCGTGGCCCACGAGCAGGAACTGCTCAACGGGGCCCTCAAGGACGACCTGCTGGAGCTCTGCCACCCGGACCTGGACTGGGGCGTCAAGGCCGCCAAGACCCTGGCCCGGGAGCGCATCTTCCAGAACGAGCGCAAGGCCAAGCTGGAGATCGGCGCCTATACCACCCTGGGCATCCTGCTGGAGGCCTTTATCGGCGCCGCCCATGAGCTGCACCACCAGGGGCGCTCCAGCTTCAAGCATCAGCGGGTGCTGGCACTGATCGGCGAGAACACCCCGCTGCCCTCCTGGCCCCTCTACGATAGCTACCGGCGCATGCTCGACTTTATCGGTGGCATGACCGATCACTATGCGGTCGATCTGGCCCAGGAGATGGGTGGCCGGCTTAAGGGCGATTAACGATGCCGGCGATAGTGCCTGCCCCTCTTTGTGGGGGCTAGGTTGCCCCGGAGTTGCCACTGGGGTTGTGGGAGTTCAGCTCCGCTGAACGATTGGCGCCGCCAGGCGCCTCGGGTGTCATCGGTGATCAGCCGGTCAGGGCAAAGGGCGGCTCGTCGTCGTCCGGGCCCAGGTCGTCGCCGTCGCCGAGCTGGCGCAGGATGGCGGCGCCGATGCGCTTGCTGCTGTCGCCGATGCCCTGGTTGCCGAACAGGCGGTTGAACTCGAAGACATAGGGATGGCCGTCGACCATGGCGATATCGAAGCCGGCATGGTTGATATGAAAGGCCTCGGCGAGGCGCCGGGCCAGGGTGACGGCCGCCTCGGGAATCGCCTCCCGGTCGATGGCGCCGCCCTGGCTGACGTTGGAGCGGTAGCCGCCCAGGGGGGTGACCCGCCAGTAGGCGGCCAGCAGCTCGCCGCCCACCAGTACGATGCGCAGGTCGCGGTCGATGGGCAGTCGCTGCTGGGCATAGAGCACCGGCTCCTCCGCCAGGTGGGCCTCCAGGGCCCGGCGGGAGTCGATCAGCTTGACCCCCTCGCCCCTGCTGCTCTTGATGCGCTTGGCGATAAAGGGGTAATCGAAGCGGGTCTCCACCTTGTCGATGGCGGCCCGGGAGGCGCCGAGGATCTCGGTGGGGGGGACGTGCTCGGGGAACAGCGCCTGGAAGGCGCGGGTCTGCTCCACCTTGTCGTGACCCAGGTGGTAGCTGGCCAGGCTGGGGAAGATACGCGCCTTGAGGCCATGGACCAGGGTATTGAGCTGCCAGTACTCGGGAAACAGCAGCCAGTCGGCAGCGCGGATCTCGTCGAGGTGATCCAGCATGCGTTCGGGCTTGATATAGCGCACCCCGGGGATGCCCAGGGTGCGGAAGACATCGAAGGTGATCAGTTTCATGGAGGCGGGCGTGTCGTCGGGTCGGCGTCGAAAGCGCGGATTATTAGGCCAGTCGGGGCTGGGCGCAATACTCCTCGGTGCCTTCGTGGCGCTGTGGCTGGGCAGCGCCCCGGCCCGGGCCCTGGAGGCGGAGGGCTTCGAGCACGTCACCCTGGCGCTGACCTGGCACCCCGGCTTCTGCGACAGCCATCGCCGGCCGCCCCGGGAGTGTCGCGAGCCCTGCCTGCGGGAAGGGACGGATCAGGGCTTCGTGCTGCATGGCCTCTGGCCCTCGCTGCCGGCACGCTTCGCCGACCGGGGCGTCGATCGCCGCCGCTGGTGGCGTGAGGGCTGCTTCCTGGAGCGGCCGCGTCCCGACGGTGGCTTCTGTCGTGCCCATCCGCCCTTGGCCCTCTCCGCGCCCTTGAGCGATGCCCTGGACGAGGCCATGCCGGGGCGCCATAGCTGCCTGGATCGCTACCAGTACGCCAAGCATGCGGCCTGCCTGGCGTTGCCCCAGGAGGCCTATGTCGCCGCCGCGCTGCGCCTGCAGGCGGCGGTCAATGCCAGCGCCTTCGCCGACTTCGTGGTGCTCAACCAGGGGGGCGAGGTGGGTCGCAACGACCTGATTCGCGCCTTCGAGGCGGCCTTCGGCGAGGGCAGCGGCCGGGCCCTGCGGTTGGAATGCCGGGGACGCGGCAATCGCACCCTGAGCGAGGTGCGTATCGCCATCGATAGCGAACGCCTGGCCGATTTCCCCGCGGCCGATAGCCTGGTGCGTCAGGAACGCGGGCGCTGCGCCAGCCGGGTACATATCGCCACCTTCCAGTGACGACGCGGACTTAGACGGAAGGCTGTTGCAGGTGCTTGAGATCGAGCAGGGCGGCGCGCTTGGCCAGGGCCTGGATGGCTTTGTCATGGGCCGCGCCCTCGAGCGGCGCCAGGGGCGTGGCATCGATCAGTGCCGCCAGGGACTCGCCCCCGACCACCAGCAGGTCGGCGGCGGCCTCGCTGGTGTCGACCTCCCAGCCGGGCAGGGCCAGGATGCCCTGCACCGGGATCTCGCCGCCGCATTCCCGGGCCAGCCAGTGGCGCAGCCAGCGCACCGCCTGGCGGGTCTTGCGCAGCGGCCGGCGCTCGCTCCAGCCGGGGAAGCGCAGCCGTTCCCGCTCCACCGCCACCTGGGTCTGTTCGCGCCCCCGGGCATCGAAGGGGCGGGTGCGGGCCCGGGTCTCGATCACGAAGACCCCGTGGGGGGTCACCGCCACATGATCGATGGTGTAGGTATCGGCGGGCACGTCGTGGAAGACATGGTAGGGGTGGGCCTCGGGACGGATCAGCCGCTCCAGCTCCTGGCCCACCGCCAGCTCGCAGGCCAGCCCCAGCTTGAGCCGACGAATGCGCTGATAGTCGCGAATCAACAGCAGGCAGAAGCCCAGGGCCATCAGGGTGCAGAGCACGCCGTAGAGGCTCCATTCGACCCAGTCCTGCTCACTGGCGAAGAGCATCCGGCCCATGCCGTAGACCAGCGGTGCCAGCACCACGATGGGCCCCAGGGCACCATTCAGGAAGAGGCTGGCGAAGGCTCGATCCAGGCGGTCGCGCAGGGCCTGGCCCGGCTCCCGTAGGGGGTGGGCATCGAAGGGCGAGCGTACCCGGGCGTCGTGCAGGCTCTTCAGGGCCACCACGATGACCGCGGTGGCCGCCAGGGGGAAGAGGAAGATCAGGGGAAGCAGGTATTCCAGCCAGGCCATCGCAACGAGTCCTTGCCCGTGATATATCAATAGGCGTTCATTCTAGTGGCCCCATCGGCCGGGAGCCACGCGTCCTTGGTCGTTAGTTATGCTGCAAAGCGATTTTCCCGAGGCCTCCCTGGAGGCCCTGGCCGCCTTTATCGATCGTCACCCCCGGCTGCTGGTGGTGACCGGTGCCGGCGTCAGCACCGAGAGCGGCATTCCCGACTACCGCGATAGCCGCGGCGAATGGAAGCGCCCCCCGCCCATGGACCATCGCCGCTTCATGGCCAGCCACGCCGCCCGCCAGCGCTACTGGGCCCGCGCCCTGGTGGGCTTCCGGGCGCTGAGCGAGGCGCGTCCGGGGCCGGCCCATCGGGCCCTGGCCGCACTGGAGGCCAGGGGACGCCTGGCCGGTATCATCACCCAGAACGTAGATGGCCTGCATCAACGGGCCGGCTCGCGGCGGGTCATCGACCTGCATGGGCGGGCCGAGCTGGTGCGCTGCATGAGCTGTGACGGCCGGCGCATGCGCCATGATCTGCATGCCGAGCTGGAGGCGCTGAACCCGCGCTGGCGCGAGCTCGGCGCGGCCATCGGCCCGGACGGTGACGCCGACCTGGAGGCGGACTTCGGCGATTTTCGGGTGCCCGCCTGCGGGCGCTGTGGCGACGGTATCCTCAAGCCGGACGTGGTCTTCTTCGGCGACAGCGTGCCCGGCGAGCGGCTGGCGGCGGCCCTGGCGGCCATCGAGGCGGCCGAGGCCCTGCTGGTGGTGGGCTCGTCGCTGATGGTCTATTCCGGCTATCGCCTGGTGCGCCAGGCGGCCCGGGCGGGCAAGCCGGTGGCCTGCCTGAACCGGGGCCGCACCCGGGCCGACGACCTCTATGCCCTCAAGGCCTCGCTGTCCATCGGCGAGGGGCTAGCCGCCTTGGCGGCACGCTTCTAGTCGAGGCTTTCCAGCCTCAGGGTCACCGGCTCGGCCATGCCGGGGGCGATGGGTCGGGGCTCCGCCTGGCGATAGCGCAGTCGTCCCGCCTCGTGGATCTCCGCATGCAGGGCGGCCTCGCCCTGGTCCAGGGAGCGGGCGTCATAGCTCAACCGCACCGGGATGGGGCCGCCGCCCAGGCGCCGCTGGCGGGTCTCGGCGATCACCCCACCGTCCTCGCGCTCCAGGCTGACCCGCAGCTCGGCATCCGGCCCCACCGTCAGGGGGGCCTCGCCGACCACCCGCGCCTCCAGGGTGCGAAACTCGGGCGTGCCGGCGCAGCCGGCCAGCAGGGCCGCGCCCAGCAGCAGCGCGGCGAGGCGTGCCTTGCGTCGATGATTCATGGAGTCTCCTTAGCCGCCGGCCAGCTTGACGGTGTAGCCGCGGCTCTCCAGCTCCGCCTTGAGGGTGGCGCGATGATCGCCCTGGATCTCTATCACCCCCTCCTTGACCGCGCCGCCGGTGCCGCAGCGCTGCTTGAGCTGCTTGGCCAGGGCCTTGAGCTCGGCGGTAGGCAGCGGCACGCCGTCGATGGTGGTCACCCCCTTGCCCTTGCGACCGCTGGTCTCGCGGCGGATGCGTACCACCCCGTCCAGGGTCGCCAGGCGCGCCTGCTCGGCCTGTTCGGCGCACTGGCATTGGTCCAGGGGCTGGCGACAGTCGGGGCAGGTCTGGCCATGTTCGGTGGAGTAGACCAGGCCGCGGAGTTGATCCTGCAGTGAGGCCATGGGAGGCAGTCCTCGGCGTTCGGAGTGTGGCCCCATGATAAACCAGCCGTCGGCGGCCCTGTATAGGGGAAAGCCCGAGCCCGGCTTATCCACAGTCGGCCGGCGGGTGCCGGGGTGTGGATAAGCCGATCTGTCAGTGGGCTGCGGCGGCGGGGCGCCGGGCCAGGTGTTCGATCACCGTGGGCAGCTGATGCATGTTGCTGATGGCGATGGCGCCCGCCGGGGTGGTCTCCACGTCCGGGAAGCGGTTGAGGTGGATCACCGTCATGCCGGCGGCCAGGGCCGCCTTGACGCCGACGATGGCGTCGTCGATGGCCACGCAGTGGCGGGCCTCATAGCCCATGATGGTGGCGGCGTGCAGGTAGAGGCAGGGGTCGGGCTTCCAGCACTGGGCCGAATAGCCGCTGAACAGGTGGTTGCCGAAGTAGTCGCTGAGGCCGGTGGCCTCGAGGCTGGTGCGGATCTTGGCCTCGGGGCCGTTGGAGACCACCGCATGGGGGATATGGGCCAGGGCATCGAGGGCCTCGTGCACCCCGGGCAGCAGGGTCAGCTCGCTGGCCAGGCGCTCCGCCAGGCGGCGGCGCATGCGTGCCTCGCTGGCCTTGAGGTGCTCCGGGTCGACGTCGCCGTGGCGGCGTTGCAGTTCGCCGACGATATTCATGAAGCGGGCGCCGCGGAACTCGCCCATATAGTCCTCGGCGACGAAGGGCAGCCCCACGGCGGTCAGGCTGGTGGCCATCTCGTCCGCCAACAGGGGTTCACTATCGACCAGGGTCCCATCGCAATCGAACAACAGACAGTGGGGAGTCGTCATCGCCTCAACCTCTCGCGCTTGCGTCGCCATTGTTTCAGATATCGGCAGACCTACCCACTATTGAAGCCTATTTTTGGAATTCTGTGAACACTGTTCACAAACCTTGTCATTTTTCTCTCCTCAGGCCGTCGGTGAGTAGCACGGTCTCCTGGCGACGATGGCAATGCCGGTGATCCCTCGTGGAGGCCTTATGGATTACCGGGGCGTTGGTATGACTGTAGGATCAGCCCGGCGACGATAGCGGTGGCCAGCCCCGCGAGCAGGGCGGGAGGTGGTGACCACATGAGGACTATCGGAATCAGTAGCGTAAAGATGGCCGCCGTCGCTAGCCGGGATCGCGTGGCATGGTGCCGGCGGTCGCCGGCGACCAGGCACAGCAGTACGCAGAACAGCGCCAGTGAGCCGAGGTAGAGCAACGAATAGAGCGGATTGGCGTAGCCGCTGGCCACCGACTCGAACAGCTTGGTCTTGGCCACCGCCATGGTGATCAGCGTCAATGCCAGCGGCAGGTGGGCGAAGATCCAGGGCACCGGATTCACCGCGTATGCCACTCGCGAGGTGGCATGTTCGGCATCAATGGCGGTGAAGTAGAGCCACCAGAGGCCGAAGAAGGTGGCGATGGCCGGCGCAGAGAATAGGGCGGTATCCAGCGACAGGGGCGGGGGTGGGGCGACGGTGATGCTCTTGATGAAGGTCTCGCCCAGCACCAGGATGATCAGGGTGCCGAAACGCTCGACCAGGTGATGGGTATGCACCGGGAAGCGCCGTAGCAGGGTGAGGAAGCGCGGCGCCATGGCGCTATAGGCCTCCCACAGGAAGGTGACCGCCCAGACCCAGGGGCGCCACTCCACCGGTAGCAGCAGCGAGCCGGCCCAGAGCAGGGCGCCGGGCAGGTGGAAGTGGGTGATATGGCGCAGCAGCAGCTCGCGCTGGCCCGGTGCGTGGCGCAGCGATCGCGCATACATGGCGATCATGGTGGCGCGGAAGCCGATATAGCAGGCCACGAACTGGGTGCTGGCGGCGCCGAAGGCGTCCGGCACGCTCAGCCCCATCCAGGCGATAAAGAAGAGTTGCACCAACAGCAGCAGGCGGTGCACGACGTCGTCGACGGCGAAGCGATTCATGTACCAGGCGACATTGGCCCAGACCCACCACAGCGGCGCGAACAGCACCAGCACCTGGAGAAAGCCCGAGGCACTGAGGTCGTGACTCAACCGGTCGCCGATCTGGATAAAGACGGCGACGAACACCAGGTCGTAGAAGAGCTCCAGCCAGGTGGGCTTGGCCGCCTCGTGCTCGGGTAGGCGATGGCGCAGGCGCATCGAGCGGCACTCCTTGGCGTGGTCAGTTCCCCGGGCCAGTGTTGGTGGTAAAGCGCCGCCAGGCCCAGGTCGCCGCCAGGGCCGGGATGCCGAACAGGAAGAGATGCACCAGTAACTCCTCGGCCAGGGAGTAACCGTGGGAGAGCCCCACGCCGAGGTTGATGGCGCTGACCGCCAGCCAGACGGCGATAAAGCCCAGGGCGAAGCGGGGGCGCCACGCCGGGCGGCTCAGGGCCAGAGCCGCGCCCAGTATGACCAAGCCGGCCAGGATGAAAATGAGGGTGCGCATGATCCGGGAGTCCTTGCTCTTGGTATTTTCTCGTTCAGCCTAGCTGCCGCTAGGCAGAAGGGCTGCCAGGTGCGGGCTCGAGAGAGACTCGGCGTGAACGTGGACGACCGCCCCGCGTGACGCCGAGCCCAGGGATACGCCTTAACGGGTGGTATACCCGCCGTTGGCGAAGATGGTCTGGCCGGTGATCCACCAACCGTCGGTGGCGAGGAAGCGCACGATGGGTTCGATGTCCTCGATCCTGGTCAGGTCACCGTTCATGGCCTGGGACTTGTGGAACGCGACGCGCTCTGGCGTCTCCTGGCCGTAGAAGAAGGGCGTGTCCATCGGCCCGGGCCCCACCGCGGTGACGGAGATGCCGCGTGGGCCGAACTCCTTGGCCGCGGCGCGGGTAAAGTGCTCGACGGGTGACTTGCCACCGGCGTAGGTGGAGTAGCCGTCGGTGAAGGCGGCCAGCAGGGAGGTGACGATGGTGATGATCTTGCCATCGTCGTTAAGGGTCCGTCCCGCCTCCTTGATGAAGAAGTAGGCCGCCTTGGCGTTGATGTCGAACATCGCGTCATACTCCTCCTCGGAGGTCTCGACGATCGGTTTGCGCAACACCTTGCCGACGGTATTGACGGCGATATCGATGCCACCGAAGCGGGATTTCGCCTCTTCGAACAGTGCGGTGATATTGGTTGGCTGCGTCAGGTCGCCCTGGAAGGCGAAGGCGTCGCCGCCGGCCTCCTGGATCGCCTGTACCGTGGCCTCGGCGTCGGGGCGGGTGGCATCGCCATGATAGTGCACCACGACCCGGGCGCCCGCTTTGCCCATTCTTCGGCTGATGAGTCCGCCCAGGTTCTTGGCGCCGGCGCCGACCACGACCACCTTGCCGTTGAGAGTGTGTGCCGCCATCGCTTCCATCTCCTTTCTGTTCAGCGTCTCATGAGGGGGGCAGGTCCTGGTGAGCGTGCGTGAGGACGCTGCTGAAAGGAGTATGGCGAAGGGGGAGCCGGGGATAATCCCCGCTCCCTCGACAGCACTATCCCGTGACGGCGAACAGTGAGGGGATCAGGAGGAGAGACTCAGGGGCGATGAGAGCCCCTGAATCTCCTGGCTGAGCAGGGCCTCCACCCAGGCGATAAAGACACGCAGCAGGCGCGAGCGATGGTGGCGGTGAGGATAGAGGATGGTGAGCGGCATGGGAGCGGCCCGGTGGTCGGGTAGCACCTCGACGAGACGCCCCACCCGCAGATGGTGCTGGACGTCGTAGGTCGGCACCTGGATCAGGCCGAGCCCCGCCAGGCAGGCGGCGATATAGCTCTCCGCATTGTCCACGATGACCTGGCCTGGCAGGGAGAGCGTCCGTGACTCCTCCGCCTCTCGATATTCCCAGTCTTCGGCGATGCTGCCGAAGGGGGAGGCGTAGTGAATGGCCTGGTGATGCCGCAGGTCGTCGAGGGTCGCCGGGGTGCCATGCCGAGCCAGGTAGCCGGGGCTGGCGCAGTTGATCAGGGGCAGCAGGCCGAGCGGGCGGGCGATCAGGCTGGATTCGGCGAGCTCGCCGACGCGGATGGCGCAGTCCACGCCCTCGGCCACCAGGTTGACGGGACGGTCGCTGGCGCCGATCTCGAGCTCGATGCCGGGATACCGCGCGAAGAAATCCGGCAGGGCGGGCACGATGATCAAGCGTGCGATGCGCCCGGGGACCTCGATGCGTAGCCTGCCATGGAGCTGGGTATCATCCTGGCGGAACAGGCCCTCGAGCGCCTCCAGTTCCCCCAGGAGCCGCAGGGCCCTGTCATAGAGTTCCTGGCCATCATGGGTCAGGGCGACATGGCGCGTCGTGCGACTCAGCAGTCGTGTACCCAGCCGGGCCTCCAGCTCCCGGATGGCCGTCGAGACGGTGGAGCGGGGCATCTGCAGGCTGGCCGCGGCCTTGGTGAAGCTGCGCATCTCGGCGACGCGCAGGAAGGTGCGGAGGGTGTCGATACGATCCATGGCGGGGTCCGGGGCAGGGCTAGCTGGTGCTGGCCGTTGCCGATCAGGGTGCCAGACTCGCCCAGTACTGGGAACCGAGCGTGTCTGCGTGCCACGTAAAGAATTCGGGCGGCCACCAGGGCCGCCCGAACGCGTCTTGCACGGTAAGGTGCGTGACGGGATTACCTTACCTTGGGATCCAGCTCGCCGCTGTCGTAGCGGCTCACCATGGCTTCCAGGCTGATCGGCTTGATGCGACTGGCGTTGCCGGCGGTGCCGAAGGCCTCGTAGCGGGCGATGCAGACATCGCGCATGGCGGAGACGGTCTCCTTGAGGAACTTGCGCGGGTCGAACTCGGCCGGGTTCTGGGCCAGGAAGCGACGCACGGCACCGGTGGAAGCCAGGCGCAGGTCGGTGTCGATATTGACCTTGCGTACGCCGTACTTGATGCCCTCGACGATCTCCTCGACCGGCACGCCGTAGGTCTCGGGGATGGCGCCGCCGTACTCGTTGATCACCTCGAGCCACTCCTGGGGCACCGAGGAGGAGCCGTGCATCACCAGGTGGGTGTCGGGGATGCGGGCGTGGATCTCCTTGATGCGCTGGATGGAGAGGGTGTCGCCGGTGGGCGGCTTGGTGAACTTGTAGGCGCCGTGGCTGGTGCCGATGGCGATGGCCAGGGCGTCCACCTGGGTGGCCTTGACGAAGGCAGCGGCCTCTTCCGGGTCGGTGAGCAGCTGTTCCATGTCCAGCTTGCCCTCGGCGCCGATGCCGTCTTCCTCGCCGGCCATGCCGGTCTCCAGGCTACCCAGGCAGCCCAGCTCGCCCTCCACGGAGACGCCGCAGGCGTGGGCCATCTCCACGGTGCGGCGGGTGACGTCGACGTTGTAGTCGTAGTCCATGGGGGTCTTGCCGTCCTCGCCGAGCGAGCCGTCCATCATCACCGAGGAGAAGCCCAGCTGGATGGAGCGCTGGCAGACCGCGGGGCTGGTGCCGTGGTCCTGGTGCATCACCACCGGGATATGCGGGAACTCTTCCACGGCGGCCAGGATCAGGTGGCGCAGGAAGGGGGCCCCGGCGTACTTGCGGGCGCCGGCGGAGGCCTGGACGATCACCGGGGAGTCGGTGGCGTCGGCGGCTTCCATGATGGCGCGCATCTGCTCGAGGTTGTTGACGTTGAAGGCCGGGATGCCGTAGCCGCGCTCGGCGGCGTGGTCCAGCATCTGGCGCATGCTGATCAGTGCCATGATCTCACCTATGTCTGGGTGGGCGGCGCCGGGCCGCCCGGGAATCGATGGATTACTGGGCCGCGGCTTCCAGGGCCGCGACGGCCGGCAGGGTCTTGCCTTCCACGTACTCGAGGAAGGCGCCGCCGCCGGTGGAGATATAGGAGACCCGGTCGGCGATACCGTACTTGTCGATGGCCGCCAGGGTATCGCCGCCGCCGGCGATGGAGAAGGCGCTGCTCGCGGCGATGGCCTTGGCGATCACCTCGGTGCCCTTGCCGAACTGGTCGATCTCGAAGACCCCCACCGGGCCGTTCCACAGGATGGTGCCGGCGTCCTCGAGCAGCGCGCCCAGGCGGGCGGCGGTCTCGGGGCCGATATCCAGGATCATCTCGTCATCATTGACCTGGTCGACGGGCTTGACCACGGCGGTGGCCTTGTCGGAGAACTCGGTGGCCACCACCACATCGGAAGGCAGCGGGATCTCGACCCTGGCCATCAGCGCCTTGGCCTGCTCGATCAGGTCGGCCTCATGCAGCGACTTGCCGACGTTATGGCCCGCCGCGGCGATAAAGGTGTTGGCGATGCCGCCGCCGACGATCAGCTGGTCGCACTTCTCGGCGAGGGCGGTCAGCACGTCGAGCTTGGTGGAGACCTTGGAGCCGCCGACGATGGCGGTCATGGGCCGCTTGGGGCTGGCCAGGGCCTGTTCCAGGGCATTCAGTTCCTGGGCCAGCAGCGGGCCGGCACAGGCGCCGGGGGCGAAGCGCGCCACGCCATGGGTGGAGGCCTGGGCGCGGTGGGCGGTGCCGAAGGCGTCCATCACGAAGAGATCGCAGAGGGCCGCATACTGCTTGGCCAGCTCCTCGTCGTCGCCCTTCTCGCCGGCGTTGAAGCGCACGTTCTCCAGCAGCACCACCTCGCCATCGGCCAGGTCCAGGGCCACGTCCAGGTAGTCCTTGATCAGGGTGACCCGGCGACCCAGCAGCTCGCCGAGGCGCTCGGCCACCGGCGCCAGGGAGAACTCCTCGGCGGGCTCGCCCTCGGTGGGGCGGCCCAGGTGGCTCATCAGCATCACCCTGGCGCCGGCGTCCCGTGCCGCCTCGATGGTGGGCAGGGCGGCGCGCAGCCGCGCATCGCTGGTCACACGGCCATTCTTGATGGGCACGTTCAAGTCTTCGCGGATCAGCACGCGCTTTCCGGCGAGCTCCAGGTCGGTCATCTTGCGTACGTTCATCGGCACGTGTTCCTTCGTTAGGCAAGCCAGGGTTGGATCAATCCAGGGCGGCGAGGCGCTGGGTCACGTCGAGCATGCGATTGGCGAAGCCCCACTCGTTATCGAACCAGCACAGCATCTTCACCAGGCGGTCGCCGGCCACCCGGGTCTGGGTGGCGTCCACGATACCCGAGCGCGGATCGTGGTTGAAGTCGATGGAGGCGGTGGGCTCCTCGGTATAGCCGAGCAGTCCCGCCAGGCGCCCCCGGCTGGCCTCGCGCAGCAGGGCATTGATCTCGGCGGCGCTGGTGTCGCGCTCGACGCAGATGGCCAGGTCCATGGCCGAGACATTGATCGTCGGCACCCGCACATGCAGGCACTCGAAGCGATTGGCCAGGTGCGGCATCAGGCGGTTGAGGCCGCGCGCCAGGCCGGTATCCACCGGCACGATGGACTGCATGGCGGAGCGGGTCAGGCGCAGGTCGGTCTGGTGGTAGGCGTCGATCACCGGCTGGTCGTTCATCGCCGAGTGGATGGTGGTGGTGACGCCGTGGGCCACGCCCAGGGCCTCGTCGAGCACGGTGAGCACCGGCACCAGGCAATTGGTGGTGCAGGAGGCCGCCGAGACGATGCGCTGGGCCGCCACCAGGCTATGGTCGTTGATGCCGCAGACGATGGTGGCATCCACGTCGCTCTCGGCGGGCTGGGAGAAGAGCAGGCGCTTGGCGCCGGCGGCCAGGTGGCGCTCGGCGGTGGCGCGATCCTTGAAGCTGCCGGAGCACTCCAGCACCAGGTCGATCTCCAGCTCGGCCCAGGGCAGCCGATCCGGGTCGGCCTCGGAGAGGATATGGATGGGCTGGCCATCGATCAGCAGTTGGCCGTCGCGAGCCTCCACGGTGGCGGGGAAGCGCCCGTGGGTGGTGTCGTAGCGGGTCAGGTAGGCGATGGTCTCGAGATCCGAGAGCTCGTTGATGGCCACCACCTCCAGCGGGGTGCCGCCCAGCTCCTGGGCGCGCTCCACCAGGGCGCGCAGCACGCATTGGCCGATACGGCCATATCCGTTGATGGCGATGCGGTAGGCCATGGCGTCGGCACTCGTCCCCGTGACTCGATCAGGGGAGCGATTCTAGCGCAAAAGCGCCGCCGATGCAGGCTGCCGGGGCCTTGAAAGCGCCCCCGGCGCCCCTATTTTCCGAAATAAGGCCGGCGGCGTATCGCCGGGAGCCGGCCGAGGAAGCATTGAGGAGGTGTTCGCTATGTTCGCAGATCTCAAGCGTCTCGACTCCGGCCTGCTGCAGGAGCTGGGTGGCCTGCGCCAGTGGCTGGATGAGGTCATGTCCGACCCCGCCGCCGCGGACATTCGCGCCGTGCCCCGCGGCAGCTTCCCGATGATCAACCTGGCGCGTACCGACGACGCCGTGCGGGTCTATGTGTTCGCCCCGGGGCTGGCCGCCGATGCCCTGGAGATCAGCATCCAGGACAACCTGCTGACCCTCAGGGGCGAGCGTCCGGCGGCCCCCGGTGATGACGAGCGGGTGGAGTTTCGCCGCGAGCGCTTCGGCGGCGCCTTCAGCCGCACCATCGCCCTGCCCGACGGGCTGGACGGCGAGCGCGCCGAGGCCCGCTACCGGGATGGCGTCTTCGAGGTGGTCCTGCCCAAGCGGGAAGAGCTCAAGCCGCGACGCATCAGCGTCCAGGCGGCCTGACGCCCGGAAACTTTCCTGGAGGTGAGTGTGATGAGCGAGATGATCAAGCAGCCGGCCCGGGAAACCGAGGTGGCCCGGGAGCAGGAACCCCAGGAGCGGCGCCGCAGCGCGCTGCGCCCGGCGGTGGATATCTACGAGCGGGATCATGCCCTGCACCTGGTGGCGGACCTGCCCGGGGTCACCGCCGACGCCCTGACCATCGAGGTCAACGATAACGTCCTGACCCTGGAAGGGGAGATCCGCCTGGCCATGCCGGAGGGCGCCACGGCCCTCTACGCGGAACTGCGCGGGCAGCGCTTCCTGCGGCGTTTCACCCTGAGCCACGAGATCGATGGCGAGGCCATCGAGGCGCGGCTGCGGGATGGCGTACTGCACCTGCGCCTGCCCAAGAAGGAGAGCCACCGGCCGCGGCGTATCGGGGTGCAGGCGGCCTGATCCCCGGATAACGAGGGCAGGGGAGAGCCGCCAGTCGCGCGGCGTATCGCGGTGCAGGCGGCCTGACTCCCCTGGTTCACCGGGCGGTAACGACAACGGGCGCCACTCGAAGGAGTGGCGCCCGTTGCTGGTTTATCGGCCCCGCCTCGGGCGGGGCCGCGTCGCTTAGCCCAGCAGCGCCTGGGCGCGCTCGACGACGTTGTCGACGGTGAAGCCGAAGTGCTTGAAGAGGTCGCCCGCCGGGGCGGACTCGCCGAAGCTGCTCATGCCGACGATATCGCCGTCCAGGCCCACGTACTTGAACCAGAAGTCGCGGTGGCCGGCCTCGATGGCCAGGCGGGCGGTGACCGCCCTGGGCAGCACCGACTCGCGGTAGTCGGCGTCCTGATCGTCGAAGGCGTCGGTGGAGGGCAGGGAGACCACCCGCACCGCCTTGCCCTGCTCGCTCAGTCGGGTCGCGGCGTCCATGGCCAGGCCCACTTCGGAGCCGGTGGCGATCAGGATCAGCTCCGGCGTGCCCTCGCAGTCGCGCAGCACATAGCCGCCGCGCTGGATATTGGCCAACTGGTGCTTGTCGCGTTCCTGGTGGGGCAGGTTCTGGCGCGACAGCACCAGGGCGCTGGGGCCGGCGTGACGCTTGATCGCGGCATCCCAGGCGGCGGCGGTCTCCACGGCGTCACAGGGGCGCCAGGTGGCCAGATTGGGAGTGGAACGCAGGCTGGTCAGCTGCTCGATGGGCTGGTGGGTGGGGCCATCCTCGCCCAGGCCGATGGAGTCGTGGGTGAAGACGTAGACCGCCTGCTGGCCCATCAGCGCCGCCATGCGCACGGCGTTGCGCATGTACTCCATGAAGATCAGGAAGGTGGCGCCATAGGGCACGAAGCCGCCATGCAGGGCGATGCCGTTCATGATGGCGCCCATGCCGAACTCGCGCACCCCGTAGTGCAGGTAGTTGCCGCCGGGGGCCTCCGGGGAGATCGCCTGGGCGCCCTTCCAGAAGGTCAGGTTGGAGGGAGCCAGGTCGGCGCTGCCGCCGAGCAGCTCGGGCAGCTGCGGCCCCAGCTCATTGAGGCAGTTGAAGGAGGCCTTGCGGCTGGCGATGGTCTCGCCCTTGGCCTGGGCGTCCTCGACCAGCTTCTCGCTGGTCAGCGCCTTGGGCAGCTCGCCCTTGAGGCGGCGCCGGAACTCGGCGGCCTCGGCGGGGAAGGCCTCGGCGTAACGGGCGAAGCGCGCCTCCCAGTCGCCCTCCAGTTGCTCGCCGCGCTGGCGGGCGTCCCAGCCCTGGTAGATGGCCTCGGGGACATGGAAGGGGGCATGGGGCCAGCCCAGCTGTTCGCGGGCGGCGGCCACTTCCTCGTCGCCCAAGGGTGCGCCGTGGCACTCTTCCTTGCCCTGCTTGTTGGGGGCGCCGAAGCCGATGATGGTCTTGCAGACGATCAGGCTCGGCTTGTCGTCGTGGGTCTTGGCCAGCTCGATGGCGGCCTGGATCTCTTCCGGCTTGTGGCCGTCGACATTGGACACCACGTGCCAGCCGTAGGCCTCGAAGCGCTTGGCGGTGTCGTCGGTGAACCAGCCCTCCACCTCGCCGTCGATGGAGATGCCGTTGTCGTCATAGAAGGCGACCAGCTTGCCGAGTTGCTGGGTGCCGGCCAGGGAGGCGACCTCGTGGGAGATGCCCTCCATCAGGCAGCCGTCGCCGAGGAAGCACCAGGTGGTGTGATCGACGATGGTGTGGCCGGGGCGGTTGAACTGGGCGGCCAGGGTCTTCTCGGCCAGCGCCATGCCCACCGCATTGGCCAGGCCCTGGCCCAGGGGACCGGTGGTGGTCTCGATGCCCGGGGCGTAGCCGAGCTCCGGGTGGCCGGCGGTCTTGGAGTGGAGCTGGCGGAAGTGCTGCAGCTGCTCCAGCTCCAGGTCGTAGCCGCTCAGGTGGAGCAGGGAGTAGAGCAGCATGGAGCCGTGGCCGTTGGAGAGCACGAAGCGGTCGCGGTCGGCCCAGTGGGGATTGGCCGGATTATGCTTGAGGTGGTCGTTCCACAGCACCTCGGCAATATCGGCCATGCCCATGGGGGCGCCGGGGTGGCCGGACTTGGCCTTCTGGACGGCATCCATGGACAGGGCGCGAATGGCATTGGCCAGTTCGAAACGGGACGGCATGGGGGCAGCTCCTCGCCTAGGGCAGATAGTATGCGGTGACACGGTCGGACCAGGGGGCTTGGCCGGACGTGGATCCTGGCTGGAATACGCCGCGAGATGGGGCGGCGCGGTCGATTTTGGTCGCTTATTGTCGCCGAATGAGGCCCGGCCTTCAAATTATCTCAGGGGGCGTGAGTGGTGCCGGGGGATTGGCGCCATTTTTCTGGTTAGTGACTGGCGCGCTCCTCGGTGGGCCTGGCGCTGCTGTCCGCTGTCGGCATGCGCTCCTGCCAGGCGGTCAGGTGGCGCTGGATGGCGCCCTGCAGGGCGACGGGGTCGTTTCTTTCCAGGGCCGCCAGCATCTCGCGGTGTTCCGCCAGGCTGCGAGCTACCCCGCCGGCCTTGGGCCAGCCCGGGCCGGCGCCACGCAGGCCTTGCTCACGCAGCCAGTTGACCTGGCGGGCCAGGGCCGCGTTTCCCGCCAGGTCGGCCAGGGCGCGATGGAAGGCATGATTGGTCATCGCCAGGGCCTCGCCGTCGAGGCTTTCCGCGGCGCGCTCGAAATCGTGGAGTGCCCGGCGCGCCTCGGCCAGCCCCGTCGGCGTCTTGCGTGCCATCATCAGCGGCAGCATGGCCTGTTCGATCACCAGGCGCGCCTCGGTGAGCTCACGGCGCTCCTCCAGGCTCCAGTGACGCACACGATAGCCGCGATTCGGCACATGCTCGATGCTCTCCAGCTCCGCCAGTCGCTCCAGGGCGCCGCGCACCACGAAGCGACTCACCCCGTACTGCTCCGCCAGGGCATCCTGGCGCAACCAGCTGCCCGCGGGGAAGCGTCCGCCACTCATGCCCAGGCGGAGCTGCTCCTGCAGCCAGGCCAGTTCGTTGCTATGGGTCGGTTCTGTCATGAACTCCTCCGGCAATTTCCCTTGCAGATTGGCGCCAATTATATATGATTCCGCCTCGCCTTTGATAATCATTAACAATGGGATCCGCTATGCATTCGCGCCATCGTCTTGCGCCGCTGTCACTGGCCATCCTGGCTGCCTCGTTCCTCTCTTCTACCGCCTGGGCCGAGGGGGAACTCACCCTCGATACCCTGGTGGTCTCCAGTGACTGGCTGGGGGCGACCCGGGCGGCTCCTCGCACGACCCCGGGCGGCCGCCAGTCCCTCGACGAGGCAGTCCTCGAGGCTGGCGAGGTGCGTCATCTCGAGGATGCCCTGGCGCGAGTGCCGGGGGTGCATGTCCAGGACGAGACCGGCACCGGAATCCTGCCCAATATTGGGGTGCGTGGCCTGTCGCCGCGGCGCAGCGAGCGAATCCAGATCCTGGTCGATGGTATCCCCGTGGCCCTGGGGCCCTACAGTAACATCGGTGTCTCGTTGTTTCCGGTGACCTTGCCCACCCTGGAGCGGGTGGATGTGGTGCGTGGTGGGGCCGCGGTCCACTATGGTCCCAACAATGTCGGGGGCGTACTGAACTTCGTGACGCGAGGCATTCCTTATGAGCCCGAGACCCAGCTGCGCGAACGACTGACCGTGGACGAGGCCACCGGCCATGTGCTGAGCGACAATTATCTGCGGGTCGGCGGCCAGGTCAGCGAGCAGTTAGGGCTTCAGTTCCAGGCCAATCTGGTCCGCGGCGAGGGGAGCCGGGAGCACAGTGACACCGAGGTCGACAACTTCATCGTCGACGGCGAGCTGGTGCTCGGCGAGGCCCACACCCTGACCGGCCAGCTGCAGTATTATCGGGTGGATGCCGAGCTACCCGGTGCCCTCTCCCCCGAGGCCTTCGAACGCGACCGCAGCGATTCCCAGCGTCCCCATGACCGCTTCGAGGCCGATACCTGGCGAGGGCACCTGACCTGGCGCTGGCAACCCAGCGAGGACGTGGACTTCAGCTGGCGCCACTTCGGCCATCGCAGCGATCGCACCTTCTGGTTCGGCCAGAGCCTGGGCACCGGCTTCCAGTGGGCCGATCCGCAGGCGCCTACCACCCATGTGGCCAACTCGCCGCGACTCTTCCGTGTCTGGGCGAGTGAGCCTCGCCTGGCCCTGCGCCGCGGCGATCACACCCTGATGCTGGGTGCCCGCTACCTGGAGGAGAGCGTCGACTTCGATGTCGACCGGCAAGAGTTGGCCAGTGGCACCACCAGAGAAGTGCGTCGCTGGGACTTCGAGACCCGGGCCGTGGCCGCCTATGTCAGCGATACCTGGCGGCTCGGCGGCAGCGGCTGGACCCTGACCCCGGGGCTGCGTTACGAGCGGGCCGAGATGGACTATGAGGATGCGCTGGGCAGCGGCCAGGACGAGAATGTCGCCGAGGCCTGGTTGCCGGGCCTGACCGTCGGCTTCGAGGCCAGCGAGGCCTGGTATCTCTTCGCCACCGGGCAGCGCTCGCTGACGCCGGTGCAACTGGCCCAGGTCACCAACCCGGGCGACGTGGCCAACGAGACCGCCTGGAACTATGAGCTGGGCGCCCGCTACACCGCCGGGCCCTGGCAGGCCGAGGCCACCGGCTTCGTCATCGACTATGAGGATCAGGTCGTCAAACAGCCGGACAACAGCCTCAGGAACCTCGGGCGCACCCGCTACCAGGGCCTGGAGACCCGCCTGGCCTGGGCGCCGAGCGATGCCCCCCTGAGCCTGGAGGGCACCTGGACCTGGCTCGATACCGAGCAGCGTGACGGCGAGCATGCCGGCAACGAGGTACCCAATGCGCCTGAGCATCTGCTCAACCTGCATGCCGGCTGGGAGCAGGGCGACTGGACACTGGGCCTCAATGGCCGCTATGTGGCCGAGAGCTTTTCCGATGCCGCCAACACCGAGGCGGAGACGCCTGACGGCAGCACCGGCAAGTTGCCCGACTACTGGCAGCTGGATGCCAGCCTGGCCTATCGGCTTCCGGTGGCCGTCGATGCCAGCTTGACCCTGGGCGTACACAACCTGACCGATGCCGATGCCTTCTTCCGAGGCGTGGATGTCAGCCCGGTCGGTCGGGTGCCGCTGCCCGGGCGTGCCTACAGCCTGGGCCTGGATATGACCTTCTGAGTAAGCCGTGCCTACCCCGGGTGATGGATCCCCCCGGGATGGGGGAGTCCTTATCCCCGTTACTGGAGCCATGATGTCATTGCGTATTTCTCCGGGGGCGAGGCGTTTCTCGCTCCTGGGCTGGCCACTTCTGGCCATCCTGATCCTGGCCGGGCCTTGGGCTGGCACCGCCGCCGCCGAGGAGGTCACGGTGACCGACCTGGCGGGCCGTGAAGTCACCATTCCCCATGGGGCCGAGCGGGTGATCCTGGGGGAGGGCCGCCTGCTGTATACACTGGCCGCCCTGCATCCGGAGGATCCCTTCGCGCCCCTGGTGGGCTGGCGCGACGAACTCAGGCGCTTCGATAGCGATGCCTGGGCGCGCCTTCGGGCGCGCTTCCCCCGGGCCGAGCGGCTAGCGACCTTCGGCAAGGCGGTTAATGGCGAATTCAGCCTCGAGCGGGCCCTGGCCCTGGGGCCCGATGCCATCGTCTTCGACCTGGCCGCCTGGCCGGCACTAAGTGATGGCCCGGCCCTGGAGGTGCTGGAAGCGGCGGGTATCCCGGTGGTCTTCGTCGACTTCCTGACCGAGCCGGATCGCCACCTGGCGCCCAGCGTACGCCTGCTGGGACGGCTGTTCGCCGCCGAGGCACGGGCCGAGGCCCTGCTGACGCTGCGTCGAGAGAGCCTGGCGGCGGTGGCGGCCCGGCTTCCCGAAGGCCGGCCCCGGGTGTTGATCGAGACCGCCGCCGGACTGCATCCGGACTGCTGTCGCAGTGTCGGCGACGATAACCTGGGGCGGGTGGTGAGGTTGGCCGGTGGCGACAATATCGCCGCGGCGCACATTCCGGGGGTGTTCGGGCGATTGCACCCCGAATGGGTGCTGGCCCAGGATCCCGAGGTCATCGTGATGACCGGCGGCGACTGGCAGGGGCTGCGCGAGACGGCAGTGCCGATGGGTTACGATACCGCGGCCGAGGAGGCAAGGGGGGCGATGGAGCGGCTGATCGAGACACGGCAGGGGTGGTCCGAGTTGGCCGCGGTGCGCCATGGGCGAGTGCATGCCCTCTGGCACCAGTTCTACAACACGCCCTTCCAGTTCGTTGCCGTACAGCGCCTGGCCAAGTGGCTGCACCCCGAGGCCATGGCCGACCTGGATCCGGAGTCCCTGTGGCAGCGTTTGCATGACGACTTCCTACCGCTGCCGGCGGAGGGGGCGTTCTGGGCCTCGCTGAGGGAGGAAACCCCATGAGCCTGGAGATCACCGGCGATGCGGGCCGAATGACCATGAGTGCCGGGTTTCGCCGCCGGGAAGTCCGGCATCGAGCCTGGTTACTGGGCGGACTGGGCCTGCTGATCGCGTCTTTCCTCGCCGACCTGCTGCTGGGGCCGGGCAGCTACCCGCCGGGAGAGGTGCTCCGGGCCCTGTGGCAGCCGCAGCAGGCCAGTCCCCTGGTACGCATTACCCTGTGGCAGATTCGCCTGCCGACGGCGTTGCTGGCAGTGCTGGCCGGGGCCGGGCTGGCGGTGGCCGGGGCGCAGATGCAGACCGTGCTCGATAACCCCCTGGCCGACCCCTTTACCCTGGGACTGGCTTCGGCGGCGAGCTTCGGCGCCGCCCTGGCGGTGGTGGCTGGGGTCAGCTTGCTGCCCCTGGAGGGGCATCTGGCGGCGGCGGGCAATGCCTTTGCCTTCAGCCTGTTGGCGGCGGGCATGATCCACTTGCTTGGCCAACTGAGGGGCGTCGGCCTGGACACCCTCGTGCTGTTGGGCATAGCCACCATGTTCACCTTCAATGCCCTGCTGGGCCTGTTGCAGTACCTGGCCTCGCCGGATGCCCTCCAGCAGTTGGTGTTCTGGTCGCTGGGCAGCCTGGCACGGCCTTCCGGCCTCAAGCTCGGCTTGATCGCCGGGGTGCTGGTGGCCTGCCTGCTGCTCTGCCAGCGCCTGGGCTGGCAGTTGAGTGCCTTGCGCCTGGGGCGGGTCCAGGCCCAGGCCATGGGCGTACGGGTGGACCGCTTGCGCCTGGGGATGTTGACGGCCATGGCGCTGTTGACCGCGGTGGTGGTCGCGGCCGTGGGCACCATCGGCTTCGTTGGCCTGGTGGCGCCACATATGGCGCGCCTGCTGGTGGGCGAACAGCAGCGTCACTTTCTGCCGCTCTCGGCGCTGTGCGGGGCGAGCCTGATGTGCATCGCCGACCTGGCCAGCAAACTGGTGGTGCCGGGGCTGGTACTGCCTATCGGTATCATTACGGCCCTGGCCGGGCTGCCCGCTTTCTTCCTGTTGATCCTGCGGCGCCGGAGGTTGTCCTGATGTCCCCCGATGATCTGCTGGTACAGGGCGTGGCTCTGGAAGGGCGACTGGCCATCGACGGTACTCTGATGGCCCCTGCCGGTGCCGTCACCGTGTTGCTGGGGCCCAATGGGGCCGGCAAGTCGACCCTGCTCAAGGCATTGGCCGGTATCGAGCCGGCTGGAGTGTCGGCAAGCCTGGGTGGGCATGACCTGAAGGCCCTGCCTGTGGCCGAACGCCAGGCGGCCTTCTATTATCTGCCGCAGCTGGGGAGCAGTCAGGCAGCCCTGAGCGTGCACGAGGCGGTACTGCTTTCGCTGAAGACCCTGCATCCCGGCCGCGTACGCGGGGACGACCTGGCTCGAGTCGTGGCTGCGTTGGGGGCCATGGGGCTCGAGACCCTGGCGGAGCGGCGTCTCTGCAGTCTCTCGGGGGGCCAATATCAGCGGGTAGCCATTGCCCAGGCGCTGGTGCGCCGTCCCCGGGTGCTGATGCTGGACGAACCCACCAGCGCCCTGGACCTGCATCAGCAGCTGAGGGTGCTGGAGTGGCTGCGCCGGGAGGCCGATGCGGGGCGCACCGTGCTGCTGGCGCTCCACGACCTCAACCTGGCGGCCCGCTTCGCCGATCACTGCTGGTTGCTGAAAAACGGACGCTGCCTGGCCTCGGGGGCGGTGGATGACTGCCTGACGCCGGCCCACCTCGAGCCCCTGTTCGAGGTGCGCCTCGCCGTGGAGGCGGGGCCCGATGCGAGACCGCGCATTCAGGCCCTGGGGCTATGATGGTGGCGACGATCGCTGGGCTTCGGTAGGAACCCCGGCGGTGAGGGTGTAGAATTCGCCTCCGGCCGCTTTGCTCGGGCGATGGTGCCTCCTCGTCTGTGCTGTGCCGCCTCTTTACCCTGGCTTCGAGCCCAGATGTCGTCATCCCATTTCCAGAGGGTCGAGGACCGCCATGAGCGAATACTCCCTGTTTACCTCCGAGTCCGTGTCCGAGGGGCATCCGGACAAGATCGCCGACCAGATCTCCGACGCGGTGCTCGACGCCATCATCGCCCGCGACAAGAACGCCCGGGTGGCCTGCGAGACCCTGGTCAAGACCGGGGTGGCGATCGTCGCCGGCGAGATCAGCACCAGCGCCTGGGTCGACCTGGAGGCGCTGGTCCGCGAGGTGATCACCGGCATCGGCTACACCTCCTCCGAGGTGGGCTTCGACGGCGAGACCTGCGGGGTGCTCAACCTGATCGGCAAGCAGAGCATGGACATCGCCCAGGGCGTCGACCGCAGCAAGCCGGAGGACCAGGGCGCCGGCGACCAGGGGCTGATGTTCGGCTATGCCACCAACGAGACCGACTCCTATATGCCGGCGCCGATCCACTACGCCCACCGCCTGGTGGAGCGCCAGGCGGAGCTGCGCAAGCACGGCCTGCTGCCCTGGCTGCGGCCGGACGCCAAGAGCCAGGTCACCTTCCGCTACGACGCCGACGGCAAGCCGAGCGGCGTGGATGCGGTGGTGCTCTCCACCCAGCATGACCCCAGCATCGACCAGGACGAGCTGCGCAAGATGGTCAGGCGCGAGATCATCGAGCAGGTGATTCCCGCCGAGTGGCTCACCGAGACCACCCAGTACCATATCAACCCGACGGGCAAGTTCGTGATCGGCGGCCCGGTGGGCGACTGTGGCCTCACCGGGCGCAAGATCATCGTCGATACCTATGGCGGCATGGCCCGCCACGGCGGCGGCGCCTTCTCCGGCAAGGACCCCTCCAAGGTCGATCGCAGCGCCGCCTACGCCGGCCGCTATGTGGCCAAGAACATCGTCGCCGCGGGCCTGGCCGACAAGTGCGAGATCCAGGTCTCCTACGCCATCGGCGTGGCCGAGCCCACCTCGGTGGCCATCGATACCTTCGGCACCGGCAAGGTGGACGACGCGCGCATCATCGCGCTGGTGCGCGAGCACTTCGACCTGCGCCCCCACGCCATCACCCGCATGCTCGACCTGCTGCATCCCATGTATCGCCTCACTGCGGCCTATGGTCACTTCGGCCGCGAGCCCTTCGAGACCTCTTATACCTGGACCGATAACGGCGGCGAGTCTCAGACCGAAACCTTTATCGCCTTCCCCTGGGAGAAGACCGATCGCGCCGCGGACCTGCGCGCCGCCGCCGGTTTGTAAGCACTTTCGTCTCCGACGCCTTCCCCCGCGCCCGGCCTCGTGCCGGGCGCGGGCGTTTATGCCTCCGCGTGGTGACGATAGAACCTAGTGCCTATAGTGAGAGTCAATGCGTTCATAACCCATCGTCGCAACCGAGGTGTCCGCATGACCCAAGCCGCCGTGTCCCCCGCCGACCTTGGTGATTTCAAGGTCGCCGACCTCTCCCTGGCCGACTGGGGCCGCCGCGAGATCCGCATCGCCGAGACCGAGATGCCGGCGCTGATGGCGATTCGCCGCAAGTATCAGGAGCAGCAGCCGCTTCAGGGCGCGCGTATCGCCGGCTGTATCCATATGACCATCCAGACCGCGGTGCTGATCGAGACCCTGGTGGCCCTGGGGGCCAGCGTGCGCTGGTCCTCCTGCAATATCTTCTCCACCCAGGACCATGCCGCCGCCGCCATCGCCGCCGCCGGCATCCCGGTATTCGCCTGGAAGGGCGAGACCGAGGAGGAATTCTGGTGGTGCATCGAGCAGACCGTCACCGGCCCCGATGGTTGGACCCCCAACCTGGTGCTGGACGACGGCGGCGACCTGACCCAACTGCTCCACGAGCGCTTCCCGGAGCTGCTGGAGGCCATTCACGGCATCTCCGAGGAGACCACCACCGGGGTGCATCGCCTCCAGGAGATGCTCCGTGACGGCAGCCTCAGGGTGCCGGCCATCAACGTCAACGATGCCGTCACCAAGTCGAAGAACGACAACAAGTACGGCTGCCGCCACTCCCTGAGTGACGCCATCAAGCGCGCCACCGATCACCTGCTGGCCGGCAAGCAGGCGCTGGTGGTGGGCTATGGCGACGTCGGCAAGGGCTCGGCGGCCTCGCTGCGCCAGGAGGGGATGATCGTCAAGGTCAGTGAGGTGGATCCCATCTGTGCCATGCAGGCCTGCATGGACGGTTTCGAGGTGGTCTCGCCCTATGTCGACGGCATCAATCGTGGCATGGCCGGCATCGATCGGGGGCTGCTCGAGAAGATCGACCTGGTGGTCACCGCCACCGGCAATATCGATGCCTGCGATGCGCCCATGCTGCGTTCGCTGAAGAAGGGCGCCGTGGTGTGCAATATCGGCCACTTCGACAGCGAGATCGACACCGCCTATATGCGCCGCCAGTGGCACTGGGAGGAGGTCAAGCCCCAGGTCCACAAGGTCTACCGGGACAGCGATCCCGGCGACTACGACCCGGACAGCGATGACTACCTGATCCTGCTGGCCGAGGGACGCCTGGTGAACCTGGGTAACGCCACCGGCCATCCGTCGCGGATCATGGACGGTTCCTTCGCCAATCAGGTACTGGCCCAGATCCACCTCTACGAGGGGCATTTCGCCGACCTGCCGGCCGCGGACAAGGCGGCGGCGCTGGGCGTCTCGGTGCTGCCCAAGTCGCTGGACGAGGAGGTGGCCCGCTATATGGTGGAGGGCTTCGGTGGCGTGGTGACTCGCCTGACCGAGGCCCAGGGCGACTATCTGGGGGTTCCCGTATCGGGTCCCTTCAAACCGGATGCCTATCGCTACTGAGGCGTGACAGTCGCTATCGGCGGGCCCTTTGGCGGCCCGCCGATAGCGTTCTACAGGCGAGCAGGACGCTCGCTGGAGGCAGCCATGATGTTGGCAGATCTGGATCTCGATGCGGCGAAGGAGGAGCGCCGTCAGCAGGCGCGTGTCAATGCCGCCTTCCTGCTCTGCGCGGTGATCGGCCTGCTCTGTTACCTGCCCTTCGACTACTGGTTGATCGAGCCCCACTGGCAGCTCTTCTGGGCCGGTCGACTGGGCAGCATCGGCCTGATCGTCGCCTGTTTGTTGTGGCAGCACGGCCATCCGGAGCGCAGCGAGATGGCGGTGCTGATCAGCGCCTTGGGGACGGGACTCTTCCTGGCCTGGGGTGCCGCCTGGATCGATGAGACCGAGATCTTCTTCTTCTGGAATGTCAGCACCGCCCTGGCGCTCTTCGTGCTGGTGCCGGTGGCCACCGTTTGGCACTGGCGCAAGATGGTGCTGCTCAATGGCTTCGTGGCCACCGCCTACCTGCTCTGCTTCCTGCTGTGGAGTCCCTTCAGCTTCTTTACCCTGGGCCAGTATGGGGGGGTCTTCCTGCTGGTGGGGTTGTTGATCTCACCGCTGCTCTCCCAGGTGCGCTACTTCAATTTCACCCGGGCCGCGACCCTGCGCATGGAACTGGCCAAGCGCAACGCCGAGCTCAGCATCACCTATGAGCGCCTGGCCCAGCAGCACCAGGAACTGATGCAGCTGGCCAACTTCGATGCCATGACCGGGCTGCCCAATCGGCGTCGCGGCATGGCCTTCCTCAAGGGCTCCCTGGCCAACTGCCAGCAGGAGATGCGCTCGCCCCTGTCGCTGATGCTGATCGATGTGGACCACCTCAAGCCGATCAACGATAGCCTGGGCCATGCCGCCGGCGATCAGCTGATCTGTGCCGTGGCCAGGGCCCTGGAGAGTATCATCGACAAGGGCGAGATGGCCTGCCGCATGGGCGGCGACGAATTCCTGGTGGTGCTGCCGGGGGCCTCGCAGCGGGTCTGCCGGGCGCGCGCCGAGGCCCTGTGCCTGGCCCTCGCCGAACAGCGCCTGGCGGCCGATCCCGAGCGCACCATCAGCGCCAGTATCGGCACCCTGACCTATGCGCCCTGGAGCGATGTCCGGGTCGATATGGATACCCTGATCCAGCGGGTCGACAGCGAGATGTACCATAACAAGCGCCGGGTCCGGGGAGCCCGCCGTGAGACGACGAAGAACGATGAGACGTCCCAGGGCGCCTCCGGCGCCGCCTCGGAATACCCGGAGGGGGATGACTGGCCCTCCCTGGACGATTTCTGACTCAGCGGCCGGTGTCCGCCTCGCCCCCCTGGCGACAGGCCCTGAGCAACTCCTCGGCGAGGGCCTGGTCGCTGAGGGTGCGGGCGATGGCGAGCCCACCGATCATCATCACCGCCCGCTGCAGGGTTTGCTGGCGTGCGTCTTGCCCTCCCCCGGCGACGCGGTCGATAAAGCCTCGAAAGAGGCGCGTATAGCTCTCCCGCACCAGCGGATCCTGCTGGGCCGCGTCGCTGACCAGGCTGGCCAGCGGGCAGAGGCCGGCCTCGCCTTCCAGGTGCTCGCGACTCAGGTAACGATCGCGGGCCTCGGGGCCCGCGTCCAACCCCAGGCGCTCGACGCCCTGTCGGGCCGCCACGACGATGGCCTCGGCGTAGAGTTCGCTCTTGGAGGCGAAGTGGGCATAGAAGGCGCCTCGGGTCAGACCGGCCTCCTGCATCAGGGTATCGATACTCACGCCGGCGAAGCCGTGCCGGGTGAAGAGACGGGCCGCGGTGTGCAGGATGCGTTCACGGCTCTGGGCCTTGCGATCGGGATGCCAGGGCATGAGGGTCTGCCTCCTTGCGGCCGGAACAGGGCGATGGCCTTAGTCTGCCACGACAGTACCTTATGTTATTGATCATATGGTGTCCTCGGCTAGGGTGTCGGAACACTCATCCATTATCGGGAGATCGTCATGGCCGCATCGGTACATATCCTGGGCCCCCAGTTCAGCACCTTCGTGCGCAGCGTCCAGTATTGCTGCGAGGAGAAAGGCATCGCCTATACCCTGGGCATGGTCGTGGACGGCGAGCCCATCGCCCTGCGCTCGCCGGCCCATCTGGCGCTTCACCCCTTCGGCAAGATCCCGGTGCTGCTGCATGGGCAGCGGCGCCTCTACGAGAGCGTGGCCATCTGCCGCTACCTGGACACGGCCTTCGACGGGCCCGCGCTGCAGCCGGCGGATGCCTGGGGGCGCGCCGAGGTCGATCAGTGGTGCGCGGCCCTGGCCGGCTACGTGGATCAGGCCCTGGTACGGCGTTACCTGCTGGAGCTCGTCTTTCCCAAGGGGCCGGAGGGCAGCGTGCGTGAGGCCGAGGTGGCGGCTGCCACCCCCGAGGTCGGCCGCATGCTCGCCCTGCTGGAGGCGCAACTGGGCGAGCGGGCCTATTTACTGGGTGACGCCCTGACCCTGGCCGATGCCTTGCTCGCGCCCATGCTGGATTACCTGGCGAACCTGCCCCAGGCGGCGCCGCTATTGGCACCGCATCCTGGGCTGATGGCCTACCTCGAGCGGCTGCGCGAACGTCCCGCCGGGCGGCGGGTGCTGGTGGCGCCGAGCTTCGACTAGGCTCGCCACGACGACCTAGCCCAGGCCGGTCAGCGCCATCATCCAGTGCAGATAGAGGGGGATCACCAGGGGCGCGGCCAGGGTGGTGATCAAGACCGCCAGGGCGCCCTTGGCCGGGGCGATGCCCAGCTCCATGGCCACCACCACCACATTGGCGGCCATGGGCACCACCCCCAGCAGCAACAGCGCCAGGGCCATCTCCGGCGGCAGCGGGAGCAGCGCCTGCAGGCCCAGCACCAGGGCCAGTGCCAGCAGTGGCCAGAGCGCGAAGCGCACCGCCACGCAGGCGCCGATAAAGCGCCCGTCCACCTCGCGCAGCGAGACCCGTCCCAGGGTCATGCCGATGATCATCATCCCCAGCAGGGTATAGGTGGCCGGGAAGGCCTCCAGGCCCTGCATCACCGGGGCCGGCACGCCAAGCCCCAGGCCGCTGACCAGCAGGGCGGCGGCGAAGGCGTAGATCAGCGGCAGGCGAAAGATCTTGAGCAGGCTCTCGCGTACCGAGAAACGCCCCCGGGCGCTGATATAGAAGCCCAGGGTGAATTCATAGAGGGTGATCCCCAGCACGCAGAAGAGGTAGAGGGTCACGCCTTGCGGCGGCAGCAGCACCATGGCGATGGGCAGGCCGAAGTAGCCGGTATTGCCGGTCCCGGCGGAGAAGGCCAGCAGCGCCGCCTCCTGAGCGGCGAAGCCACGGCGTACCAGGCGGCTGACCAGCAGGCAGAGCAGGCTGGCCACCAGGAAGGCGGCCAGGGTCAGCAGCAGGTAGGCCGGGGTGGGGCCCCCCAGCACCAGGCCGCGGAAGAAGGTCAGGGGCGCGATCAGGTAGATCAGCAGGGTGGCGACGGGCCGCGGGTCGATGGCCAGGCGGCGGGCCGCCAGCCAGCCCAGACCGACGAAGGCCAGCAGCGTCCAGAGTGGGGTCATCAGGGTGCTTGCGAGTTCCACGGGGCCTCTCCTTGGGTATCGCCGCCATCATGCCGGCTCGGGCCCGGGTTGTCAGCGGCCCCCTGGTTCGATGAGTCAGGGCATAAAACCATAACCACTAACATGAGCCATTTCGATGCAGAGGCGGGGAAACTTTCATTGGTCTCAGGCAATTCGAGGCGGCACAATGCCTCCCTGAGCTCCTGGGCATGTCATAGGCCCGGGCGTCGCTGGATACGAGAGCCGCCGTTCAGGGGGCCACAAGCCAAGAGATGAGGGTTGAGTCGATGAGTGCACAAGAGCATCCGCTGGGTATCAGTTTCGAGTTCTTTCCGCCGAATACCGAGGCGGGACGCGAGAAGCTGATGCATGTGCGCGATGCCCTGGCCAGCCGCCAGCCGCGTTTCTTCTCGGTGACCTACGGGGCCGGCGGCTCGACCCAGCACCGCACCCTGGACACCGTGCGCCAGGTGCGCCAGAGCGGTATCTCCACCGCCCCTCACCTCTCCTGCGTGGGCAGCGAGAAGGCCCAGTTGCGGGACCTGCTGGCCCAGTATCGGGAGGAGGGCATCGATAGCCTGGTGGCCCTGCGCGGCGACCTGCCCTCCGGCATGGGCGGCGTCGGCGAGCTGCGCTACGCCAACGAACTGGTGGAGTTTATCCGCGAGGAGACCGGCGACCACTTCGAGATCGCCGTGGCCGCCTACCCGGAGTGCCATCCCCAGGCGCCCAACTTCGAGCGCGACGTGGAGAACTTCGCCCGCAAGATGAAGGCCGGCGCCAACCTGGCGATTACCCAGTACTTCTTCAGTGCCGATGCCTATTTCCACTTCGTGGAACGCGCCCGGGCCCTGGGTGTCGAGGGGCCCATCGTGGCGGGCATCATGCCGATCACCAATTACACCAAGCTGGCGCGTTTCTCCGACGCCTGCGGCGCCGAGATCCCGCGCTGGATCCGCAAGCAGCTGGAAGCCTATGGCGACGACAGCGCCTCCATCGCCGCCTTCGGCGAAGAAGTGATCTCCGAGCTGAGCCGCCGGCTGCTGGAAGGCGGCGCCCCGGGGCTGCATTTCTATACGCTGAACCAGGCCGAACCGACCCTGAAGGTTCTCGATAATCTCTGCGGTTAAGGCTGTGTGCTGAGCAGGTGCAGCCCGGCTGCATTTCCCTCTCTACGCCGGCCTCAACCAGGCCGAGCCGACCCTGAAGGTCCTCGATAATCTCTGCGGTTAAGGCTGTGCGCTGTACCCGACGGGGGCGGTCTTGGCCGCACCCGCCTTGGCTCTCTGCCTTCCTCGTGATGGCGCCTCGAGTGGTCAGCGACTAGCCTGGAAAGGGTTCGTTCGCGCCACTCAGGAGTGCTCGTCATGCGTTCTTCCCTGCTTGTCTCCCTGGCCGCCTGCGGTTGCCTCGCCGCGCTTCCCGCCATCGCCGCCAGCGTGACCCTGCATCGGATCTCCCCGGAGGGCGTCGGCGACGCCATCGGCGAGGTCGAGCTGGCCGATGGCGATCACGGCCTGCTGCTGACGCCGAGCCTCGAGGGCCTCGAGCCCGGGGTCTACGGCTTCCATGTGCACCAGAACCCCAGCTGCGAACCCGCCGAGAATGCCGAGGGCAATGTCGTGGCGGGCCTGGCCGCGGGGGGCCACTATGACCCTGACGAGAGTGGCGAACACGCCGGGCCCTACGGGGGCGGGCACCTGGGTGACCTGCCGGCGTTGGGTGTCGATGCCGAGGGGCGGGCCAGGGTGCCGCTGCTGGCGCCGCGGCTGTCCGTGGAGGACCTCGCCGGACGTAGCCTGATGATTCATGCCGGCGGCGACAACTACAGCGACGAGCCGGCGCCCCTGGGCGGCGGCGGTGCCCGCATGGCCTGTGGCGTCGTGCCATTTTAACTCGCCGATGCAAACCACGACGGCCCCGCCAATGGCGGGGCCGTCGTGGTTCTGGGCGGGGTCGTCGTCGATGTCAGCCGGAGGTGGCGGCCTTGGTGCCGCCGCCATGGCTGCCGCGCTGCATCAGGAACAGCAGGGCGCCGATGGCCAGGCCGGCGACATCGGTGTAGATACCGCCGTAGATCATGCACAGGGCCCCGACCAGCATCAGCAGCCGCTGCCAGGCCTTCACCGGGCCGAAGAACCAGGCCTGGACGGCGGCGGCCAGCAGCACGATGCCCAGGGTGGCGGTGACGCCGACCCGCAGGATCTGCAGCCAGGAGCCCTCCATCAGCAGCGCCGGGCTGTAGAAGAACATAAAGGGCACGATAAAGGCCGCCAGGCCGACCTTGAAGGAGGTCACCGAGGTGGCCATGGCATTGGCCCCGGAGATGCCCGCCGCGGCATAGGAGGCCAGGGCCACCGGTGGGGTGATCGCCGAGACCACCGCGAAGTAGAACACGAAGAAGTGCGCCACCAGCGGCTGGATGCCGATATTGATCAACCCCGGCGCGACCACCGAGGCGGCCACCGCATAGGCGGCGGTGGTGGGCATGCCCATGCCCAGCAGGATGGAGATACACATGGCGAAGAACAGCGCCAGCAGCTGGCTGACTCCGGCCAGGCCCAGCAGCAGCGAGGAGAAGCGCGCGCCGACGCCGGTCAGCGAGATCACCCCGACGATCAGGCCGGCGCAGGCGCAGACGGCGATGATCTGGATCGACATGGTGCCGGCCAGCTGCAGTGCCTTGAGGATTGCCCGTGGCCCCATCTTGTAGGGGGAGAGCCAGCTGACCACGGCGGCGGAGGCGGTGGCCAGGGTGCCGGCGCGGATCACCGAGTAGCCCATGAACAGCGCCGCGATCAGGATCACGATGGGCGCGAACAGGTAGACCTGCTTGACCAGGCGGCGGAACTGCGGGATCTCCTCCTTGCGCATGCCCTGCATGCCCTTCCGGGCGGCCTCGAAGTCGACCATGAAGTAGACGGAGGCGAAGTAGAGGATCGCCGGAATCAGCGCCGCCACGGCGATCTCTGTGTAGGGGATGCCGGTGATCTCGGCCATGATGAAGGCGCCGGCGCCCATGATCGGCGGCATGATCTGCCCGCCGGTGGAGGCGGCGGCCTCGATGGCCCCGGCGCTCTTGCCCGGGTAGCCGACCTTCTTCATCAGCGGAATAGTCAGCGAGCCGGTGGAGACCACGTTACCCGCCGAGGTGCCGTTGATCATGCCCATCAGCCCGGAGGCGAAGATCGAGACCTTGGCGGGACCGCCCCGGGCGCGGCCGGCGGCGGCGAAGGCGAAGTTGACGAAGTAGTCGCCGACCTTGGAGGCCTGCAGGAAGGCGGCGAAGATGATGAACAGGATGATATAGGTGGACGACACCGCGGTGGTCGGCCCGAGGATGCCGGCGTCGGTGTAGACCTGGCTGAAGAAGCGCTGCACCGAGAGCCCGGGATAGCCGAGGAAACCGGGCAGGTAGGGGCCGGCGAAGACATAGGCCAGGAACAGCACGGAGATGATCACCAGGGCCAGGCCGGCGACCCGGCGGGTCAGCTCGAGGATCAGCGCCGAGCCGGCGATGGCCGCATAGGCGATGCCCGGGGGCGCGAAGGCGGTGCCGGTGGACATGCGCATGGGGGTGTTATAGATCAGCAGCAGGTAGGCGGCGCTGGCCACGGCGCAGGCCATCAGCGCCAGGTCGGCGGAGGCCAGGCGCTCGCGATGCTGGCGCTGGAACCAGGAGAGCACGATGGCGGCGAAGGTGGCCAGCATCAGCGGGTAGCCGAAGTGCCAGGCCTCCACGGCGGCATCGATGCGCATGGCGCCGCCGGCCAGGGTGCGCTGCATCAGCCACACCTGCAGCAGGGCATAGGCGGCCGGCAGCAGCAGCAGGTAGCCGAGCCCCTTGACCCAGGGGCGGCTGCCGGGTTGGTCGGGCTCGCTGAAGCGCACGCCGGTATAGAGGGCGAAGCCGAGAATCAGGGCGCCACAGATATGCACGATGCGATAGGACCAGGTCTCCATCGGCAGCACATTCAGGCTCACCAGGTGGAAGACGGCGTAGGTGATGGCCAGCACCGCGAAGAGGATCCACTGCCAGCCGGTATAGAGGCGGCGATTGGACTCCACCGCCTCCTCGTCGACGCCCTGGGCGATGGCCTCGGGCGACGGGTCGTGGGTTGATTGGGTCATGCGAGATTCCCCCTGAGGGACGAACGATTAGGGATCGAAGGGGCGAGCCGCCCATGGGCGGCCCGCGACGGGCGCTTAGCGGATCAGCGCCGGGTCGATCTCATAGCCATTCTCGGTGAACCAGCGCGCGGCGCCCGGGTGGAAGGGCAGCACCTGGTTGTGGACCACGTTCTCGGGGATGGTAGTGACGGCGCTGCGGTGGATGCTCTGCATGCGCTCGTTGTTCTCCATGGTCAGGCGAGTCGCCTCATAGACGAAGTCCTCCGGCAGGTCGCAGCGGGCGATGGCGAAGTTCCACATGGAGACCGCCCGGGCATCCTCCTCCAGGGTGGTGTAGGTGCTGGCGGGGATCGAGAACTCGGCCACCGGGAAGTGCTCCAGGGTGGTGGCCAGCTCCTCCTCGTTGAACTCGATGATGTTCACGTCGCTCTGCACCTCCAACTGGCTGACCGCGGGAATCGGGATGCCGGCGGCGAAGGCGATCACGTCCAGCAGGCCGTCCTGGAGCTGGCCGCCCAGGTCGGTCCAGCCGCCGTTGCGACGCTCGAAGTCGACGCCCAGGGTCTCGAGGATCGCCGGGAAGTAGGTGTCGGAGGTGGAGCCGGCGGGACCGAAGCCGATCCGCGCGCCGTCGGGGATCTCGCTGATGCTGGTGATGCCGCTGCTGGACAGGGCGGCAATCGAGAAGGGCGTCTCGTACATGGGGAACATGGCGCAGGCGTTGTCCAGCACCATGCCCGGGGCCAGCGGGCTCTGTCCCGATACGGCGTCGGCGGCGGGGCCCATGGTGGTCATGCCGAAGGCGATATCGCCGGTGTGCACCAGCGCCAGGTTCTGCACCGGCCCGCCGGTGACTTCGCCGCCGCCGGAGAGACCCAGTTCGTCGGCGATCATATTGGCCCAGCCGGAACCATAGACGAAGTAGGTGCCGCCCTGGCTGGCGGTGCCCATGGTGAAACTCTCGGGCCAGTCGCTGCGATCGGCCTGGGCGGCGCCGGCGGCCAGCAGGCTGCCACCGAGGGCGAGGGTGAGGAGCGGGCGTGAGGTAAGGCGCATGGCGTCTCTCCTGAGGCAGTTATGATTGTGGGAGTTGCCTCCTGACTATAGCCAAATACGCGCCACCCTATTCTTAGTCCTTTTTTATCAATGGGTTGGGGTCTTCTCTTTCGACCTTGGTCGAAGCCTTCGGCGGCCCATCTGTGCGGAGCTTCGCACGCCGGCGTGCCATGGCCGTGCGGGAATCCGCACGGCCGGCGAGAGGAAGGAACGGGGGCCCGGTGGCGAGCCCCGCGGGTCATGACTTCTTGGGGTCGAGGATCTTCACCGTCTGGAGGGTATCGCGGGCCTGGCTCTCGCGGATGCGGTTGACCCGGGTCTCCAGCTCCTGGGGCGTCTCCTCCTCGATGGGCAACTGCTCGAAGAAGTCGCAGCTGACGCACTCCCGGTAGCGCACCCCGTGCTGTTCCCAGGCGCGGATCCGATCCATCTCCGCACAGCGGGGGCAGATGGCGCCGGCGATAAAGCGTTTCTGGACAATCATGGTTGGGGCCTCTCGATGGCCGCCGGGCGAGAACCGGCGGCGAAGAATTCAGGCGGCGCGAATCCCGCTATGGCGCAGCAGCGGTTCGATGCTGGGTTCGCGGCCACGGCATGGAGAGCACGGAACAGCTCGGCGGCTCAAGCGGCACGAATCCCGCTATGGCGCAGCAACGGTTCGATGCTGGGCTCGCGGCCGCGGAAGGCGCGGAACAGCTCGGCGGCATCCCGGGCGCCGCCCTGCTCGAGGATCTCGTGGCGGAAACGCGCGCCGGTGGCGGCGTCGAAGGTGCCGGCCTCCTCGAAGGCGCTGTAGGCGTCGGCGGAGAGCACCTCGGCCCACTTGTAGCTGTAGTAGCCCGCCGCATAACCGCCGGCGAAGATATGGCTGAAGCCGTTCTGGAAGCGGTTGACGCCGGAGCGCGGTACCACCGAGACGGCGTCGCGCACCTCGTCGAGCAGGGCCTGCACCCGGGCCGCACTCGGCGAGCGCAGCTCGTGGTGGAGGCGGAAGTCGAATAGCGAGAACTCCAGCTGGCGCGCCATGCCCATGGCGGACTGGAAGTTGCGGGCCGCCTGGAGGCGCTGGAAGAGCGCCTCGGGCAGGGGCTCGCCGCTCTCCACATGGCCGGCGATCAGGTCGAGGCCCTCGCGCTCCCAGCAGAAGTTCTCCATGAACTGGCTGGGCAGCTCCACCGCGTCCCAGGCCACGCCGTTGATGCCGGAGACATCCGCCACCGTCTGCTTGGTGAGCATATGGTGCAGGCCGTGGCCGAACTCGTGGAAGAGGGTGGTGACCTCATCGTGGGTCAGCAGGGCCGGCTTGTCGCCCACCGGGCGGGTGAAGTTGCAGGTCAGGTAGGCCACCGGCAGCTGCAGGCCGCCATCCTCGCAGAGGCGCCGCACCCGGCACTCGTCCATCCAGGCGCCGCCGCGCTTGCCTTCCCGGGCATAGAGATCCAGGTAGAAACCGGCGATGGGCTGGCCCTGCTCGAGGATGCGGTAGAAGCGCACGTCGGGGTGGTAGCGGGGCGCCTCGGGGTCTTCGGCGAAGCTCAGGCCATAGAGGCGTTCCACCACCTGGAAGAGGCCATCGATGACCCGCGGCGCCGGGAAGTAGGGGCGCAGCTGCTCCTGGGAGATGGCGTAGCGGGCCTCGCGCAGCTTCTCGCTGGCGTAGCCGATATCCCAGGGTTCCAGGCGTTCGAGGCCCAGCTCGTCCCGGGCATAGGCGGCCAGCTCGTCGAACTCCTCCCGGGCCTGGGGCACGGCGCGGCGGGCCAGGTCGTCGAGGAAGTCGAGCACCTGGCGGGGCGACTCGGCCATCTTGGTGGCCAGGGAGTAGTCGGCATAGGTGGGAAAGCCCAGCAGCTCGGCGAGCTCCTGGCGCAGGGCCAGGGTCTCCTCGATCACCGGGGCATTGTCGAACCGGCCGGCCTGGGGGCCCTGATCCGAGGCCCGGGTCACGTAGGCGGTATAGACCTCCTGGCGCAGCGCCCGGTCGTCGGCATAGCTGATCACCGGGTAGAAGCTGGGGAAGTCCAGGGTGATGCGGTAGCCCGCCTCGCCCTTGGCCTCGGCATTGGCGCGCAGGGTCTCCCGGGCGCTGTCGGGCAGGCCGCTCAGGGCGGTGGCATCGGGCAGCGACTTGTGCCAGGCCTGGGTGGCGTCCAGCACCTGGTTGGAGAAGCGGTTGGAAAGCTCCGAGAGGCGGCTCTGGATCTCGCCATAGCGCTGTTTCTGGGCCGGCGGCAGGTCGACCCCGGCGAGGCGGAAGTCGCGCAGGCTGTTGTCGATGCTGCGCTGCTGGGCCTGGTCGAGGCGGGTAAAGGCGGGGGAGTCCTTGAGGGCCTGGTAGGCGCGGAACAGCCCCTCGTGTTGGCCCAGCCAGGTGCTGTAGTCGGAGAGCTTGGCCAGGCAGGCCTGGTAGGCCTCGCGCAGCGCCTCGGAGTTCATGGTGGCGTTGAGGTGCGAGACCGGCGACCAGGCCTGGGAAAGGCGGTCGTTGAGGCTCTCCAGGGGCGCGGCGAGGCTCTCCCAGGTGGGTGGCTCCTGCTCGGCCCGGGCCACCAGGCGCTCGATGGCCTCGCGGTTCTCGCTCAGCAGCCCCTCGATGGCCGGCACGACATGGTCGGGCAGGATCTGGCCGAAGGGCGGCAGCTCATGGGTCTCGAGCAGGGGATTATGTGACATGCGGGCCTCGTCGCTAGCGGATAATAGCCCTTAGATGGGGATGCGACGGCGGGGTTTCAATCGCCGGTGCTGGAATGGCTCAGGGGCGCTGGGGGTAGGTCGGAGCGGGGGGCCTATGCCAGGGGTGAGGAGCACTGCTCCGAACGGGCTGGCCAGGGATGGCCAGCACCGGCCCTGCAAGCGGAGCAGGATGCGAGAGCGAAGCAGGGCATCGGTAGCGCCCAGGAAGGGGTTCACAGCGCCCCGCGATGGCCTGCCCCCAGGATAGCCCCGGGCCTTAGCCAAGTAGGGGGCTGAACTATCGACGCTAGGCGGATTGGCCGGCCTGGACTGGCCTGCTAGGCTTGCGCTCCTATCGTCGACCCAGGTCGGCCCGTGACACAAGGACAGCTCGAATGATGCACGAGACCCTGGAGCGCTGGGGCTCCCAGCGCGCCTTTATTCTCGCCGTGACCGGCGCCGCGGTGGGGCTGGGCAATATCTGGCGCTTCCCCTATATCACCGGCGAGAACGGCGGCGCGGCCTTCCTGCTGCTCTATGTGGGTTTCGTGGCCCTGCTCGGCCTGCCGGTAATGATGGCCGAGATCATGATCGGCCGCGCCGGGCGCCGCAGCCCCATGCAGTCGCTGCTGCAGCTGGCCAACCAGGCCGGCGCCACGCCCCACTGGCGCTGGCTGGGCTGGTTCGGCGGCGTGACGGTGTTCCTGATCCTCTCCTTCTATTCGGTGGTCTCCGGCTGGTCCATCGAGTATCTGGTGGAGGCGCTCAACGGCGACTTCGTCGGTAGTTCGCCGGCGGAGGTGGGGGCCAACTTCGAGGCCTTCCTGGCCGACCCCCTGCGCATGACCTTCAACCACACCATCTTCCTGCTGCTGACCCTGTCGGTGGTGGCCGCCGGGGTCGCCAATGGCCTGGAGAAGCTCAACAACCTGATGATGCCGCTGCTCTACCTGTTGTTGCTGGTGCTGGTGGGCTACGCCTCGACCACCGACGGCTTCGGCACCGCCCTGGTCTGGCTCTTCCGGCCGGATCTCTCGGCGGTGACGCCGGTGGTGGTGATGCATGCCATGGGCCACGCCTTCTTCACCCTGGCGGTGGGGGCCTGTGCGCTGATGGCCTATGGCGCCTATATGCCCGATCATCAGAGCCTGCCCCGGGCCGCGCTGGCGGTGGCGGCGCTGGACGTCGCCGTGGCCCTGCTGGCGGGGATCGCCATCTTCTCGGTGGTCTTCTCCCAGGGCATCGATCCCGGCGAGGGCCCCGGGCTGATGTTCGTCACCCTGCCCATCGCCTTCGCCGAGCTGCCCTGGGGGCAGCTGTGGCTGGGGCTCTTCTTCCTGCTGCTGTTGATGGCTACCTGGACCTCCTCCATCAACCTGGCCGAGCCCATGGTGGCGGGCCTGCAGGGGATCGGGCTCAAGCGTGGTCAGGCCGCCGCCCTGGTCGGGGTGGCGGTATGGCTGGTGGGGCTGCTGTCGGTGTTCTCCTTCTCCAGCCTGGCGGAGGTGCACTGGATCGCTGGCATGAACTTCTTCGAACTGGTGACCACCGTGCCCACCGAGTATTTCCTGCCGCTAGGGGGGCTCTTGATCGCCATCTTCGCCGCCTGGGTGGTACCCCGGGATATCGCCCTGCGGGCCCTGGATGCGGGCCCCACCGGCTACCGGGTATGGCGGACGGTGGTACGCTATGTCTCCATTCCGCTGACCTTGGTGGTGCTATTCTCCACCCTGATCTGATAAAGCGGGCGATTACGCCCCGGGAGCGACACGATGCAAGAGGCACTGCGTAGTCATCGCGGCCTGACCCCCCGCCTCGGCGAGCGGGTCTATGTGGACCCCGCCAGCGTGGTGGTGGGCGATGTGGTGCTGGGCGACGACAGCTCGGTATGGCCCATGGCGGTGATCCGCGGCGATATGCACCGCATCCGTATCGGCGCGCGCACCAGCGTCCAGGACGGCAGCGTGCTGCATATCACTCATGCCAGCGACTACAACCCCGGCGGCTATCCGCTGACCATCGGCGACGAGGTGACCATCGGCCACAAGGCGGTGCTCCACGGCTGCACCCTGGGCAATCGCATCCTGGTGGGCATGGGCGCCATCGTCATGGATGGCGCCGTGGTGGAGGACGAGGTGATCATCGCCGCCGGCGCCGTGGTGACCCCGGGCAAGCGCCTGGAGAGCGGCCATGTCTATGCCGGCAACCCGGCCAAGGCACTGCGCCCCCTGAAGGAGGCGGAGCGGCACTTCTTCGCCTATAGCGCCGGCAACTATGTAAAACTCAAGGACCAGTATCTGGAAGAGTAAGCAACTGATTGTTTTCTCGGGTCATGCCGGGCGATAATCTGGTTATTTATCCAGTTATCGGGAGTCTCTCGCCGGCATGGCGAATTTTCATACCCATCTCGGCGTGGCCAGCTCCTTGGGCGCCCTGGGTGCCTGCGTCGGTTGGCAGGCCGGGCTCTGGTCGGGCCTGGAGGCCCTGCCGCTGCTGGGCCTGGTGGCCTTCGGCGGCATCCTGCCGGATATCGACTCCGATCACTCCCGGGCCATCCGCCTGATCTTCAATCTGTTTGCCGTGCTGGCGGTGGTGGGCGGTGCCCTGCTGCTGCAGGGGCGACTCTCCCCCGGCGAGCTGCTGGTGGCCTGCGGCGGACTCTATGTGGGGGTGCGCCACCTGGCCGGCGGCGTCTTCAAGCGCTTTACCGTGCATCGCGGTATCTGGCACTCGCTGCTGGCGGCGGGGTTGTGCGGCCTGGTGACCACGGCCCTGAGCTACCGGCTGCTGGCCCAGGAGGCGGGCCTGGCCTGGGCCCAGGGGCTGGCGCTGTTACTGGGCTGCGTGATTCATCTGCTGCTGGACGAGCTCTACAGCGTCGACCTGGTGGGGGCGCGCATCAAGCGCTCCTTCGGCTCGGCCCTGAAGCTCTGTGACCTGCGCGAGCCGGGCAATTCGGCGCTGATGCTGCTGCTGGCGGTGGGGCTACTGCCCTGGCTGCCCCCCTGGCCCTCGCTGATGGAGCTGCTGGGTCAGGGCGCTTATCTGCTACCGCGCTGGCAGTAGCTACTTTTCAGGGGCACCGCTGCTGGAATGGCTAAGGGGCGCTGGGGGCAGGGCAGAGCGGGGGTCCTATGCCAGGGATGGCATCGGTAGCGCCCAGGGAGGGGTTTACCGCGCCCCGCGAAGACCTGCCCCCAGGGTAGCCCCGGGCCTCAACCTAACTGCGATGGTTCCCCCCTCTCAATGGCGGTATTCATCGGCGCGTAGCCCGTACTTCTTTAATTTGTCGTAAAGCGTTTTCCGGGGCAGGCCCAACTGCTCGCAGGCGCCGGGCACATTGCCCCGCTGGCTGATCAGCGCCTGGCTGATCAGGCTTTTCTCGAACAACTCGACCTGCTGGGGCAGAGGCAGGCCGCCGTTGTCCGGGGTGGCGCCCTCCAGCAGGGCCTCGAGGCGGTAGTCGTAGGCGGCGCCCAGCAGCACATAGCGCTCCGCCAGGTTGCGCAGCTCGCGCACATTGCCGGGCCAGTCGTGGGCCAGCAGGGTCGAGATGCCGGCGGCATCCAGGGGCGGGGCCTCCAGGTCGCTGCGGTTTCCGGCCACCAGGGCGAAGTGCTGGAAGAGCAAAGGGATATCCTCGCGGCGCTCGCGCAGCGGCGGGATCGGCAGGGTCACCACATTGAGGCGGTAGTAGAGGTCCTCGCGGAAATCGCCGGCCTCGGCGGCGGCCCTGAGGTCCACCTTGGTGGCGGCGATCACGCGAATATCCAGGGTCACCGGCTCGTTGGCGCCGAGGCGCTCGATGCAGCGCTCCTGGAGCACCCGCAGCAGCTTGACCTGCAACGCCAGGGGCATGGATTCGATCTCGTCGAGGAAGACGGTGCCGCCGTTGGCATACTCGAACTTGCCGATGCGGCGCTCCATGGCGCCGGTAAAGGCGCCCTTCTCGTGGCCGAACAGCTCCGACTCGATGATGCTCTCCGGCACCGCGCCGCAGTTGATGGCCACGAAGGGGCCCTCGCCCCGGGCGCTGCGGGCGTGCAGGGCCCGGGCCACCAGGTCCTTGCCGGTCCCGGTCTCGCCGAACAGCAGCACGTCCGCCTCGACCCGACTGATGCGTTGCACCATGGCGGCCAGCTGCTGCATGGCCGGGGTACGCCCCACCAGGCGTGGCCCCGGGGCACCCTGCTGGGCCTCGAGCTCGGCCTTGAGGCGGCGGTTCTCCAGGCTCAGGCGGCGCTTGTCGATGCCGCGGCGCACCATCTCCACCAGGCGCTCGCCGGCGAAGGGCTTCTCCAGGAAGTCCCAGGCCCCCTGGCGCATCGCCTCCACGGCGGTGGAGATATCGCCGTGGCCGGTGATCAGGATCACCGGCAGGTCCGGGTCGCGCTGGCGGATCTCGGCGAGCAGCGCCATGCCGTCCATGCCGGGCATGCGGATATCGCTGATCACCACCCCGGGGAAGTCCTCGGGCAGGGCGGCCAGGGCCGACTCGGCGCTCTCGTGGGCCCGGGGCTCGTAGCCGGCCAGCTCCAGGGTCTGGCCGGTGGTGATGCGCAGGTGGGGCTCGTCGTCGATGATCAGGACCGGCGGGGCATCGGCGCTATCCATGGGAGTGTCGCTCCTGGGTGGCATGGGGCTCGGGCACCTCCGGGGATCGGTCCCGGGGCAGGCGAATGGTGAAGCGGGCGCCGCCCTCGGGCAAGTTCTCGGCCTGCAGGCGACCGCCCAGGTCGGCGATGATCCGCGAGGAGATCGACAGTCCCAGCCCCAGGCCGGTGCCGATCGACTTGGTGGTGAAGAAGGGCTCGAAGATCCGTGCCAGGTTCGTCTCCGGGATGCCGGGGCCGTTGTCCGCCACCTCGATACGCACCTCGTCGTCCTGGGCGTCGATGCCCAGGATCAGCCGCGGCGACGGCGTCTGGGCCATGGCCTGGAGGGCATTGCCGATCAGGTTGACCAGCACCTGCTCCAGGCGCACCAGGTCGGCGCGCACCCAGACCGGCGCCTCGGGCCAGCGCCGCTCCACCGTCACGCCATCCTGGTCGAGGCGGGCCCGGTAGAGGCGCAGGGCATAGCCGAAGCAGTCGCCCACCGAGACGCTGGTCAGTTGGTCGCCGCTCTTGCGGGAGAACTGCTTGAGCTGGGCGCTGATCTCCGCCATGCGTCCGGTGAGCTCGACGATCTCGGCCAGGTTGGCATCGGCGCGTTCGGCCTGCTGGCGCGCCAGGAAGGCGCGGGCATTCTCGGCGTAGGAGCGTACCGCCGCCAGGGGCTGGTTGAGTTCGTGATTGATGCCGGCGGCCAGTTGGCCCAGCAGGGCCAGCTTGGCGGCCTGGATCAGCTCGTCCTGGGTCTGGCGCAGGGTTTCCTCGGCACGGCGGCGTTCTTCGATTTCGTCGGAGAGGCGGCGATTGGTCTCCACCAAGTCATGGGTGCGGCGCGCCACGTTGCGCTCCAGCTCGTCCCGGGCCCGGGCCAGGGTCTGGCGCTCGCGCTCGGCGAAGTGCTCCCGCTGGCGGCGCAGGCGCTGTCGCTGCCAGCCCACGCCGGTGCCCAGCACCAGGATGCCGTAGAGGCCGCCGGCCAGCAGGGCGGCCTGCCACTGGGCGGCCTGCACCGGCGTCAGCGGCTTGAGGATATGCATCTCCCAGCCCAGCTCCGCCAGGGGCCTTGCCTGGCGCAGGAAGGTCTGGCCGTCGAGTGGGCCACGATCGAAGGTCACCAGGTCGCCATGCTCGCCGCGGCGCTCCAGCTGTCGCAGGCCCGAGGGGGCCAGGGGCTCGTCGGCGTAGCGGCGGGTGGCCAGCAGTCGCTGGCGTTCGGCGTCGCTCAGCGGGTGCAGGGCCGCCAGGCGTAGCTCCGGTCGGCTGGCCATGAAGATAATGCCCTGGCCATCCACCACCAGCAGCTCCGCCTGCTGCTCGGCCCAGGCGCTCTCCTGGGCATCCAGCAATACCTTGACCACCATGACGCCGGCGGGCTCGGTCTCGTCATCGGGGAGCCATACCGGCGCCGAGAAATAGTAACCCCGTTCCCGGGACAGCACGCCCAGGCCGTAGAAGCGTCCCTCGCGGCCGGCGATGGCGTCCCGATAGTAGCGGCGGAAGGCGTAGTTCTGGCCGATAAAGGTGTCGGGGCGGTGCCAGTTGCTGGCCGCCAGGGTGTCGGCGTGGCGGTCCAGCAGGTAGACATCGGAAACCTCGGCGATGGCCCGGAAGCCATCCAGCAGCACGTTGATGGCCTGGGCGCGACGCTCCTCGGGAGCGCTCAGGAAGCGCTGCACCGGCTCCCGGGAGGCGAGCAGCTGGGGCAGGTAGTCGTGGCGGGAGAGGTGACCGCGCAGCCCCGCCACCGAGAGGCGCAGCTCGTTGTCGGCCTCCTCCTGCAGGCGATCCAGGGCCTGTTCCCGGGCCACCTGGGTCGCCGGCCAGATCACCAGGGCCAGGCCCAGCAGGATCAGCAGCGCCAGGGCCAGGCGCAGACCGCGGCGTGTCATGGGGCGGCGTGGCTCTGGGCGCGACGCAGGGCGCGCTGGGCCCGGGTCTCGGCGCGCTCCAGCTCCAGCAGGCCCTCCTCGACGAACACCAGGTGCTCATGGGCGCGCTCCCGGGCCTGTTCGGCGTCGCCGGCGAGGATCGCCTCGAGCAGGGCGCGGTGCTGCTCCATCAGCCGCGGTCGCGAGTCGGGCTTCTCGAACAGGTAGGCCAGGTTGTCGACGATGCTCTTCTCCAGCAGATGGAAGATGCCGCGAATGGTGTGCAGCAGCAGCACATTGTGGGCGGACTCGGCGATCGCCAAGTGGAAGGCGGCATCCGCCTTGGCCTCCTGCTCCGGGTCGCGACCGGCATAGCTGGCCTCGAGCTCCTCGAAGCGCTGCACCAGCAGTTCCTTGTCGGCGGGGGTGGAGCGCAGCGCCGCATAGTAGGCGGAGAGCCCCTCCATGGCATCGCGGAACTCCAGCAGGTCGAGGTGAAACTCCTGGTGGCGGGCCAGCATCTCCAGCAAGGGGTCGCTGTAGCGGGTGTTGAGCTCCTGGGTGACGAAGGTGCCGCCGCCCTGGCGGCTGGTCAGCAGGCCGCGGGCGGCGAGTTTCTGGATCGCCTCGCGCAGGGAGGGGCGGGAGACACCGAAACGCTCCGCCAGCTCGCGCTCCGGGGGCAGGCGCTGGCCGGGAGTGAGGCTACCTTCGATGATCATCGACTCCAGCCGTTCGGTGATCACGTCGGCGAGGCGGGGCTGTTTGACGGTCTGGTAGGTCATGGCGTCCTGCGCGGCAATGTTACAATTGGTAATACCAATTCTAAGGCATCCCCCCGTCTCGAGGCAAACTCGGGACGCCTGGACTTTTTCTCTATTTTCATTGGCTTATAAGGCCGGCACCGAGGCTTCTACTAAAGTCTAGGCGTCAATAAGTGGTAAATTGGGCGACGGTGTTTGACACGGTATTTGGCGGCCTTTTAAGGTGCCTCAACGCTAGCTGTAAATTGGTTTTACCAATTTAACCTTCGAGGGCGGTGACCATGCATCCTGCCCCAGGAGACGCCATGACCCCCATCAAGTGTTATCCCCCCAAGCCGCCGAGGGTCTACCTCTTCGGCACCTGCCTGGTCGACCTGTTCTTCCCCGAGGCGGGCCTCGATGCCGTGCGCCTGCTGGAACGGGAGGGCATCGCGGTGGATTTCCCCGAGGATCAGACCTGCTGTGGCCAGCCCGCCTATACCTCGGGGTATCAGGACGAGGCCCGCGCCGTGGCCGCGGCCCAGCTCGACCTCTTCCCCGAGCCCTGGCCCATCGTGGTGCCGTCCGGCTCCTGCGGCGGCATGCTGCGCCACCACTACCCCAAGCTGTTTGCCGGCACGCCCCTCGAGGCCAAGGCCAATGAGCTGGCGGGGCGAGTCTTCGAGCTGACCGAGTTCCTGGTGCATGTCTGCCATCTCGAGCTGGAGGATCGCGGCGCTCCGGAGACGGTGGCCATGCACACCTCCTGCAGCGCCCGGCGCGAGATGGGGCTGGCGGAGACCGGGCCGGCGCTGCTCGCCCGACTGGGCCGGGTGACCCTGGTGGAGCAGGAGCGCGCCGCCGAGTGCTGCGGCTTCGGCGGCACCTTCGCGGTGCGTCACCCGGAGGTCTCGGCGGCCATGGTCGAGGACAAGAGTCGCGCCATCGAGGCGGCCGGGGCCGAGCGCTTCGTCACCTCCGACTGTGGCTGCCTGATGAATATCGCCGGGCGGCTCGCCCACCGTGACTCCTCGGTCGAGGGCGAGCATATCGCCTCCTATCTGTGGCGGAGGGTCGGCAAATGAGCCTCGAGACCCCCGGTGTGCAAACCTTCAGGCCCCAGGCCTTTCACCGCCAGGCCCATGATGCCCTGGGCAATCCGCAGATCCGCGCCAACTTCCGCGGTGCCATGGATGGCCTGATGGGCAAGCGCCGCGAGGCCTTCGCCGACTGGGAGCTGGAGCGGCTGCGCGAGCTGGGGGCCAGCGTGCGCCTGCGCGCCCTGGCTCAACTGCCGACGCTGCTGGAGCGGCTCGAGGCCAACTGCCAGGCCAACGGCATTCGGGTGCACTGGGCCGAGGATGGCGAGGCCGCCTGCCGGCTGATCCGCGAGCTCTGCGAGGCGCGGGGCGCCAAGGCAGTGATCAAGGGCAAGTCGATGGTCACCGAGGAGATGCACCTCAATGCCCACCTGGAGGCGGCGGGGATCGAGGCCCTGGAGTCGGACCTGGGCGAGTACCTGGTGCAGCTCAACGACCAGACCCCCTCGCATATCATCATGCCGGCGATCCACCTCAATACCGACGAGATCGCCGACGTCATGCACGACAAGACCGGCATCCCGCGCACCCGCGACGTGGACGCCATGACCGCCGCCGCTCGGGCCCAGCTGCGCGAGCGCTTCATGGCCGCCGACGTGGGCATCACCGGGGTCAACTTCGCGGTGGCCGAGACCGGCACCCTGTGCCTGGTGGAGAACGAGGGCAATGGGCGCATGACCACCACGGTGCCGCCGGTGCATATCGCCGTCACCGGCATCGAGAAGGTGGTGGAGCAGCTGCGCGACGTGGCGCCCCTCTATGCGCTGCTGACCCGCTCCGCCACCGGCCAGCACGCCACCACCTACCTCAACATGATCTCCGGGCCGCGGAAGTCCGACGAGCAGGACGGGCCGGAGGAGGTCCACCTGGTGCTGGTCGATAACGGTCGCTCCGCCATCTATCAGGACGACGAGCTGCTCGACACCCTGCGTTGCATCCGCTGCGGCGCCTGCATGAACCACTGTCCGGTCTATACCCGGGTCGGCGGCCATAGCTATGGCACCACCTACCCCGGTCCCATCGGCAGCATCCTGATGCCGCACCTGATGGGCCTGGAGGCCACCAAGGACCTGCCCACCGCCTCCAGCCTGTGTGGCGCCTGCGGCGAGGTGTGCCCGGTGAAGATCCCGATTCCCGACCTGCTGACCCGGCTGCGCCGGGAGGCGGTGGGGGAGGGGCGCGGCAACGTGCCCGGCGCCGGGAGCAAGCGCACCAGGACGGAGGCCGCCGCCTGGAAGGCCTGGCAGTGGCTGGCGACGCACCCCGCCGCCTGGCGCGGCGCCGCGGGGGTGGCCGGCAGGCTGGGGTCCCTGACGCCCAGCAGGCTGGGGCCCTGGAGCGACCATCGGGTCGCCCCCAAGCCCGCCCGGCACTCCCTGCATGCCCTGATCAAGCGTCACCGCTCGACCACCGACGAGGAGGGGCAGTCATGAGTGCTCGAGAGACCATCCTGGGGCGGCTGCGTCAGCGCCTCGACGGCCCCCTGACGCCCCCCGTCAGCGACTTCGCGGTGATGGGCGGGCGCGGCTGGAGCCGGGAGGAGCGCCTGCGTCGCTTCGAGGCCTGGATCACCTCGGTGCATGGCGAGGTGATTCACACCCCCCGGGCCGACTGGACCCAGGCCTTGGCCCGGGTGCTGGCCGACAAGGGCATCCGGCGCCTGGCCCTGGGGCGGGCTCACCCGGTCGCCGCCGAGGCCCGCGCCGCCCTGGCCGAGGCCGAGGTCACTTTGGTCGACGCCGACCGCCCGGTGGACGCCTGGCGGGAGGAGCTCTTCTTCCAGACGGAAGCGGGCCTGACCTCCACCGGCGGGGGCGTCGCCGAGACCGGCAGCCTGTGGCTCTGGCCGACCCCGGACGAGCCGCGGCTGCTGAGCCTGGTGCCGCCGATCCATATCGCCGTGCTGGATGCCGAGGCGATCGAAGACACCCTCTTCGAGGCGATGGAGCGCCACGACTGGGCGGAGGGCCTGCCCACCAATGCGCTGCTGATCTCCGGGCCCAGCAAGACCGCGGATATCGAGCAGACCCTGGCCTATGGGGTTCACGGACCCCGAGAACTGGTGGTGCTGTTGCGCCACTAGCGTCATATCAACCACAGCAATAACAAAGAGGGGGCGCCGGCGGCGCCTCCCGGGGCCCCCTGCGCTCCGCTCGCCGCCGCGCCCCGGGGAGAACCTCAATGAACGACACGCTACTCTCGCTACTCGCCTTCGCCCCCCTGGCCCTGGCCGGGGTCCTGCTGGTGGGCCTCAACTGGCCGGCCCGGCGCGCCATGCCGGTGGTGCTGCTGGCCACCGTGGCCATCGCCCTGTTCGCCTGGGAGATGAGCCCGCTGCGGGTCACCGCCTCGGCGCTGCAGGGGCTGATCCTCACCGCGGCGATCCTGTGGATCATCTTCGGCGCCATCCTGCTGCTCAACACCCTCAAGCACTCCGGGGCGATCACCGCCATCCGCGGCGGCTTCTCGTCGATCAGCCCCGACCGCCGGGTCCAGGCGATCATCGTCGCCTGGCTGTTCGGCTGCTTTATCGAGGGCGCCTCGGGCTTCGGTACCCCGGCGGCGGTGGCCGCGCCCTTGCTGGTGGCGCTGGGCTTCCCGGCCATGGGGGCGGTGATGATCGGCATGATGATCCAGTCCACGCCGGTCTCCTTCGGCGCCGTGGGCACGCCCATCGTGGTGGGGGTCAGCGGTGGCCTGGATCGCGCCGCCATCGGCGAGCGCCTCATCGCCGAGGGCTCCAGCTGGGAGGTCTTCTACCAGTTGATTACCTCCGGGGTGGCGATCACCCATGCCCTGGTGGGCATCCTGATGCCGCTGCTGATGTGCATGATGCTGACCCGCTTCTTCGGTCGTAATCGCTCCTGGAAGGAAGGGCTGGCCATGGCGCCCTTCGCGCTCTTCGCCGGCCTCGCCTTCGTGGTGCCCTATGCCGCCGCCGGGGTCTTCCTGGGCCCCGAGTTCCCGTCGATGATCGGCGCCCTGGTGGGCATGGCCATCGTGCTGCCCGCCGCCAAGGCCGGCTTCCTGCTGCCCAAGACCCAGTGGGACTTCGCCCCGGCCAGCGAGTGGCCCGCGGCCTGGATGGGCAATATCGAGATCAAGCTGGATAGCCTGACCGGCAAGTCGCCGATGTCCCTGGTGCTGGCCTGGCTCCCCTACCTGCTGCTGGCGCTGCTGCTGGTGGTCTCCCGGGTCTTCCCGGAAGCCAAGGCCTTCTTCACCAGTTTCCTGGCCTTCGGCTGGAACGATATCCTCGGCGAGGCGGGGGTCTCCGGCAGCATTCAACCCCTCTACCTCCCCGGCGGCATCATGGTGCTGGTGGTGCTGGCCACCTTCCTGCTGCATCGCATGCGCCTCAACGAGCTGCGTGCCGCCCTGGGCGAGTCATCGCGGACCCTGCTGGGCGCCGGCTTCGTGCTGATCTTCACCATTCCCATGGTGCGCATCCTGATCAATTCCGGGGTCAACGCCGCCGACCTGCCCTCCATGCCGGTGGCCATGGCGGAGCTGGTCTCCGGGGCCGTGGGCCAGGTCTACCCGCTGTTCGCCTCCAGCGTGGGCGCCCTGGGGGCCTTTATCGCCGGCTCCAATACCGTCTCCAACCTGATGCTCTCCCAGTTCCAGTTCAGTGTCGGCGAGCTGCTGGGTGTCTCCGGCGTGCTGCTGGTGGCCATGCAGGCGGTGGGCGCCGCCGCCGGCAACATGATCGCCATCCATAATGTGGTGGCCGCCTCCGCTACCGTGGGGCTACTGGGACGCGAGGGGCGCGTGCTGCGCCTGACGGTGATTCCCACCGCCTATTACCTGCTCGCCTCGGGTATCCTGGCGCTGCTGGCGGTGGGCCTGGCGAGCGGCCTGGATCCCCTGGTGGGTGGCCTGATTGGCGGATAGGAGAGTGACGATGCAGACGACAGCCGTGGAGACCCTGGCGCCGGCCTACCGGGAACTGCTGGGGGCCCTGCGCCCCCACTTTCCCGAGGCGCGGCTGATCCATGACCCCTTGCGCACCCTGGCCTATGGCACCGATGCCAGCTTCTATCGGCTGATTCCCCAACTGGTGGTGCGGGTGGAAGACGAGGCGGAGCTGCAGCGGGTACTCGGCGAGTGTCGTGCCCGGCGGCTGCCGGTGACCTTTCGTGCCGCCGGCACCTCGCTCTCTGGCCAGGCCATTACCGACTCGGTACTGATCCAGCTGGGGCGCGGCTGGCAGGGCGCCGAGGTGCTGGAAGAGGGCGCGGCGATTCGCCTCGAGCCCGGGGTGATCGGCGCCCGGGCCAATCGGCTGCTGGCGCCCTACGGGCGCAAGATCGGCCCCGACCCGGCCTCCATCAATAGCTGCATGATCGGCGGGATCGCCGCCAACAACGCCTCGGGGATGTGCTGCGGCACCGCCCAGAACAGCTACCGTACGGTGCGCGATATCCGCGTGATCCTGGCCGACGGCACCCTGCTGGACACCGCCGATGCCGCCAGCGTGGCGGCCTTCCGCGAGAGTCATGGCGAGCTGCTGGCGGGCCTCGCGGGGCTGGCCGCCGAGACCCGCGCCAATGGCGAGCTGGCGGAGAAGATCCGCCACAAGTATCGGCTCAAGAACACCACCGGCTATGCCCTCAATAGCCTGGTGGACCATGCCGATGGCATCGAGATCCTCAAGCACCTGATGATCGGCTCCGAGGGGACCCTCGGCTTTATCGCCGCCATCACCTACCGCAGCGTGGTGGACGAGGCGCACAAGGCGGCGGCGCTGGCCTTCTTTCCCGATATGGCCACCACCTGTCGCGCCACCATCGCCCTGAAGCGCACGCCGGTGGCGGCGGTGGAGCTGATGGATCATGCCGCCCTGCGCTCGGTGCAGGACCGGCCCGGCATGCCGGAGTCGCTGCGTGGCCTCCCCGAGGGGGCGGCGGCCCTGCTGATCGATGTGCGTGGCGACAGCGAGGCGGAACTCCAGGCGCGGCTGGCCGAGGTGCAGGCCGCCCTGGAGGGGATTCGCACCCTGGAGCCGCTGACCTTTACCCGCGACGCCGACACCTACGCCGGCTACTGGAAGATCCGCAAGGGCCTCTTCCCGGCGGTGGGGGCGGTGCGCGAGACCGGCACCACCGTGGTGATCGAGGACGTGGCCTTCCCCATCGAGCGCCTCGACGAGGGGGTGGCAGCCCTGACCGCCGCCTTCCGGCGCCACGGCTATGGCGACACCATCCTCTTCGGTCATGCCCTGGAGGGAAATCTGCATTTCGTCTTCCCCCAGGGCTTCGAGAAGCCCGGCGAGGTGGAGCGCTACCAGGCGCTGATGGATGAGGTGGCCCAGTTGGTGGGCGTGGAGTATGGCGGCTCCCTCAAGGCGGAGCACGGCACCGGACGCAATATGGCGCCCTATGTGGAGCTGGAATGGGGCAGCGATGCCTATGCGCTGATGTGGGAGATCAAGGCGCTCTTCGACCCCGATAACCTGCTCAACCCCGAGGTGATCCTGAGCCGCAACGCCGAGCTGCACCTGCAGAACCTCAAGCCGCTGCCGGCGGCGGATGCCCTGGTCGACAAGTGCATCGAGTGCGGCTTCTGCGAATCGGTCTGCCCGTCGAAGCACCTGACCCTGACGCCTCGCCAGCGCATCGTGATCCGCCGCGAGTTGGCGCGTCTCGAGGCCCAGGGGGAATCGCGTGACGAGGCACGCCTGGAGACGCTGCGCCGGGCCTACCAGTATGACGGCGTGGAGACCTGTGCCGCCGATGGGCTCTGTGCCACCCAGTGCCCGGTGGGGATCAATACCGGGGACCTGGTGCGCGCCCTGCGTCATGAGGATAGTCAGGGGCAGGCGCGGCTGGCGCGGCGACTCGGGCATCACTTCTCCGGCACGACCCGGGTGGCTCGGGGGCTGCTCAACCTGGCCGGCGGCGGTCGCGCCGTCCTGGGAGAGGCCGCCATGGCGGCCTTCGGTCGCGCCGCGCGGCGTGTCTCCGGCGAGCGCCTGCCGCTGTGGCTCCCGAGCCTGCCCAAGGCGGCACCGATCCGCGTGCTCAAGGCCGCCGCCGGCAAGGAGCGGGGGCGTGACAAGGTCGTCTATCTACCCTCCTGCGCCACCCGGGTCTTCGGCGCCACCCATGGTGACGAGGAGTCGCGTTCGGTGATGGAGATCACTTTGGCAGTGTTGGAGAAGGCCGGCTTCGAGGCGATCATTCCGGCGATTCCGGGTCACCTCTGCTGCGGGATGGCCTTCCAGTCCAAGGGCCAGTTCGAGGAGGCGGCCCATAAGGCGAGGGAGCTCAACCGGGAGCTGCTGGCCGCCAGCCAGAACGGGCGCTACCCGGTGCTCTGCGATACCAGTCCCTGCACCCTGCGCATGCAAGAGAGTCTCGATGCCCGGCTCGCGCTGCTGGAGCCGGTGGCCTTCGCCCATGATCATCTGTTGCCGCGCCTCGATATCGTTCCGCTGGCCGAGCGTGTCGCCCTGCATGTGACCTGCTCCAGCACCCGCATGGGCCTCGCCGACAAGTTCGCCGCCCTGGCCCGGGCCTGTGCCACTGAGGTGGTGGTGCCGGAGGGTATCGGCTGCTGCGGCTTCGCCGGCGACAAGGGCTTCACGGTGCCGGAGCTCAATGCCTCGGCATTGACCGGTTTGGCGGAACAGGTCGAGGGCTGCGAAGCGGGGTATTCCAATTCCCGCACCTGCGAGATCGGGCTGAGTCAGCATGGCGGCATCCCTTATCGCTCGATCCTGTCGCTCCTGGATCGGGCCAGCCGTCCGCGTACGGGAGGCGGCGCCGAGGCCGGCTGAAAGTTTTTTACCAAAGTCCTTGCAGGGGCGCGGGTTAATCCGTAAAGTACGCATCCGCTGCCGGCGACGGACATCGTGGCCAGCGGCAATGAGTGGCAAAAGTGCTTGTTTCTGTTGGGGTTTTCGAAACCCTCTCGCGAAAATCGAGATTGACAGAACGGCCGGATGCGGTAGAATGCATCGCCACACCGACCGGCCCGTCGCCGGCTCGGATGACCGCAGGTCGCTGCTTCGCAGTCCGCCTCGGGGTCGCCGAGCAGGGCTTGACAGCAGCGGCCGAATCGGTAGAATGTCGCTTCCTCGCAGCGGCGTCGCAACAGCGACCAAAGCGAGACGCTCCACTCTTTAGAGAGCTCGGAGCCGCTCTTTAACAATCGATCAGGTAATTCATGTGGGCGCTTGTCGGTGAGGCGGTGAGAAGTCACCAAATCATCAAGGCAAGCGACTCGTCAAAGATCTTCGGGTCTTTTTGAGAACGTTTGAACCTTGAGCCAAGTTTGGTTCGCTTTTGTTACCTTCGGGTGACAAGTAAGAACCACAATGATTTTAAACTGAAGAGTTTGATCATGGCTCAGATTGAACGCTGGCGGCAGGCCTAACACATGCAAGTCGAGCGGAAACGATGGAAGCTTGCTTCCAGGCGTCGAGCGGCGGACGGGTGAGTAATGCATAGGAATCTGCCCGATAGTGGGGGATAACGTGGGGAAACTCACGCTAATACCGCATACGTCCTACGGGAGAAAGCAGGGGATCTTCGGACCTTGCGCTATCGGATGAGCCTATGTCGGATTAGCTAGTTGGTGAGGTAACGGCTCACCAAGGCGACGATCCGTAGCTGGTCTGAGAGGATGATCAGCCACACTGGGACTGAGACACGGCCCAGACTCCTACGGGAGGCAGCAGTGGGGAATATTGGACAATGGGGGAAACCCTGATCCAGCCATGCCGCGTGTGTGAAGAAGGCCTTCGGGTTGTAAAGCACTTTCAGCGAGGAAGAAGGCCTGAGGGCTAATACCCTTCAGGAAGGACATCACTCGCAGAAGAAGCACCGGCTAACTCCGTGCCAGCAGCCGCGGTAATACGGAGGGTGCGAGCGTTAATCGGAATTACTGGGCGTAAAGCGCGCGTAGGTGGCTTGATAAGCCGGTTGTGAAAGCCCCGGGCTCAACCTGGGAACGGCATCCGGAACTGTCAGGCTAGAGTGCAGGAGAGGAAGGTAGAATTCCCGGTGTAGCGGTGAAATGCGTAGAGATCGGGAGGAATACCAGTGGCGAAGGCGGCCTTCTGGACTGACACTGACACTGAGGTGCGAAAGCGTGGGTAGCAAACAGGATTAGATACCCTGGTAGTCCACGCCGTAAACGATGTCGACTAGCCGTTGGGTTCCTTGAGAACTTTGTGGCGCAGTTAACGCGATAAGTCGACCGCCTGGGGAGTACGGCCGCAAGGTTAAAACTCAAATGAATTGACGGGGGCCCGCACAAGCGGTGGAGCATGTGGTTTAATTCGATGCAACGCGAAGAACCTTACCTACCCTTGACATCGTGCGAACTTTCCAGAGATGGATTGGTGCCTTCGGGAACGCACAGACAGGTGCTGCATGGCTGTCGTCAGCTCGTGTTGTGAAATGTTGGGTTAAGTCCCGTAACGAGCGCAACCCTTGTCCCTATTTGCCAGCGATTCGGTCGGGAACTCTAGGGAGACTGCCGGTGACAAACCGGAGGAAGGTGGGGACGACGTCAAGTCATCATGGCCCTTACGGGTAGGGCTACACACGTGCTACAATGGTCGGTACAAAGGGTTGCGATACCGCGAGGTGGAGCTAATCCCATAAAGCCGGTCTCAGTCCGGATCGGAGTCTGCAACTCGACTCCGTGAAGTCGGAATCGCTAGTAATCGTGAATCAGAATGTCACGGTGAATACGTTCCCGGGCCTTGTACACACCGCCCGTCACACCATGGGAGTGGACTGCACCAGAAGTGGTTAGCTTAACCTTCGGGGGAGCGATCACCACGGTGTGGTTCATGACTGGGGTGAAGTCGTAACAAGGTAGCCGTAGGGGAACCTGCGGCTGGATCACCTCCTTAAACGACGACTGCCGCCTGCCGGCAAGTGCTCACATGAATTGCCTGATTGTTTCAGAGCAAGTGCTCTTTAAAAATATGAATCATGCTGACAAATTGAAGATACGTCTCAAGCGTATCCGGCAATTATCGTACCAATCGCGACCAGACCCCTTCGGGTTATATGGTCAAGCGATTAAGCGCATACGGTGGATGCCTTGGCAGCCAGAGGCGATGAAGGACGTTGTAGCCTGCGATAAGGTTCGGTGAGGTGGCAAACAACCTGTGACCCGGACATTTCCGAATGGGGAAACCCACTCATCACAAGATGAGTATCCTGCACTGAATCCATAGGTGCAGGAGGCGAACCGGGGGAACTGAAACATCTAAGTACCCCGAGGAAAAGAAATCAACCGAGATTCCCCAAGTAGCGGCGAGCGAACGGGGACCAGCCCTTAAGCTGGTGACTGGTTAGGCGAACGAGCTGGGAAGCTCGACCATAGCGGGTGATAGTCCCGTAGCCGAAAACCTGATCCAGTGAAATCGAGTAGGTCGGGGCACGAGAAACCTTGACTGAAGACGGGGGGACCATCCTCCAAGGCTAAATACTCCTGGCTGACCGATAGTGAACCAGTACCGTGAGGGAAAGGCGAAAAGAACCCCGGAGAGGGGAGTGAAATAGATCCTGAAACCGTATGCGTACAAGCAGTGGGAGCAGACTCGTTCTGTGACCGCGTACCTTTTGTATAATGGGTCAGCGACTTATATTCAGTGGCGAGCTTAACCGTATAGGGGAGGCGTAGGGAAACCGAGTCTTAACTGGGCGACCAGTCGCTGGATATAGACCCGAAACCGGGCGATCTATCCATGAGCAGGTTGAAGGTTGAGTAACATCAACTGGAGGACCGAACCAGGATCTGTTGAAAAAGATTTGGATGACTTGTGGATCGGAGTGAAAGGCTAATCAAGCCCGGAGATAGCTGGTTCTCCTCGAAAGCTATTTAGGTAGCGCCTCACGTATCACCGCCGGGGGTAGAGCACTGTTTCGGCTAGGGGGCCATCCCGGCTTACCAACCCGAGGCAAACTCCGAATACCGGTGAGTGCAGCGTGGGAGACACACGGCGGGTGCTAACGTCCGTCGTGAAAAGGGAAACAACCCAGACCGTCAGCTAAGGCCCCAAAATCCTGGTTAAGTGGGAAACGATGTGGGAAGGCTTAGACAGCTAGGAGGTTGGCTTAGAAGCAGCCATCCTTTAAAGAAAGCGTAATAGCTCACTAGTCGAGTCGGCCTGCGCGGAAGATGTAACGGGGCTCAAACCAGGTGCCGAAGCTACGGGTTCGTCGAATGACGAGCGGTAGAGGAGCGTCGTGTAAGCCGATGAAGGTGAGTTGAGAAGCTCGCTGGAGGTATCACGAGTGCGAATGCTGACATGAGTAACGATAAGGGGAGTGAAAAACTCCCCCGCCGGAAGACCAAGGGTTTCTGTTCGACGCTAATCGGAGCAGAGTGAGTCGGCCCCTAAGGCGAGGCCGAAAGGCGTAGTCGATGGGAAACGGGTCAATATTCCCGTACCTCACAGAATTGCGATGGGGGGACGAAGAAGGCTAGGTGAGCCAGGCGTTGGTTGTCCTGGTGAAAGTCAGTAGGCCGAGATCTTAGGCAAATCCGGGATCTCAAGGCCGAGAGACGAGACGAACAGACTACGGTCTGGAAGTCATTGATGCCACGCTTCCAGGAAAAGCCTCTAAGCTTCAGATTCTGTGAGACCGTACCCCAAACCGACACAGGTGGTCAGGTAGAGAATACCAAGGCGCTTGAGAGAACTCGGGTGAAGGAACTAGGCAAAATGGTGCCGTAACTTCGGGAGAAGGCACGCCGGCGTAGTGTGAACACCCCGCGGTGGAAGCACGAACCGGTCGAAGATACCAGGTGGCTGCAACTGTTTATTAAAAACACAGCACTCTGCAAACGCGCAAGCGGACGTATAGGGTGTGACGCCTGCCCGGTGCCGGAAGGTTAATTGATGGTGTTAGGCTCCGGCCGAAGCTCCTGATCGAAGCCCCGGTAAACGGCGGCCGTAACTATAACGGTCCTAAGGTAGCGAAATTCCTTGTCGGGTAAGTTCCGACCTGCACGAATGGCGTAATGATGGCCACACTGTCTCCACCCGAGACTCAGTGAAATTGAAATCGCAGTGAAGATGCTGTGTACCCGCGGCTAGACGGAAAGACCCCGTGAACCTTTACTATAGCTTCACACTGGACGCTGATGTTGCTTGTGTAGGATAGCTGGGAGGCTTGGAAACCCGGACGCCAGTTCGGGTGGAGCCAACCTTGAAATACCAGCCTGGCATCATTGGCGTTCTAACTCAGCCCCGTCATCCGGGGCGAGGACAGTGTGTGGTGGGTAGTTTGACTGGGGCGGTCTCCTCCCAAAGAGTAACGGAGGAGCACGAAGGTACCCTCAGCACGGTCGGAAATCGTGCATTGAGTGCAAGAGCATAAGGGTGCTTGACTGCGAGACAGACACGTCGAGCAGGTACGAAAGTAGGTTCTAGTGATCCGGTGGTTCTGTATGGAAGGGCCATCGCTCAACGGATAAAAGGTACTCCGGGGATAACAGGCTGATACCGCCCAAGAGTTCACATCGACGGCGGTGTTTGGCACCTCGATGTCGGCTCATCACATCCTGGGGCTGAAGTCGGTCCCAAGGGTATGGCTGTTCGCCATTTAAAGTGGTACGCGAGCTGGGTTTAGAACGTCGTGAGACAGTTCGGTCCCTATCTGCCGTGGGCGTCGGAAGTTTGAGAAGAGCTGCTCCTAGTACGAGAGGACCGGAGTGGACGCACCTCTGGTGTTCCGGTTGTCACGCCAGTGGCATTGCCGGGTAGCTATGTGCGGACAGGATAACCGCTGAAAGCATCTAAGCGGGAAGCCCCCTTCAAGATGAGACTTCCCTGAGGCCTTGCGCCTCCTAAAGGGTCCAGCAAGACTAGCTGGTTGATAGGTCGGGTGTGGAAGCGCTGCGAGGCGTTGAGCTAACCGATACTAATGGCCCGTGAGGCTTGACCATATAACCCCAAGGGGTTTGCGCGATGGTACGCGCCGGATACGTGAGACGATCCTCAACAGCATGATTCATAAGGCGGGTTGCGACACGCACGCAGCCGGCCACCGTTTACGCCTGACGACCATAGCGAGTGGGAACCACCTGATCCCATGCCGAACTCAGCAGTGAAACCGCTCAGCGCCGATGGTAGTGTGGGGTCTCCCCATGCGAGAGTAGGTCATCGTCAGGCACTTATTCAGAAGCCCCGACCATTGGTCGGGGCTTCGTCGTTTGTGGGTCTCCCATGGAGAGTAGCGGAACGCCGCCCGGATCCTCATCAGGCACTTATATCGAAAAAACCCCGGGCACTCAGTGTTCGGGGTTTTTTCATGGGCACGGGGAGACCCGCTCTTTACCTCGTGGGGCCGCTTCGCGGTCCAGCCCCTCGCCGGCTCGGGGCGTTCGACCGCCCCCGTGGCGGTGCCACGAAGGGCCGGGTGGTCTCACCCCCATGCGAGAGTATCGGAGCGCCGACCGCCGGAGCCCGGCGCGATCATCGTCAGGCACTTATTCAGAAGCCCCGACCATTGGTCGGGGCTTCGTCGTTTGGGGGTCTCCCATGGATCCCGCCTGTCGGGAAGCGGCGGAAACTGCCTCGGCGGGCCCGAAGGGCGAGTCTCAGGATGAGACGAGTCGAGTAGCGGACGCCGCCCGCCGGAGCGCCGGCCGGATCCTCGTCAGGCACTTATTGAGAGGAAACCCCAGCGTCGACAGAGGCTGGGGTTTTTTCGTATTCAGCCCCCGGTCTCGACAGAGGCCGGGGGCTTGTCGTTGGGGGCTCCCATGCTCTGTGGTCGGGGCGCTGCGGGAATCGCCTCGGCGGGCCCGAAGGGCGAGGCTCAGGAGGAGGGAGTCGGGCTACAGGAGATGCCACTTTGGTCGGCGTGATTCACGGGGTCGGACTCCTTCCGCTAGAATGAGCCTTTTGCCGCAGGGGCCTTAAGATGACCATTGGTGACCTGATTCGCCTGATGAGCGATGGGGACTTCCATTCCGGCGAGCAGCTGGGGGAGCGTCTCGGGGTGTCGCGCACGGCGGTCTGGAAGCAGCTGAAGAAGCTGGAGGCCCTGGGAATTCCCCTGGAGGCGGTCAAGGGGCTGGGCTACCGGCTGGGTGAGCCGGTGGAGCTCCTCGATGGCGCCGGGATCGTCTCGCGGCTCGACTCGCAGAGTCGCCCCGCCCTGCGGCGCCTGTTCGTCGAGGAGTCCCTGGACTCTACCAATGCCTTCCTGCGCGAGCGCTTCACTCAGGGCGCCGGGCACGGTGAGGTGTGCCTGGCGGAGAGCCAGGGGGCCGGTCGTGGGCGGCGAGGGCGGCGTTGGGTCAGTCCCTGGGGGCGTGGCCTGCTGCTCTCCCTGGGGTGGCGCTTCGAGAATGGCGTAGCGGCCCTGGAGGGGCTGAGCCTGGCCGTGGGGGTGGTGCTCGCCGACGTACTGGAGCGCGAGGGCGCGCGGGTCGCCCTGAAGTGGCCCAACGATCTATTGCTGGTCACCGAGGAGGGGCGGCGTAAGCTGGCCGGCATCCTGCTGGAGGTGCAGGGGGACCTGGAGGGGCCCTGCGAGGTGGTGATCGGCATCGGCCTGAATGTCTTCCTGCCGCAGGCGATGCGCGAGGCCGTCGATCAGCCGGTAGCGGCGGTGGCGGATCAGGTGCCGGGTATCTCACGCAATGCCCTGGCGGCGGCGCTGATCGGTGGCCTGCTGGAGTTGATGCAACGCTTCGAGGGGGAGGGCTTTGGCGCCTGGCAGGCGGCCTGGAACGCACGGCACGCCCATGCCGACCAGGAGGTGGAGGTGATTCAGGGCAGTCAGAGCTACCGGGGCATCGCCCAGGGGGTCGATGGGGCCGGGCACCTGGAGGTGCGTTGTGGCGACGAGCTGCGGCGGCTGGCCGGCGGTGAAATCAGCGTGCGTGGTCGCCCATGATTCTCGATCTGGATATCGGCAATACCCTCTCCAAGTGGCGGCTCAAGGATACCCTGAGCAGCGAGATCCGTTCCCGTGGGGCGCTCTGGACCCGGGAGGAGTGGCGTCCCGGCTCCGATATCCCCGACCTGGACGTGGTGCAGTCGGTGCGCATCTCCAGCGTGGCGCGCAAGGCGGTGCTGGAAGAGACGGTGGCGCTGCTGCGGCGCCGGGTGGTGTCGGTCTATGTGGCACGCTCCACCGCCGAGGCCCTGGGGGTGACCAACGGCTACGAGGAGCCGGGGCGCCTGGGGGTGGATCGCTGGCTGGGCACCCTGGCCGGGTATCAGTTGGCCGGAGGCTGCTGTGCGGTGGATTGCGGCAGCGCCATCACCGTGGATTTCGTGCTGCCGGGGGGGCGTCACCTCGGCGGCTATATCCTCCCGGGCCTGCGGCTGATGAAGGAGAGTCTCAAGCTGGGGACCCGCAACGTGGCCATCGACCCGGACAGCGAGGCGGATGAGCTGCTGGCTCCCGGCAAGAATACCGTGGAGGCGGTCAATCACGGCATCTATATGGCCGCGGTAAGCGCCGTCAATCGCCTCTATGCCGAGGTCTGTGACCGGGAGGGGGTGGCGCTGCCGCTATTGCTGACCGGCGGCGATGCGCGGGTGGTCTCCCGGGGGCTGCGGGTGCCCCATGCGGTCTGGCCCGATATGGTCTACGGCGGCCTGGAGGCCTGTTTTCCGCTGACCGCGGCGGAGCGGGCGGGGCGCCTGTCGGGGGCGCCGCGGGTGCCGGTGCCCGCGGCGCTGGAAAAGATTCGTGCAGGACTTGCATTCTCCACCCTGCTTTGACACAATGCGCCGCGTTCCAGGGCAACACATCCCCCTCGCCAAGCGCTGATGGATGATGCCAAGCCACTGAAAGATAAGGCTTGACATGGTTGCTGAGGCGGGTAGAATGCTTCGCCAGCTGGAGGGGTTCCCGAGTGGCCAAAGGGAGCAGACTGTAAATCTGCCGCGAAAGCTTCGAAGGTTCGAATCCTTCCCCCTCCACCAGATTTAGCCGCCCGGTCAAGGCGGGGCGGTAGTAAGAGTGGGTAGGCGGGCATAGTTCAATGGTAGAACCTCAGCCTTCCAAGCTGATGATGCGGGTTCGATCCCCGCTGCCCGCTCCAGGTAAGGTTTGCGCTCATGTAGCTCAGGGGTAGAGCACACCCTTGGTAAGGGTGAGGTCGACGGTTCAAATCCGTCCATGAGCTCCACTTTGAAAAGGCGAGTCGAATGGCTCGCCTTTTCTCTTTGTGTCGAGGGTGTCCTCGGCATTGCGCGAATAGGGTTGCCAGGCGGTTGCTTTTCCGCTACCATGGCGCCCGCTGTGTCCTGAGTGTCCCGCAAAGGGTGGCGAAGGCGCAGGGTGTTGATACAGGCCAGTAGCTCAATTGGCAGAGCAGCGGTCTCCAAAACCGCAGGTTGGGGGTTCGATTCCCTCCTGGCCTGCCAGTCTTCCCCAGGCTGGCTTACCTCAAGACAGATTTCACGTTACGATCGCTGCACCCTGAGGAGTCACGTTTTCATGAAACATAACGCCGAGGTGCAGGAGTCGCGCCACGACGGGCTCAAGTGGGCGGCTGTCGTCGCGCTGCTGGTCGTTGCCGTCGTTGGTAATTCCTATTTTGCCGATCAGGCGCTGCTCTATCGCGCCCTGGGTGTGGTGGTGCTGGGCGCTGCCGCTGCGGCGATCGCCCTGACGACCACCAAGGGTCGCGACCTCGCCGAGCTGGCCAAGAATGCGAAGAAAGAGATTCAGCGCGTCGTCTGGCCGACCCGTCCCGAGACCGTACAGACCACCGCCATCGTGCTGGTGGCCGTGCTGGTGGTGGGCCTGATGCTGTGGCTGATCGATACCCTTCTTGGCTGGGCAATGTCCGGCGTCATCGGTTAGGAGTTTCCATGTCCAAGCGTTGGTATGTCGTCCACGCCTATTCCGGCTTCGAGAAGCACGTCATGCGCTCGCTCAAGGAGCGTGTGAAGCTGTATGGCATGGAGGAGGGCTTCGGCGAGATCCTCGTGCCTACCGAAGAAGTCGTCGAGATGCGTGACGGCAAGCGCCGCAAGAGCGAGCGCAAGTTCTATCCTGGCTATGTGCTGGTCGAGATGGAAATGAATGACGCGACATGGCACCTGGTCAACGAGACGCCGCGGGTCATGGGCTTTATCGGCGGCACCAAGGAGAAGCCGGCGCCGATCACCCAGAAGGAGGCGGATGCCATCCTGCGCCGCGTCCAGGACGGTACCGACAAGCCGCGCCCCAAGACCATGTTCGAGCCGGGTCAGTCCGTGCGCGTTGTCGATGGCCCCTTCGCCGACTTCAATGGCGTGGTCGAAGAGGTCAATTACGACAAGAGTCGCCTCCAGGTCAGCGTGCTGATCTTCGGTCGCGCGACCCCTGTCGAACTCGAGTTTTCCCAGGTCGAGAAAGAGTAACGCTCGGCCTCAGTCGTATTTAGTCGTATCGCGAGCCGCCCGGCGGCTCATCAATCGGGGAGCCGCAAGGCGCTACTACCCAACTGGAGTCCATCATGGCCAAGAAAGTACAGGCTTACATCAAGCTGCAGGTCGCAGCTGGTAAGGCCAATCCCAGCCCCCCCGTCGGCCCGGCCCTGGGTCAGCACGGTGTGAACATCATGGAGTTCTGTAAGGCGTTCAACGCCGCGACCCAGGACATCGAGCCGGGCCTGCCCACTCCCGTGGTGATCACCGTCTACTCCGACCGTAGCTTCACCTTCGTCACCAAGACCCCGCCTGCTGCCGTGCTGCTGAAGAAAGCCGCTGGCATCAAGTCCGGTTCCGGTGAGCCGAACAAGAAGAAGGTCGGTACCGTGACCCGCGAACAGCTGGAAGAGATCGCCAAGACCAAGGAGCCGGATCTGACGGCCGCCGATCTCGACGCCGCTGTGCGTACCATTGCCGGTAGCGCCCGCAGCATGGGCCTGAACGTGGAGGGTCTCTGATCATGGCTAAACTGTCCAAGCGCGCCCAGCTGATCAACGAAAAGGTCGACTCCACCAAGGTCTACTCCCTGGAAGAGGCCGTGGCCCTGCTCGCCGAGCTGTCCACCGTCAAGTTCAAGGAGTCCCTGGACGTCGCCATCAATCTGGGCGTCGATCCGCGCAAATCCGACCAGGTCGTGCGTGGCGCCACCGTCATGCCCAATGGTACCGGTAAAGACGTGCGTGTCGCCGTCTTCACCCAGGGTGCCAACGCCGATGCCGCCAAGGAAGCCGGTGCCGATATCGTTGGCATGGACGAGCTGGCCGAGCAGGTCAAGAAGGGTCAGCTCGACTTCGACGTGGTCATCGCCTCGCCGGACGCCATGCGCGTCGTCGGTCAGCTGGGCCAGATCCTCGGTCCGCGTGGCCTGATGCCGAACCCCAAGGTCGGCACCGTGACCCCGGACGTGGCCACCGCCGTCAAGAACGCCAAGGCCGGTCAGGTGCGTTTCCGTACCGACAAGAACGGTATCATCCACACCACCCTGGGCAAGGTCGATTTCGACGCCACCGCCATCCAGGGCAACCTGGAAGCGCTGGTCGCCGACCTGAAGCGGCTCAAGCCGAGCACTTCCAAGGGTGTGTATTTCAAGAAGATGACCCTGTCCACCACCATGGGCCCGGGCATCACCGTCGATCACTCCGCGCTGGTGTGATCGCCGACAGGCAAGAACTTTGCGGTCCCCGTGCGCGGATTCAAGACGCCGGGCGGGGCACCGTCAAAGACCGCAGGCGCCGTCCACTCCGGTAGGCGGCTTAATCTTCCCTCCGGGATGCCTGCGCAGATGGTGTGGCCGCCAGTCCGCTGGTGTGCACCATCGCCCAAGACCTCCGCGCCAACAGGCGCGGGGGAGATGGTAACCCCCGGGATGCGATGCCCGCATCGCAGATTCCCGGCACGAAGGAGTGAACACAGTGGCACTAGCTCTCGAAGGCAAGAAGGCAATCGTTGCCGAGGTCAGTGAAGCCGCCAAGGATGCTCTCTCCGTCGTCGTTGCCGATTCTCGTGGCGTCGCGGTCAGCAAGATGACCGACCTGCGCAAGCAGGCCCGCGAGAATGGCGTGCAGATCCGTGTTGTCCGCAACACCCTGGCACGTCGCGCCCTGAACGGTACTCCCTGGGAGTGCCTGAACGACAGCTTCGTGGGCCCGACCCTGCTGGCTTTCTCCACCGAGCACCCGGGCGCCGCCGCCCGTCTGTTCAAGGAGTTCGCCAAAGCGGAGAAGAGCTTCGAAGTCAAGGCGCTGGCCTACGAAGGCGAGCTGATCCCGGCTGCCGATATCGACCGTCTGGCGACCCTGCCGACGTACGATGAAGCGATCGCCAAGCTGATGTCGGTGATGAAGGAAGCTTCCGCCGGCAAACTGGTCCGCACCCTGGCTGCACTGCGTGACCAGAAGCAGGAAGCGGCCGCCTAAGGCGTCCCTTTCGGCCGATACGCGACTTATACTGAACCCTCGAGTCCTCGGACCTTTTGGTACGGGATTCCCGCAAAGTCTAGGAATTTGACAATGGCACTGACCAAAGAAGACATCATCAACGCCGTCGCCGACATGTCCGTGATGGAAGTCGTCGATCTGATCGAAGCGATGGAAGAGAAGTTCGGCGTTTCCGCCGCTGCCGCCGTCGTTGCCGGCCCGGCCGGTGGCGAAGCCGCCGCCGCCGAAGAGCAGACCGAGTTCGACCTGGTGCTGACCTCTGCCGGCGAGAAGAAAGTCAACGTGATCAAGGTCGTTCGCGAGATCACTGGCCTGGGCCTGAAGGAAGCCAAGGGTGCCGTCGACGGCGCACCGGCGACCATCAAGGAAGCCCTGTCCAAGGACGACGCCGAAGCGGCCAAGGCGAAGCTGGAAGAAGCCGGCGCTTCCGTGGAACTCAAGTAAGTTCTTGATTTCCATGGCTTCACGCGCTGCGTAAGCTTCCACGGCTGGTGGCGGGTCACCCGCTGCCGGCCTTTTTCTGTTGTCACTAGCCGGCCGCCGCTCTGCCGCCGCCGCTAGCCGAATTCCGACGGCGAGCCCTCCTCCGGGGGCTTGCCGTCAACGCCTGACGGAGCCGCTACCGTCGGGTGGCGCCGATTCGCATCGGTCACCCATGGTGAACAAGCTGGGGAATACAGATGGCTTACTCATACACTGAGAAAAAACGCATCCGCAAGGATTTCGGCAAACTGCCCCAAGTGATGGATGTGCCCTACCTGCTGGCCATCCAGCTTGATTCCTACTACGACTTCCTCCAGCAGGACCGTTCGCCCGAAGAGCGGATGGAAGTCGGCCTGCATGCCGCCTTCAAGTCCGTCTTCCCGATCGAGAGCTTCTCCGGCAACGCCGCCCTCGAGTACGTCAGCTACCGTTTCGGTACGCCGGCCTTCGACGTCAAGGAGTGCCAGCTGCGCGGTGTCACCTACTCGGCGCCGCTGCGGGTCAAGGTTCGCCTGATCATCTATGACAAGGAGTCGTCGAACAAGGCCATCAAGGACATCAAGGAGCAGGAAGTCTACATGGGGGAGATCCCCCTGATGACCGAGAACGGTACCTTCGTGGTCAATGGTACCGAGCGGGTCATCGTCTCCCAGCTGCACCGCTCCCCGGGTGTCTTCTTCGACCATGACAAGGGCAAGAGCCACTCCTCCGGCAAGCTGCTCTACTCGGCGCGGGTGATTCCCTACCGTGGCTCCTGGCTCGACTTCGAGTTCGATCCCAAGGACAACGTCTATGTGCGTATCGACCGCCGCCGCAAGCTGCCGGCCTCGGTGCTGCTGCGCGCACTGGGCATGAGTGCCGAGGAGATCCTCGATACCTTCTTCGACACCAGCACCTTCCATATCGAGAAGTCCGGCTTCTCCGTGGAGCTGGTGCCGTCGCGCCTGCGCGGCGAGACCGCCACCTTCGACATCAAGGATGCCGATGGCAGCCTGATCGTCGAGGAAGGGCGTCGCATCACCCAGAAGCATATCCGCCAGATGGAGAAGGCCGGCCTGGAGCGCCTCGAGGTGCCCATGGAGTACCTCTTCGGCAAGACCCTGGCCAAGGATCAGATCGACCCCAATACCGGCGAGCTGATCTGCGAGTGCAACGCCGAGATCACCCCCGACCTGCTCGAGAAGCTGGGTCAGGCCGGTGTCACCCGCCTCGAGACCCTCTACACCAACGATCTCGACTGCGGGCCCTTCGTCTCCGACACCCTCAAGCTGGACACCACCCGCACCCAGCTCGAGGCCCTGGTGGAGATCTATCGCATGATGCGTCCCGGCGAGCCGCCCACCAAGGAGGCCGCCGAGACCCTGTTCCACAACCTCTTCTTCACCGAGGATCGTTACGATCTCTCCGGCGTCGGCCGCATGAAGTTCAACCGCCGCCTGCGTCGCGACAGCGACACCGGCTCCGGCGTGCTGGGCCGTGACGATATCCTCGACGTGCTGAAAGAGCTGATCAATATCCGTAACGGCTTCGGCGAGGTCGACGATATCGACCACCTGGGCAACCGCCGTATCCGTTGCGTGGGCGAGATGGCCGAGAACCAGTTCCGCGTGGGCCTGGTGCGCGTCGAGCGCGCGGTCAAGGAGCGTCTCTCCATGGCCGAGAGCGAGGGCCTGATGCCCCAGGACCTGATCAACGCCAAGCCCGTCGCCGCGGCGGTCAAGGAGTTCTTCGGTTCCAGCCAGCTCTCCCAGTTCATGGACCAGAACAACCCGCTCTCCGAGGTCACCCACAAGCGCCGCGTCTCCGCGCTCGGCCCGGGCGGCCTGACCCGCGAGCGGGCCGGCTTCGAGGTGCGTGACGTTCACGCCACCCACTACGGCCGCCTGTGCCCGATCGAGACCCCGGAAGGGCCGAACATCGGCCTGATCAACTCCCTGGCCACCTACAGCCACACCAATAGCTACGGTTTCCTCGAGACCCCGTACCGCAAGGTGGTGGACGGCCTGGTGACCGACGACGTGGTGCATCTCTCCGCCATCGAGGAGGGCGACTTCGTTATCGCCCAGGCCTCGGCCACCGTGGATGAGGCCAACCGGCTGATCGACGACCTGGTGCAGGTGCGTCACAAGGGCGAGACCACCTTCATGCGTCCCGAGCAGGTGACCCTGATGGACGTCTCGCCGCGTCAGGTGGTCTCCGTGGCCGCGGCGCTGATCCCCTTCCTCGAGCACGATGACGCCAACCGCGCCCTGATGGGGGCCAACATGCAGCGTCAGGCGGTGCCGACCCTGCGTGCCGACAAGCCCCTGGTGGGCACCGGCATGGAGCGCTTCGTGGCCCGTGACTCCGGCGTCTGCGCCGTGGCGCGTCGCGGCGGGGTGATCGACTCCGTCGATGCCAAGCGCATCGTGGTGCGCATCAACGAGGACGAGATCATCGGCGGCGAGGCCGGCGTCGATATCTACAACCTCACCAAGTACGTGCGTTCCAACCAGAACACCTGCATGAACCAGCGCCCCATCGTGCGCCCCGGTGACCAGGTGGCACGCGGCGACATCCTCGCCGATGGCCCCTCCGTGGACATGGGCGACCTGGCCCTGGGCCAGAACATGCGCATCGCCTTCATGCCCTGGAACGGCTACAACTTCGAGGACTCCATCCTGGTCTCGGAGCGCGTGGTGCAGGAAGATCGCTTCACCACCATCCATATCCAGGAGCTGACCTGCGTCTCCCGCGACACCAAGCTGGGGGCCGAGGAGATCACCTCCGATATCCCCAATGTGGGCGAGTCGGCGCTGGCCAAGCTGGACGAGGCGGGCGTGGTCTATATCGGCGCCGAGGTGGGGCCGGGCGATATCCTGGTCGGTAAGGTCACCCCCAAGGGCGAGACCCAGCTGACCCCGGAAGAGAAGCTGCTGCGCGCGATCTTCGGCGAGAAGGCCTCCGACGTGAAGGACACCTCCCTGCGTGCCCCCACCGGCATGAAGGGCACCGTCATCGACGTCCAGGTGTTTACCCGCGACGGCGTGGAGAAGGACTCCCGGGCCCTGTCCATCGAGCAGATGCAGCTCGACGAGGTGCGCAAGGATCTCCAGGAGACCTACCGCATCGCCGAGGATGCCACCTTCGAACGCCTCAAGCGCACCCTGACTGGCCAAGCCGTCAATGGTGGGCCCAAACTGAAGAAGGACGATGTGCTCACCGAGGCCTACCTTGAGGAGCTGCCGCGTCAGCAGTGGTTCAAGCTGCGCCTGCAGGACGAGGCCCTCAACGAGCTGCTGGCCCAGGCCGACGAGCAGCTGGAGAACCGTCGCAAGGAGATGGACGAGCGTTTCGAGGACAAGAAGCGCAAGCTGACCCAGGGCGACGATCTGGCGCCGGGCGTGCTGAAGATCGTCAAGGTCTACCTGGCGGTCAAGCGTCGCATCCAGCCGGGCGACAAGATGGCCGGTCGTCACGGTAACAAGGGCGTGATCTCGGCGATCATGCCGATCGAGGACATGCCCTTCGACGCCAATGGCGAGCCGGTGGATATCGTCCTCAACCCGCTGGGCGTACCGTCGCGGATGAACGTCGGTCAGATCCTCGAGACCCACCTGGGCATGGCCGCCCATGGCCTGGGCATGAAGATCGACGCCCTGCTGCGCGATGCCCGCGATCAGCAGCTGGCCGAGATTCGCGACTTCCTGGGCAAGGTCTACAACTCCACCCCGGGAACCCGTGAGGAGGACATCGCCGAGCTCAGCGACGACGAGGTGATCACCCTGGCCCAGAACCTGCGTCGTGGCGTGCCCATGGCCTCGCCGGTGTTCGACGGCGCCGAAGAGCGTGAGATCAAGCACCTGCTGAAGCTGGCCGATCTGCCGGACTCCGGTCAGATGACCCTCTTCGATGGCCGTACCGGCGACGCCTTCGACCGTCCGGTGACCGTCGGTTACATGTACATGCTGAAGCTCAACCACCTGGTGGACGACAAGATGCACGCCCGTTCCACCGGCTCCTACTCCCTGGTCACCCAGCAGCCGCTGGGCGGCAAGGCGCAGTTCGGTGGTCAGCGCTTCGGTGAGATGGAGGTCTGGGCCCTGGAAGCCTATGGCGCCGCCTACACCCTCCAGGAGATGCTCACGGTCAAGTCCGACGACGTGGAAGGTCGTACCAAGATGTACAAGAACATCGTGGACGGCGACCACGCCATGCAGGCGGGCATGCCGGAATCCTTCAACGTGCTGGTGAAGGAGATCCGCTCCCTGGGTATCGATATCGAGCTGGAGAGCTAGGCGGCCTCGCCGCTAGCCAAGCGCTTCACAGAATGACGGTCCGCGGGGGCTCCGGCCCCCGCCCATGACAACTCCGCAACGGAGCCGACCCATGAAAGATTTGGTGAAAGTCCTCAAATCGCAGTCACAGTCCGACGAGTTCGACGCGATCAAGATCACGCTCGCGTCCCCGGACATGATCCGCTCCTGGTCCTACGGCGAGGTCAAGAAGCCGGAGACCATCAACTACCGTACCTTCAAGCCGGAACGGGATGGCCTGTTCTGCGCCAAGATCTTCGGCCCGGTGAAGGACTACGAGTGCCTGTGCGGCAAGTACAAGCGCATGAAGCACCGCGGCATCATCTGCGAGAAGTGCGGCGTCGAGGTCACCAAGGCCGCCGTGCGCCGCGAGCGCATGGGCCATATCGAGCTGGCCAGCCCGGTCGCGCATATCTGGTTCCTCAAGTCCCTGCCGTCGCGTATCGGCATGTTCCTGGACATGACCCTGCGCGATATCGAGCGGGTGCTCTACTTCGAGAGCTTCGTGGTCATCGACCCGGGCATGACCACCCTCGAGCGTGGCCAGCTGCTCAACGACGAGCAGTACTTCGAGGCCCTCGAGGAGTTCGGTGACGACTTCGACGCCCGCATGGGCGCCGAGGCGGTCCAGGCGCTGCTGGCCGATATCGATCTGGAAGAAGAGATCAATCGCCTGCGCGAGGAGATCCCGCAGACCAATTCCGAGACCAAGATCAAGAAGCTCTCCAAGCGCCTCAAGCTGCTGGAAGCCTTCTACAAGTCGGGCAATGCCCCGGCCTGGATGGTCATGGAAGTGCTGCCGGTGCTGCCGCCGGACCTGCGTCCGCTGGTGCCCCTGGACGGCGGCCGCTTCGCCACCTCCGATCTCAACGACCTCTACCGTCGGGTGATCAACCGTAACAACCGCCTCAAGCGGCTGCTCGACCTCAATGCGCCGGACATCATCGTGCGCAACGAGAAGCGCATGCTGCAGGAGTCGGTGGATGCGCTGCTCGACAACGGTCGCCGCGGTCGCGCCATCACCGGGTCCAACAAGCGCCCGCTGAAGTCCCTGGCCGATATGATCAAGGGCAAGCAGGGGCGCTTCCGTCAGAACCTGCTGGGCAAGCGCGTCGACTACTCCGGTCGTTCGGTGATCACCGTCGGCCCGACCCTGCGCCTGCACCAGTGCGGCCTGCCCAAGAAGATGGCCCTGGAGCTGTTCAAGCCGTTCATCTACTCCAAGCTGCAGTCCCAGGGCTACGCCTCGACCATCAAGGCCGCCAAGAAGATGGTCGAGCGCGAGCTGCCCGAGGTGTGGGATATCCTCGCCGACGTCATCCGCGAGCACCCGGTGCTGCTCAACCGCGCCCCGACCCTGCACCGCCTCGGCATCCAGGCCTTCGAGCCGCTGCTGATCGAGGGCAAGGCGATCCAGCTGCACCCGCTGGTGTGTGCCGCCTACAACGCCGACTTCGACGGTGACCAGATGGCGGTCCACGTGCCGCTGACCCTGGAAGCCCAGCTCGAGGCGCGGGCGCTGATGATGGCCACCAACAACGTGCTGTCGCCGGCCAACGGCGAGCCGATCATCGTGCCGTCCCAGGACGTGGTGCTGGGTCTCTATTACATGACCCGCGAGAAGATCAACGCCAAGGGTGAGGGCATGGCCTTCGCTAACCTGGCCGAGGTGGAGCGTGCCTTCGGTGCCGAGAAGGTGGCCCTGCACGCCAAGGTCAAGGTGCGCCTGACCGAGCACCTGCCCGAGGAAGAGGGCGGCGAGCTGGTCAAGAAGCAGTCGATCTTCGACACCACCGTGGGCCGGGCGCTGCTGTTCCGCATCCTGCCCAAGGGCGTGCCCTTCGAGCTGGTCGACCAGCCGATGAAGAAGAAGGCGATCTCCAAGCTGCTCAACGAGGTCTACCGTCGCGCCGGCCTCAAGGACGCGGTGATCTTCGCCGACCAGCTGATGTACACCGGCTTCCGCATGGCCACCTGGTCCGGCGCCTCCATCGGCGTCAACGACTTCGTTATCCCCGAGGCCAAGAAGGCCATCGTGGATGCCGCCGAGGAAGAAGTGAAGGAGATCGAGGACCAGTTCTCCTCGGGCCTCGTCACCGCCGGCGAGAAGTACAACAAGGTGATCGACATCTGGTCCAAGGCCAACGACAAGGTGGCCAAGGCGATGATGGCGGGCATCTCCAAGGAGACCGTGATCGACCGTGAGGGCAACGAGGTCGAGCAGGACTCCTTCAACAGCGTCTTTATCATGGCCGACTCCGGGGCCCGGGGTAGCGCCGCCCAGATCCGTCAGCTGGCGGGGATGCGTGGCCTGATGGCCAAGCCGGACGGCTCGATCATCGAGACGCCGATCGTCGCCAACTTCCGTGAGGGCCTGAACGTACTCCAGTACTTCATCTCCACCCACGGCGCCCGTAAGGGTCTGGCGGATACGGCCCTCAAAACCGCCAACTCCGGTTACCTGACCCGCCGCCTGGTCGACGTGGCCCAGGACCTGGTGATCACCGAGTCCGACTGTGGCACCGAGGAAGGCCTGACCCTGCACCCGATCATCGAGGGCGGCGATATCATCGTCTCCCTGGCGCAGCGGGTGCTGGGCCGGGTGGTCGCCCAGGACGTGGTCGATCCGGCCAGCGACGAGGTGCTGATTCCCCGCGGCACCCTGCTCGACGAGAAATGGTGCGAGCAGCTCGACACCATGGGCGTCGACGAGATCGTGGTGCGCGGCTCGATCACCTGCGAGACCTCCCACGGCGTCTGCTCGGCCTGTTACGGCCGCGACCTGGCGCGTGGCCATCAGGTCAATATCGGCGAGGCGGTGGGCGTCATCGCCGCCCAGTCGATCGGTGAGCCGGGCACCCAGCTGACCATGCGGACCTTCCACATCGGCGGTGCGGCCTCCCGGGCCTCCGCGGTGGACAGCGTCCAGGTCAAGCATGGCGGCAAGGTGCGCCTGCACAACATCAAGTCGGTGGAGCGCGGCGACGGCAAGCTGGTGGTGGTCTCCCGCTCCAGCGCCCTGGCGGTGGCCGACGAGCACGGTCGTGAGCGCGAGTACTACAAGCTGCCCTATGGTGCCGAGCTCTCCGTCAAGGATGGCGACGCCGTCGACGCCGGCCAGACCGTGGCCAAGTGGGATCCGCACACCCACCCCATCGTCGCCGAGGCCGAGGGTCAGGCCCAGTACATCGACATGGAAGAGGGCATCACCATCCACCGCACGGTGGACGAGATGACCGGCCTTTCCTCCATCGAGGTGATCGAGTCCGCGGCGCGCCCGCAGGCCGGCCGCGACAAGCGCCCGATGATCATGCTCACCGGCCCCGGCGGCGAGCACGTCTGCCTGGCCGGCTCCAACACCCCGGTGCAGTACCTGCTGCCCGGCAACGCCATCGTCAACACCGAGAACGGTGCCACCATCGGCGTCGGCGAAGTGGTGGCGCGGATTCCGGTGGAGGCGTCCGGTAACAAGGACATCACCGGGGGTCTGCCGCGGGTCGCCGACCTCTTCGAGGCGCGCAAGCCGAAGGAGCCGTCGATCCTCGCCGAGATCAGTGGCGTGGTGACCTTCGGCAAGGAGACCAAGGGTAAGCGTCGCCTGACCATCACCCCCGAGGGTGGCGGCGACCCCTTCGAGATGCTGATTCCCAAGTGGCGTCAGATCGCGGTCTTCGAAGGCGAGACCGTGGAGAAGGGCGAGGTGATTTCCGACGGTCCCAGCAACCCCCACGACATCCTGCGTCTGCTGGGCGTGGCGGAGCTGGCCAAGTACATCACCGCCGAGGTCCAGGAGGTTTACCGCCTGCAGGGCGTGGGCATCAACGACAAGCACATCGAAGTCATCGTGCGTCAGATGCTGCGCAAGGTGGAGATCACCGATGCCGGCGACTCCAGCTTTATCACCGGCGACCAGGTGGAACTGGTGCGGGTGCTGGAGGAGAACGCCCGCCTGGCCAAGGACGACAAGTTCCCGGCCAAGTACGAGCGTCTGCTGCTGGGTATCACCAAGGCCAGCCTGGCCACCGAGTCGTTCATCTCCGCGGCCTCCTTCCAGGAGACCACCCGGGTGCTGACCGAGGCGGCGGTGACCGGCAAGCGCGATTACCTGCGCGGCCTGAAAGAGAACGTGGTGGTGGGTCGACTGATCCCGGCCGGTACCGGCCTTACCCACCATGCGGAGCGCAAGCGTCGGCGTGAAGACGCCGATCGCATGCTCCACCCGTCGGCCTTCGACGTCGAGCAGGAGTTGGGCGCCCAGCTCACCGCCCTCGACGCCGACGACGACGAGATCTGAGGTCTCGAGGCCACCGCTTCCCTGTCGGGGGCGGTGGTCTTGACGGGCCTCGCCGGGAAACAGTAGAATTCGCAGCCTTTAATAGTGGGGTGGGTGCGCCCGTGCCACTATTGAAAGGCAAGGCAACCATTGGAGTCAGCTACAGACTATGGCAACGATCAATCAGCTCGTGCGCAAGCCGCGCAAGCGCCCTGTCGCCAAGAGCGACGTGCCGGCGCTTCAGGCCTGCCCGCAGAAGCGCGGCGTCTGCACCCGCGTCTACACCACCACCCCGAAGAAGCCGAACTCGGCCCTGCGTAAGGTCTGCCGTGTGCGCCTGACCAACGGCTACGAGGTCACTTCCTACATCGGCGGTGAAGGCCACAACCTTCAGGAGCACTCCGTGGTCCTGATCCGTGGCGGCCGTGTCAAGGATTTGCCGGGTGTGCGTTATCACACCGTGCGCGGCGCCCTGGACACTTCCGGCGTGCAGAACCGTAAGCAGGGCCGTTCCAAGTACGGCGCCAAGCGTCCCAAGGCCTAAGGCCGGACGCCGTTTTCACCCGAATTGCATTGGTCTGATAAGAGTAAGGTCGAGCGTCGCCCAGGGCGCCAGTCTCGGGTTTACCTGAAGGACCCCTTAACGAGGGCTTATCATGCCTAGAAGAAGAGTTGCCGCTAAGCGCGAAATCCTGCCGGATCCGAAGTTCGGAAGCGAGCGCCTGGCGAAGTTCATGAACCACCTGATGGTCAGCGGCAAGAAGTCCACAGCTGAGCGCATCGTCTACGGTGCGTTGGACACGGTTGCCGAGCGTAGTAAAGAAGAGCCGCTGGAGATCTTCGACAAGGCGCTGGAAACCATCCAGCCGATGGTCGAGGTCAAGTCGCGCCGCGTCGGCGGTGCGACCTATCAGGTGCCGGTGGAGGTTCGTCCTTCCCGTCGTCAGGCCCTGGCCATGCGTTGGCTGGTGGATGCGGCCCGTAACCGCGGTGAGAAGACCATGGTTCAGCGTCTGGCCGGTGAGATGCTGGATGCCGCCGAAGGTAAGGGGTCCGCGGTGAAGAAGCGTGAAGACGTACACCGCATGGCAGAAGCCAACAAGGCCTTCTCCCACTACCGTTTCTAAGGCGCGCTTCCACACACGAGGCATCCGCCCGGCGGGTGCCTCCAACCAACGGGGAATTTCACCGTGGCACGCAAGACACCACTCAAGCGTTACCGCAACATTGGTATCGTCGCCCACGTTGACGCCGGTAAGACCACCACCACCGAGCGTGTGCTGTTCTACACCGGCCTGTCGCACAAGGTTGGCGAGGTCCATGATGGCGCGGCCACCATGGACTGGATGGAGCAGGAGCAGGAGCGTGGGATCACCATCACCTCCGCCGCTACCACCTGCTTCTGGCAGGGCATGAACAAGCAGTTCGATGAGCACCGCATCAACATCATCGATACCCCGGGGCACGTCGACTTCACCATCGAGGTGGAGCGCTCCCTGCGGGTTCTCGACGGTGCCGTGGTGGTGCTGTGCGGCTCCTCCGGTGTGCAGCCGCAGACCGAGACCGTCTGGCGTCAGGCCAACAAGTACGAAGTGCCGCGCATGGTGTTCGTCAACAAGATGGACCGCGCCGGCGCCGACTTCTTCATGGTCGTCGATCAGCTCAAGGAGCGCCTGGGCGCCAACGCGGTGCCGATCCAGATCAACTGGGGCACCGAGGAAGAGTTCAAGGGCGTCATCGACCTGATCCAGATGAAGGCCATCCTGTGGGACGAGGAAAGCCTCGGCATGAGCTATGAGCTCGTCGACATTCCCGCCGAGCTGCAGGAAACCGCCGAGAAGTTCCGCGAAGAGATGGTCGAGGCCGCCGCCGAAGCCTCCGAAGAGCTGATGGACAAGTACCTCGAAGGTGGCGAGCTGACCATCGAGGAGATCAAGGCCGGCCTGCGCGCGCGCACCCTGGCCAATGAGATCGTCCTGGTCACCTGTGGTTCGGCCTTCAAGAACAAGGGCGTCCAGGCGGTGCTCGACGGCGTCATCGAGTACATGCCGTCGCCCACCGAGGTCAAGGCCATCGAGGGTGAGCTGGACGACAAGGATGGCACCATCGCCACCCGCGAGGCGGACGACAGTGCGCCCTTCGCGGCCCTGGCCTTCAAGATCGCCACCGATCCCTTCGTCGGCACCCTGACCTTTATCCGCGTCTATTCCGGGGTCCTGAACTCCGGCGACAGCGTGTTCAACTCGGTCAAGAGCAAGAAGGAGCGCGTCGGCCGTATCGTGCAGATGCACTCCAACTCGCGCGAGGAGATCAAGCAGGTCTACGCCGGCGACATCGCCGCCTGTATCGGCCTCAAGGACGTCACCACCGGTGACACCCTGTGCGACCTGAACGACAAGATCGTCCTCGAGCGCATGGAGTTCCCGGATCCGGTGATCTCGGTGGCCGTCGAGCCGAAGTCCAAGGCCGACCAGGAGAAGATGGGCGTGGCCCTGGGCAAGCTGGCCCAGGAAGATCCCTCCTTCCGCGTCAAGACCGACGAAGAGACCGGCCAGACCATCATCTCCGGCATGGGTGAGTTGCACCTGGACATCATCGTCGACCGCATGCGTCGCGAGTTCAAGGTGGAAGCCAACATCGGTAAGCCTCAGGTGGCCTACCGTGAAACCATCCGTGCCAGCGTCGAGCAGGAAGGCAAGTTCGTGCGCCAGTCCGGTGGTCGTGGTCAGTTCGGTCATGTCTGGCTGCGCATCGAGCCGCTCACCGAGGCGGACAAGGGCGACGACGAAGAGATGCACTTCAAGTTCGCCTCCGAGATCGTCGGTGGTGTGGTACCCAAGGAATACGTACCTGCCGTCGAGAAAGGGGCCTATGAGCAGCTGCAGAACGGTGTCATCGCGGGCTACCCGATGATTGACGTCAAGGTCACGCTGTTCGATGGTTCCTACCATGACGTGGACTCCAACGAGACCGCGTTCAAGGTCGCCTCCTCCATGGCGATCAAGGAAGGGGCCAAGAAGGCCAAGGCCGTGCTGCTAGAGCCGATGATGAAGGTCGAAGTCGTGACCCCCGAGGAATTCATGGGTGACGTCATGGGCGACCTGAACCGTCGTCGCGGTCTGGTGCAGGGCATGGATGACTCTTCCTCCGGTAAGGTCATCCGCGCAATGGTGCCGCTGGGCGAGATGTTCGGTTATGCGACCGACCTGCGTTCTCAAACCCAGGGCCGTGCAAGCTACTCCATGGAGTTTGCGAAGTACGACGAGGCGCCCTCCAGCGTCGTAGAAGCCGTCATCAACCAGAAAAGTTAACCGTTAGCTAACGAAAGAGGTTATAGCAGTGGCTAAGGAAAAGTTCGAACGTTCCAAACCGCACGTAAACGTCGGCACCATCGGTCACGTTGACCACGGCAAGACCACCCTGACCGCGGCCCTGACCCGTGTGTCCGCCGAGGTGTTCGGTGGCGACGCCCGTGCCTTCGATTCCATCGACAACGCTCCGGAAGAGCGTGAGCGCGGTATCACCATCTCTACCGCTCACGTTGAGTACCAGTCCGAGCAGCGTCACTACGCTCACGTCGACTGCCCGGGGCACGCCGACTACGTCAAGAACATGATCACCGGTGCCGCCCAGATGGACGGCGCTATCCTGGTCTGTTCCGCCGCCGACGGCCCCATGCCGCAGACTCGCGAGCACATCCTGCTGTCTCGCCAGGTCGGCGTGCCGTACATCGTCGTGTTCCTGAACAAGGCCGACATGGTCGACGACGAAGAGCTGCTCGAGCTGGTCGAGATGGAAGTTCGTGAACTCCTCAACGAGTACGACTTCCCGGGCGACGACACCCCGATCATCATCGGCTCCGCGCTGATGGCCCTGGAAGGCAAGGACGACAACGGCATGGGTACCACCGCCGTTGCCAACCTGATCAAGGCCCTGGACGACTACATCCCGGAGCCGGAGCGTGCCATCGACCAGCCGTTCCTGATGCCGATCGAGGACGTCTTCTCCATCTCCGGCCGCGGCACCGTGGTGACCGGTCGTATCGAGCGCGGCATCGTCAAGGCCGGCGAAGAGATCGAGATCGTCGGTATCAAGGACACCACCAAGACCACCGTCACCGGTGTCGAGATGTTCCGCAAGCTGCTCGACGAAGGTCGTGCCGGTGAGAACGTCGGCGCCCTGCTGCGCGGCACCAAGCGTGACGACGTCGAGCGTGGCCAGGTTCTGGCCAAGCCGGGCTCCATCACTCCGCACACCAAGTTCGAAGCGGAAGTGTATGTGCTGTCCAAGGACGAGGGTGGTCGTCACACTCCGTTCTTCAAGGGCTACCGTCCGCAGTTCTACTTCCGTACCACCGACGTGACCGGTACCTGTGAACTGCCGGAAGGCGTCGAGATGGTCATGCCGGGCGACAACGTCAAGATGGTTGTCACCCTGATCGCTCCGATCGCCATGGAAGACGGCCTGCGCTTCGCCATCCGCGAAGGCGGTCGTACCGTCGGCGCCGGCGTCGTGGCCAAGATCGTCGAGTAAGCTTGATCGCTCGATGATCGAAGGGGGCTCCTCCAGGAGCCCCCTTTCTGCGCATGCCGCTTCCAGTGTTTGACTCTGGTGGCGGCCATGCCTATAATGCGCATCCTTTGAATGCGTAGGTAGGCGGCAACTGCCGTCGACTTCCATTGGAGTTTAGGGCTAATGCAGAACCAGAAGATTCGCATTCGGTTGAAGGCGTTCGACCATCGCCTGATCGACCAGTCCACGGCGGAGATCGTTGAAACCGCCAAGCGTACTGGTGCTCAGGTGCGCGGTCCGATCCCGCTGCCGACCAACCGTGAGCGCTATACCGTGCTGATCTCACCGCACGTCAACAAGGACGCGCGTGACCAGTACGAGATCCGCACTCACAAGCGTGTGCTCGACATCGTCGAACCCACCGAAAAGACCGTCGACGCACTGATGAAGCTCGACCTCGCTGCCGGCGTGGACGTGCAGATCAAACTCGACTAAGACCTCACTAGTCACTCGCGGCCCAGCGCCTATCGATTTCGTTTAGGCAGCAGCCGCCACGCCGGGATGGCGTCACACAATGTGCTAGTGGAATGCTCTGGAAAGGGCAGCCATAGCGGGTGATAGCCCCGTACACTATTAGGAGACTGAACATGACTATCGGTTTGCTCGGTAAGAAGGCCGGTATGACCCGCGTCTTTACCGAAGATGGCGCTTCCGTGCCAGTAACCGTGATCGAGGTTGAGCCTAACCGCGTGACTCGCGTCAAGTCCGTCGATGCCGACGGCTACGCCGCGGTTCAGGTGACTACCGGCTCCCGCAAGGCCAAGCACCTCACCAAAGCCCAGGCGGGTCAATTCGCCAAGGCGGGTGTCGAGGCCGGCCGTACCCTGATGGAGTTCCGCCTCGCCGAAGGCGACGAGACTCCGGAAGTGGGCGGCGAACTCACCGTATCCCTCTTCGAAGCTGGTCAAAAGATCGACGTGACCGGCACCTCCAAGGGCAAGGGCTTCCAGGGCGCCGTCAAGCGCTGGAACTTCCGCACCCAGGACAACAGCCACGGCAACTCTCTTTCCCACCGTGCACCGGGTTCCATCGGCATGTGCCAGACCCCGGGTCGCGTCTTCAAGGGCAAGAAAATGGCCGGCCAGATGGGCAATGTGCGCTCTACCGTGCAGAGCCTGGAAGTCGTCCGTGTCGACGCCGAACGTAACCTGCTGCTGGTCAAGGGCGCCGTGCCCGGCGCCGCCGGTAGTGACGTCATCGTGCGCAGTGCCGTGAAAGCTGGCTGAAGGGGATAACACCGATGAATCTGAATCTTGCTGCCGGCGCCGGCACCGTCGAAGTGTCCGACGTCACCTTTGGCAAAGAATTCAACGAAGCGCTGGTACACCAGGTGGTCACCGCCTATCTGGCCGGTGGTCGTCAGGGCACCCGCGCCCAGAAGAACCGCTCCGACGTGCGTGGCGGCGGCAAGAAGCCGTGGCGTCAGAAGGGCACCGGTCGTGCCCGTGCCGGTACCATCCGTTCTCCGCTGTGGCGTAGTGGCGGCGTGACCTTCGCGGCGCGTCCCCAGGACTACACCCAGAAGGTCAACCGCAAGATGTACCGTGCGGCCATGCGTTCCATTCTCTCCGAGCTGGTTCGCCAGGAGCGCCTGGTGGCCGTCGAAGAGTTTGCCGTCGACGCGCCCAAGACCAAGCAGCTGGTTGCCAAGCTCGGCGAGCTGGGGCTGGAGAAGGTGCTGATCGTCACCGAAGAGGTCGACGAGAACCTGTACCTGGCCGCCCGCAACATCCCCAACGTGGATGTGGTGGACGTGGCTGCCGCCGACCCGGTGAGCCTGGTCGCCTTCGATAAGGTGCTGGCTACCGTTTCCGCCCTGCGCAAATTCGAGGAGAAGCTGGCATGAACCAGGAGCGTGTATTCAAGGTTCTGCTCGGTCCGCACATGACCGAGAAAGCCGCCTTCGCTGCCGAACGCAACCAGTACGTGTTCAAGGTGGCGGACGACGCGACCAAGCCGGAGATCAAGAAGGCCGTGCAGGCCCTGTTCGGCAAGAAGGTCGACCGTGTGCAGGTCCTGAACGTCAAGGGCAAGACCAAGCGCACCGCTCATGGCGTCGGCCAGCGTAAGGGTTACCGCAAGGCGTACGTGACCCTGGCCGCGGGCGAGACGCTCGAAGACTTCTCTGGCACCGAATAAGGGCAGGAGCACGGATCATGGCAGTAGTCAAGACTAAACCCACCTCCGCCGGTCGTCGTCACCTGATCAAGGTCGTCAACGACGAGCTGCACAAGGGTCGTGGTTATGCCCCGCTGCTCGAGAAGAAGTCTCGCAGCGGTGGTCGCAACAACAACGGTCGCATCACCACCCGCCACGTGGGCGGTGGTCACCGTCAGCACTATCGTCTGATCGACTTCAAGCGCACCAAGGATGGCGTTCCCGCCGTCGTCGAGCGCCTGGAGTACGATCCGAACCGCAGTGCCCATATCGCACTGCTCAAGTACCTGGACGGCGAGCGTCGCTACATCATCGCGCCCAAGGGCGTGAAGGCCGGCGATACCCTCGAGTCTGGGGTCAATGCGGCGATCAAGAAGGGCAACGCCCTGCCGCTGCGCAACATCCCGCTGGGCTCCACGGTGCACTGCATCGAGCTGAAGCCGGGCAAGGGTGCGCAGATCGCTCGCAGCGCCGGTACCAGCGCTCAGCTGGTGGCTCGTGAAGGCAACTACGCCACCCTGCGTCTGCGCTCCGGCGAGATGCGCAAGGTGCTGGCCGAGTGCCGTGCCACCCTGGGCGAGGTGAGCAACTCCGAGCACAGCCTGCGCCAACTGGGCAAGGCCGGTGCCAAGCGCTGGCGTGGCGTGCGTCCGACGGTTCGCGGTGTCGCCATGAACCCGGTGGATCACCCGCACGGTGGTGGTGAAGGCCGCACCAGCGGTGGTCGTCACCCGGTCACTCCCTGGGGTGTGCCCACCAAGGGTCATAAGACTCGCAAGAACAAGCGCACCGACGCACTGATCGTTCGTCGCCGCAAGGCCAAGTAACAGACATTAAGGGGTAACGGCTGTGCCACGTTCACTGAAGAAAGGTCCTTTTATTGACCTTCATCTGCTGAAGAAGGTTGAGGCTGCAGTGGAGAAGAACGACCGCAAACCGATCAAGACCTGGTCGCGTCGTTCCATGATCCTGCCAAACATGGTTGGGCTCACCATTGCCGTCCATAACGGACGCCAACACGTCCCGGTTCACATCTCCGAGGAAATGGTTGGCCACAAGCTGGGCGAATTCGCTGCAAGCCGCACTTATCGCGGTCATGCGGCGGACAAGAAAGCCAAACGGTAAGCCAGAGAGGATTGAGAGATGGAAGTCACTGCTAAGCTGCGTGGCGCTCGTTTATCCGCCCAGAAGGCCCGTTTGGTGGCTGACCAGGTGCGCGGTAAGCCTGTCGCCGAAGCACTCGACCTGCTGACCTTCTCACCGAAGAAGGCCGCCAAGCTGGTCAAAAAGGTGCTGCAGTCCGCCATCGCGAATGCGGAAGAAAATAACGGCATGGACATCGACGAGCTGCGTGTCTCGACCATCTGTGTCGATGAGGGCATGACGCTCAAGCGTATCAAGCCGCGGGCCAAGGGCCGTGCGGACCGTATCTTGAAGCGCACTTGCCACATCACCGTCAAGGTAGCCGAGAAGTAGGAGTCGACCAGATGGGTCAGAAAGTCAATCCAACAGGTATTCGGCTGGGTATCGTCAAAGACCATACCTCTGTCTGGTACGCCGAGCGCGGTGCCTACGCCGATAAACTGAATAACGATCTCGAAGTGCGCAGCTTCCTGGAGGCGCGTCTCAAGAACGCCTCCGTGAGCCGCATCACCATCGAGCGTCCCGCGAACAACGCCCGCATCACCATTCACACCGCCCGTCCGGGCATCGTGATTGGCAAGAAGGGCGAGGACGTCGATCGTCTGCGCCGCGAGGTCACCGCGATGATGGGCGTGCCCGTGCACGTCAACATCGAGGAAGTTCGCAAGCCGGAACTGGACGCCATGCTGGTGGCCCAGAACATCGCCGGCCAGCTGGAGCGTCGCGTGATGTTCCGTCGCGCCATGAAGCGCGCCGTGCAGAACGCCATGCGCCTCGGCGCCGGTGGTATCAAGGTGCAGCTGTCCGGTCGCCTGGGTGGCGCCGAGATCGCTCGTACCGAGTGGTACCGCGAGGGTCGGGTTCCGCTGCATACCCTGCGTGCGGACATCGACTACGCCACCTTCGAGGCTCAGACCACCTACGGCATCATCGGTGTCAAGGTGTGGGTCTTCAAGGGTGAAATCCTCGGGGGCATCGAAGAGGTTCGCGCCAAGGCCAAACAGCCGCAGGCCGCGCCCTCCAAGAAGAAAGGTTCCAGGTAAGGGGAGAGCGAGTCGATGTTACAACCTAAGCGCATGAAATTCCGCAAGATGATGAAGGGCCGCAACCGTGGCCTGGCACATCGCGGTAGCAAGGTCAGCTTCGGCGAATATGGCCTCAAGGCCACCGGCCGTGGTCGTGTGACCGCGCGTCAGATCGAAGCCGGTCGTCGTGCCATCACTCGTCACGTCAAGCGTGGTGGCAAGATCTGGATCCGTGTGTTCCCGGACAAGCCGATCTCCAAGAAGCCCCTCGAAGTCCGTATGGGTAAGGGTAAGGGCTCCGTGGAGTACTGGGTCGCCCAGATCCAGCCGGGTCGGATCCTGTACGAGATTGAAGGTGTTTCTGAAGAGCTGGCTCGTGAGGCCTTCCGCCTGGCCGCTCAGAAGTTCCCGGTCTCCACCACCTTTGTGAAACGGACGGTGATGTGATGAACGCCCAGGAAATTCGTGAAAAGTCAGTCGAAGAGCTGAAAGCACAGCTTCTCGAACTCCTCCGCGAGCAGTTCAACCTGCGCATGCAGAAGGCCACCGGCCAACTGAGCCAGACTCATCTGCTCAAGCAGGTCCGTCGGGATATCGCCCGCGTGAAGACTGTGCTCAACGAGAAGGCAGGTGACTGAGATGGCCGAAGAAAAGAAAGCCCGTACGCTCACCGGTAAGGTGGTGAGCGACAAGATGGATAAGTCCATCGTCGTCATGATCGAGCGCCGCGAGCGTCATCCGATCTATGGCAAGTACATGAAGCGCTCCACCAAACTGCACGCCCATGATGAGGCGAACCAGGCCAAGGCTGGGGATACGGTTTCCATTCAGGAATGCCGTCCGCTGTCCAAGAAGAAGGCCTGGACGCTGGTTGAAGTGGTCGAGCAGGCCAAGGGCTGAGGCTCGGCAAGCGACTTCGTAACCAGTGCAGTCAGATTAGGTTTGGAGAAAACCGATGATTCAGACTCAGACAATGCTGGATGTCGCCGACAACAGCGGGGCGCGCCGGGTGCAGTGCATCAAGGTGCTGGGTGGCTCACATCGCCGCTATGCCCGTGTCGGTGACATCATCAAAGTCACGGTGAAAGAAGCCATCCCGCGTGGCAAGGTCAAGAAGGGCCAGGTGCTGAAGGCGGTGGTGGTTCGCACCCGTAGTGGTGTACGCCGTTCCGACGGCTCGCTGATCCGCTTCGACGGCAATGCGGCGGTTCTGTTGAACAACACCAACGAGCAGCCGATTGGTACTCGTATCTTCGGGCCGGTGACTCGTGAGCTTCGTACCGAGAAGTTCATGAAGATCATTTCCCTGGCGCCCGAAGTGCTGTAAGGAGCGAGGCGGACATGCAAAAGATCAAACGTGACGATGAAGTGATCGTCATCGCTGGCAAGGACAAGGGCAAGCGCGGCACCGTCAAGCGGGTTCTCGAAAACCGCTTCGTGGTGTCCGGTGTGAACATGATCAAGCGTCACACCAAGCCGAATCCCATGGCTGGCAATCAGGGCGGTATCGTCGAGCGCGAGGCGCCGATTCACGCGTCCAACGTAGCCATCTTCAACCAGGAGACCGGTAAGGCAGATCGCGTCGGCTTCCAGGTTAAGGAAGACGGTTCCAAGGTACGTATCTACAAGTCGACGCAGACGCAGATCGACGCCTAACGCGAGTCGGGTAGCAAAATGGCGAACTTGAAAGAACGTTATCAGAACGAGGTGGTGGCTCAACTCAAAGAGCAGTTCAGCTACGCCAACGTGATGCAGGTGCCCCGAGTCACCAAGGTGACCCTGAACATGGGCATCGGCGATGCGACCAGCGACAAAAAGCTGATCGAAAACGCCATCGGCGACCTGGAGAAGCTCTCCGGTCAGAAGCCGGTGATTACTAAGGCGCGCAAGTCCATCGCGGGCTTCAAGGTGCGTGAAGGCTGGCCGATCGGGATCAAGGTCACTCTGCGTAGTGAGCGCATGTGGGACTTCCTGGATCGCCTGGTGAACATCGCGATCCCCCGCGTTCGTGACTTCCGTGGTCTCAACCCGAAGTCCTTCGACGGTCGTGGCAACTACTCCATGGGGGTGCGTGAGCAGATCATCTTCCCGGAGATCGAGTATGATAAAATCGATCAGGTCCGTGGCCTGGATGTGACCATCACCACCACTGCCAACACCGATGAAGAAGGCCGTGCGCTGCTCAGCGCGCTGAACTTCCCGTTCAAGAAATAAGGGTGGGATCATGGCAAAGAAAAGCATGATTGAGCGCGAACTCAAGCGTACCAAGCTCGTTGCTAAGTACGCCGAGAAGCGCATGGCTCTCAAGGCCATCATTAATGACGTCAACGCTTCTGATGAAGAGCGCTTCGACGCCACGCTGAAGTTGCAGCAGCTGCCGCGTGACTCCAGCCCGGTGCGTCAGCGTAACCGCTGCCGCGTCACCGGCCGTCCGCACGGCTACTACAACAAGTTCGGCCTCGGCCGTAACAAGCTGCGTGAAGCCGCCATGCGTGGCGATGTCCCTGGACTCAAGAAGTCCAGCTGGTAAGCCACGTAGAAACATCAGGAGCGCAACGTAATGAGCATGCAAGATACGCTGGCGGATATGTTCACCCGTATCCGCAATGCGCAGATGGCCACCAAGGAGACGGTCACCATGCCGTCTTCCAAGCTCAAGGTCGAGCTGGCCCGCGTATTGAAGGAAGAGGGTTATGTCTCTGACTTCGCCGTCGCCGAAGGCGCCAAGCCCGAGCTGAGCATCACCCTCAAGTACTTCGAGGGCAAGCCGGTCATCGAGCACATTCAGCGGGTGTCCAAGCCGTCCCTGCGCCAGTACAAGGGCAAGGACGCGCTGCCGAAGGTCGCCGACGGCCTGGGCGTGGCGATCGTTTCCACCTCCAAGGGCGTGATGACCGACCGTGCCGCGCGTCAGGCCGGTATCGGTGGCGAAGTCCTCTGCACCGTATTCTAGGAGTTTGGAATGTCACGCGTAGCCAAATATCCGGTTAAATTGCCCGCTGGCGTCGAGTTCAAGCTCGACGGTGACCAGCTGAGCGTCAAGGGTGGCCAGGGCACCCTCTCCATGACCGTGCACCCCGATGTGGTGATCGGTCAGGAAGAGGGCCAGGTGACCTTCGCGCCGAGCGAGTCCGCCAAGAGCTGGGCAATGGTCGGTACTACCCGCGCACTGGTCCAGAACCTGGTCACCGGTGTGTCCGAGGGCTTCACCAAGTCCCTCGAGATCAATGGCGTCGGTTACCGGGCTCAAGCCAAGGGCCAGACGCTTAACCTGACACTGGGCTTCTCTCACCCGGTCGATTACGAACTGCCTGAAGGTGTTACGGCGGAAACGCCCAAGAACACCACCATCGTGCTGAAGAGCGCGGACAAGCAGAAACTCGGCCAGGTTGCCGCGGAAATCCGCGCCTTCCGTCCGCCCGAGCCCTATAAGGGCAAGGGTATCCGGTACGGCGACGAGCAGGTCCGCCGCAAAGAAGCCAAGAAGAAGTAAGGCAGGGTTATGAACGCGAAGAAAGAATCTCGTCTCCGTCGTGCCCGCCGCGCTCGCGCCAAGATTCGCGAGCTGGGCGTGTATCGCCTGTGCGTCAACCGTACTCCGCGCCACATCTACGCGCAGATCATCTCGCCGGATGGTGGTAAGGTGCTGGCCAGCGCTTCCACGCTGGACAAGGCCCTGCGTGAGGGTGCGACCGGTAATGCCGACGCCGCCGCCAAGGTCGGCGCGCTGATTGCCGAACGCGCGAAGGAAGCAGGCATCACCCAGGTGGCCTTCGATCGTGCTGGCTTCCAGTATCACGGTCGCGTCAAGGCTCTGGCCGACGCCGCTCGTGAAGGCGGCCTGGATTTCTAAAGGGTTTTTACGATGGCGAAGAACGAACAGCAAAACGGCGATCTGCAGGAAAAGCTCGTGCAGGTCAACCGTGTCGCCAAGGTGGTCAAGGGTGGCCGTATCTTCGGTTTCACCGCTCTGACCGTCGTGGGCGATGGCAATGGTCGTGTGGGCTTCGGTCGTGGCAAGGCGCGTGAAGTGCCGGTCGCGATCCAGAAGGCCATGGACCAGGCGCGCCGCAACATGGTCAAGGTGACCCTGGCGGGTCATACCCTGCAGTACCCGGTCAAGGCCCGGCATGGCGCTTCCAAGGTGTTCATGCAGCCGGCCTCCGAGGGTACCGGGATCATCGCCGGTGGTGCCATGCGCTCCGTGCTCGAATTGGCCGGCGTCCAGGACGTCCTGGCCAAGTGCTACGGCTCCACCAACCCGGTGAACGTGGTGCGTGCGACCGTCAAGGGTCTCACCTCCATGCAGTCGCCGGAAGACATCGCCGCCAAGCGCGGTCTGTCTGTCGAAGCGATCACGGGGTAAGACACCATGGCAGCGACACTCAAGGTTACCCAGGTCCGCAGCACCATCGGCATCCTGCCCAAGCACAAGGCCACCATGAAAGGCCTCGGGCTGCGCCGCATTGGTCACTCGGTCGAACTGGAAGACACCCCTGCCGTTCGCGGCATGATCCACAAGGTTAACTACCTTGTGCGTGTTGAGGGAGAGTAATCCATGAAACTCAATAGCCTGAGCCCGGCTCCGGGCTCCAAGCACGCCGAAAAGCGTGTTGGTCGTGGCATCGGCTCCGGTCTGGGCAAGACCGGCGGCCGCGGCCACAAGGGCCAGAAGTCTCGCAGCGGTGGCAGCGTCAAGCCCGGCTTCGAGGGTGGTCAGATGCCGCTGCAGCGGCGTCTGCCGAAGTTCGGCTTCACCTCCATGAAGTCCCTGGTCTCCGAAGAGGTGCGCCTCTTCGAACTGGCCAAGGTCGCGGGCGACGAAGTCACCCTGGAGACCCTGAAGCAGGCCAACGTGCTCAAGGACGCCACGCAATTCGCGAAGGTGATCCTCTCCGGCGAACTGAACAAGGCGGTCACCGTTCGCGGCCTCAAGGTCACCAAGGGTGCCCGTGCCGCGATCGAAGCCGCCGGTGGCAAGGTAGAGGACTAAATGGCTAAGTCAGGAAACATGCCGGCGATGGGCAGCGGTCTGAGTGAACTGTGGGCGCGTCTGCGCTTCGTGCTCCTCGCCATCGTGGTGTACCGAATCGGTGCCCACATCCCCGTGCCCGGTATCAATCCTGACCAGCTTGCTGCCTTGTTCAGGGAGCAGCAGGGCACCATCCTGGGCATGTTCAACATGTTCTCGGGTGGTGCCCTGGAGCGCATGAGCATCTTCGCCCTGGGCATCATGCCCTATATCTCGGCGTCGATTATCATGCAGCTGCTGACCGCGGTCTCGCCCCATCTTGAGCAGCTCAAGAAGGAGGGCGAGGCCGGCCGTCGCAAGATCAGCCAGTACACCCGCTACGGCACCGTGGTGCTGGCCTTCGTTCAGGCCGTCGGCATGTCCGTCGGGCTGGCGGGGCAGGGCATCGCCTACACTGCTGACTTCAGCTTCTATTTCACCGCCGTGACCACCTTCGTGGCCGGGGCGGTGTTCATGATGTGGTTGGGTGAGCAGATTACCGAGAAGGGCATCGGCAATGGCATCTCGTTGCTGATCTTCTCCGGTATCGTCGCGGGCCTGCCCGGCGCCGTGGGGCAGGCCTTCGAGCTGGCCCGCAACGAAGGCGCCTGGAACGTGCTGCCGCTGCTGGCCCTGACGGTGCTGGGGGTGGCCACCGTGGCCTTCGTGGTGTTCATCGAGCGCGGTCAGCGTCGCATCACCGTGAACTATCCGCGGCGCCAGGTCGGCAACAAGATGTACGCCGGCCAGAGTAGCTACCTCCCCCTGAAGGTGAACATGGCCGGCGTTATCCCGGCGATCTTCGCCTCCAGCATCCTGCTGTTCCCGGCCTCGCTGGGGCAGTGGGTCAGCGCCGGGGAAGGGCTCGAGTGGCTGCAGGCGGCTTCCCTGGCCCTGGGGCCGGGTCAGCCGCTGTACATCTTGCTTTTCGCCGCGGCGGTGGTATTCTTCTGCTTCTTTTACACAGCGCTGGTCTTCAACCCCAAGGACGTTGCCGACAACCTCAAGAAGTCGGGAGCCTTCCTGCCGGGGATTCGGCCCGGCGAGCAGACCGCTCGCTATATCGATAAGGTCATGACCCGTCTGACCTTCTTCGGTGCCATCTACATCACTGCGGTTTCCCTGATGCCCCAGTTCCTGATCGTGGCGTGGAACGTGCCGTTCTTCTTCGGCGGTACCTCGCTGTTGATCGTGGTGGTGGTCATCATGGACTTCATGGCTCAGGTGCAGTCGCACCTCATGTCGCACCAGTACGAGTCGGTGATGAAGAAGTCCAACCTGAAAGGCTACGGTAGCGGCGGCATCATGCGCTAAGGCGCGCCGTACGTGAATTGGAGAGAACGATGAAAGTTCGAGCTTCCGTAAAGAAAATGTGCCGTAACTGCAAGATCATTCGTCGCAATGGCGCCGTGCGTGTCATCTGCAGCGAGCCGCGGCACAAGCAGCGTCAGGGCTAAGTCCTGACGATTGCGACTCACCGGTGCCGGCATGCCCCTTGCCCTCCCGAGGGTAAAGGGGTATGCTGTTGCGCCTTTTGTAGTAGACCCAATCGAGCAAGCCGCTCAAATTTCGGAGAAAGCTGATGGCCCGTATTGCAGGCGTCAATATCCCGGACAACAAGCATGCGGCGATCTCGCTGACCTATATCTTCGGGATTGGCCGCACTCGTGCACAGGACATCTGTGCCGCGACCGGCATCGCGCCGACTACCAAGATTCAGGAGCTCTCCAGCGACGAGCTGGACACCCTGCGTGCTGAAGTCGGCAAGTACACCGTTGAGGGTGACCTTCGTCGTGATGTGACGCTGAATATCAAGCGTCTCATGGACCTGGGTTGCTATCGTGGTCTGCGTCATCGTCGTAGTCTTCCGCTGCGTGGTCAGCGCACCAAGACTAATGCGCGTACCCGCAAGGGCCCGCGTAAGCCGATTCGCAAATAATTACGCACGTTCTGGCGTTTAGACAGGAAGAAACATCAACATGGCTAACCCGCGTAGTAACCGTAAAAAGGTGAAAAAGCAGGTGGTGGATGCGGTCGCCCACATCCATGCCTCTTTTAACAACACGATCGTGACGATCACAGACCGCCAGGGCAATGCTCTCTCCTGGGCAACTGCCGGTGGTTCGGGTTTTCGTGGTTCTCGCAAGAGCACCCCGTTCGCTGCTCAAGTAGCAAGCGAACGTGCAGCGACCGCTGCAGCCGAGTATGGTGTAAAGAACGTCGACGTGCTGGTCAAAGGCCCCGGTCCGGGCCGTGAGTCCGCCGTGCGCGCACTGAATGCCGCCGGTTTCCGCGTGCAGAGCATCACCGACGTGACGCCCATTCCCCACAATGGCTGCCGTCCGCCGAAGAAACGCCGCGTTTAAGGAGACAGACTCATGGCTCGTTATATTGGACCGAAGTGCAAACTGTCTCGTCGTGAAGGTACCGACCTCTTTCTGAAGAGCGGTGTCACTCCCTTCGAGAAGAAATGCAAATCCGAGCAGATCCCGGGTGTGCATGGCCAGCGCCGTCAGCGTCTTTCCGACTACGGCTTGCAGCTTCGTGAGAAGCAGAAGGTACGTCGTCTCTACGGCGTCCTCGAAAAGCAGTTCCGCAGCTACTACAAGGAAGCCGCCCGCCGCAAGGGCGCGACCGGTGAGGTGCTGCTGCAGCTGCTGGAATCCCGACTGGACAACGTCGTCTACCGCATGGGCTTTGGCTCCACTCGCGCCGAAGCGCGCCAGCTGGTCAGCCACAAGGCCATCGCCGTCAACGGCCGTACCGTCAACGTGGCCTCCTATCAGGTCAAGCCCGGTGACGTAGTGTCCGTGCGTGAGAAGTCCAAGAACCAGGCGCGCATTCAGACTGCGCTGTCCATCGCCGCCAACCGTGGTGATATCGCCTGGATCGACGTCGACTCCAAGAAGATGGAAGGCACTTTCAAGGCTCTGCCTGAACGCGGCGACTTGTCTGCCGACATCAACGAAAACCTGATCGTCGAGCTGTACTCGAAGTAAGCCGCATCGCCGGATGCCCGAGGGCATCCGGCCATCGAATTCGAGTATCCGTTTGGCAGCCTGAAAGGTGTTCTTATGCAGCGTTCAGTGACAGAGTTTCTCCGTCCTCGCGATATCAAGGTCGAAGAGATCAGCGCGCATCGTGCGAAGATCGTGCTCGAGCCCTTCGAGCGCGGCTTCGGCCATACCCTGGGGAATGCGCTGCGTCGCATCCTGCTCTCGTCCATGCCCGGCTGTGCCGTGGTGGAAGCCGAGATCGCCGGTGTCGAGCATGAATACAGCGCGATCGAAGGGGTTCAGGAAGATGTGATCGAGATCCTCCTCAACCTGAAAGACGTGGCGATCAAGATGCATAGCCGCGATGAGGCGGTGCTCTCGCTGAACAAGCAGGGCCCGGCCGTCATCACCGCGGGTGATATCGTCGTCGACCACGATGTCGAGATCGTCAATCCCGAGCACGTCATCGCCCACGTCAACGAAGGCGCCGAGCTGAAGATGCAGCTCAAGATCGCCCGCGGACGCGGTTACGAGCCGGCGGATGCTCGCGAGAGTGCGGATGATGAGTCACGCGCCATCGGTCGCCTGCAGCTGGATGCGACCTTCAGCCCCGTGCGTCGTGTTTCCTATGCCGTCGAGGCCGCGCGTGTCGAACAGCGCACCGACCTCGACAAGCTGATCATCGATCTGGAAACCGATGGCACCCTGGATCCGGAAGAGGCGATCCGTCGCAGCGCCACCATCCTGCAAGAGCAGCTGAGTGCGTTTGTCGACCTGGAAGCCGACAAGGAACAGGAAGTGGTAGAGGAAGAGGATCAGATCGATCCCATCCTGCTGCGCCCCGTAGACGATCTCGAGTTGACCGTCCGCAGTGCCAACTGCCTGAAGGCCGAGAACATCTACTACATCGGTGATCTGATTCAGCGTACCGAAGTGGAGCTGCTGAAGACGCCGAATCTCGGCAAGAAGTCCCTGAATGAGATCAAGGACGTGTTGGCGGCACGCGGTCTGTCCCTGGGCATGCGCCTGGAAAACTGGCCGCCGGCCAGTCTGAAGGACGATAAGGCCTCCGCGTGAGTGTCGACTCGAGTCCCAGTTTGGTAAGGAATCACAACCATGCGTCATCGTAAGAGTGGTCGCCACCTGAATCGTACGAGCTCGCACCGCAAGGCCATGTTCAAGAACATGTGCGTTTCGCTGGTCGAGCACGAAGTGATCAAGACAACCCTGCCCAAGGCCAAGGAACTGCGTCGTCATATCGAGCCGCTGATCACCCTGGCCAAGCAGGATAGCGTTGCCAACCGTCGTCTGGCCTTCAGCCGCACCCGCTCCAAGGAAGCGGTCGGCAAGCTCTTCAACGAGCTGGGTCCGCGTTACGTCGAGCGTCCGGGTGGTTACATCCGTATTCTCAAGTGCGGTTTCCGCACCGGCGACAACGCCCCCATGGCCATCGTCGAACTCGTCGACCGTCCGGTCGTCGAGGAGGTCGAGGAAGCCGCCGAGGAGTGATCCCCGGTGGGCCCCGGCCCGGCAATGACAGAAAAACCGGCTCCCTTCGGGGGCCGGTTTTTTTTGTCAGCTACAAGGCGCAAGGCTGTCCTTCGGACAGTTTCAAGTAGCAAGGAAGCCCTTGAAGACTGTTCAACAAGGGGAAGAATTCCTTGCTCCTTGCTCCTTGCTCCTTGCTCCTTGCTCCTTGCTCCTTGCTCCTTGCTCCTTGCTCCTTGCTCCTGCCGTCAGGCCGTCAGGCCGTCAGGCCGTCGCCTTGGTCTTGGCCTTCTGGGCCTTGGCGCGCTCCAGCAGCGGCTTGAGGAAGCGCCCGGTATGCGAGACCTCCATCTCGGCGACCCGCTCCGGGGTGCCCTCGGCGATGATCCGCCCGCCGCCGGAGCCGCCTTCGGGGCCCAGGTCCACCAGCCAGTCGGCGGTCTTGATCACGTCCAGGTTATGCTCGATCACCACGATGGTATTGCCGTGGTCGCGCAGCCGGTGGAGCACCGTCAGCAGCTGGCGGATATCCTCGAAGTGCAACCCGGTGGTGGGCTCGTCGAGGATATACAGGGTCTTGCCGGTATCGCGCTTGGCCAGCTCCCGGGCCAGCTTGACCCGCTGGGCCTCGCCGCCGGACAGGGTGGTGGCGCTCTGCCCCAGGCGGATATAGGAGAGGCCCACGTCCATCAGGGTCTGCAGGCGGCGGGCGATGGCCGGCACCGGCGAGAAGAATTCCAGCGCCTCCTCCACGGTCATGCCCAGCACCTCGTCGATGCACTTGCCCTTGTACTGCACCTCCAGGGTCTCGCGGTTGTAGCGCTTGCCCTTGCAGACGTCGCAGGGCACGTAGATATCGGGCAGGAAGTGCATCTCCACCTTGATCATGCCCTCGCCCTGGCACGCCTCGCAGCGTCCGCCCTTGACGTTGAAGCTGAAGCGCCCCGGCTTGTAGCCCCGGGAGCGGGCCTCCTGGGTGCCGGCGAAGAGCTCGCGGATCGGCGTGAAGATGCCGGTATAGGTGGCCGGGTTGGAGCGCGGGGTGCGGCCGATGGGGCTCTGATCGATATCGATCACCTTGTCGAGCTGGTCGAGCCCCTCGATGCCGGCGTAGGGCGCCGGGGTCAGGGTGGTGGCGTGGTTGAGCTCCCGGGCGGCGATGGGCATCAGCGTCGAGTTGATCAGGGTCGACTTGCCGGAGCCGGAGACCCCGGTGACGCAGATGAAGAGCCCCAGGGGCAGCTCCAGGGTGACCTCCTGGAGGTTGTTGCCGGTGGCGCCGGTGAGGCGCAGCACCTTCTGGGGGTTGCCGGGGATGCGCCAGGGCGGCACCTCGATGCGCCGGGTGCCGGCCAGGTACTGGCCGGTCAGGGAATCGGGGTGGGCGGTCACCTCGTCCGGGGTGCCCTGGGCGACGATCCGCCCGCCGTGCACGCCGGCGCCGGGGCCGATATCCAGCACATGGTCGGCGGCACGGATGGCGTCCTCGTCGTGTTCCACCACGATCACGGTGTTGCCGAGGTCGCGCAGGTGCTCCAAGGTCTTGAGCAGGCGGTCGTTATCGCGCTGGTGGAGGCCGATGGAGGGCTCGTCGAGGATATACATGACGCCTACCAGGCCGGCGCCGATCTGGCTGGCCAGGCGGATGCGCTGAGCCTCGCCGCCGGACAGGGTCTCGGCGCTGCGCTCCAGGGTCAGGTAGTCGAGGCCCACATTGACCAGGAACTCCAGGCGGGCGTGGATCTCGTTGACGATCTTCACGGCGATCTCGCCGCGGCGCCCCTCGAGCTCCAGCTGGCGGAAGTAGCTCCGGGCCTCACCGATGGGCAGGCGTACCATCTCCGGCAGGGTGCGCTCGTCGATATAGACGTGACGGGCCTCCTTGCGCAGCCTTGAGCCGTGGCAGCTGGGGCAGGGCTGGACTGCGATATAGCGGGCCAGTTCCTCGCGGACCGAGTTCGACTCGGTCTCCCGGTAGCGGCGCTGCATATTGGGCAGTACCCCTTCGAAGGGGTGCTCCCGGGTCACCTTGCGGCCCCGGTCGCCGACATACTCGAAGGCGATGGGGTCGTGGCCGCTGCCATGGAGGATGACCTCGCGCTCGTGGCGGGCCAGCTCCTGCCAGGGAGTCTCCAGCTCGAAACGGTAGTGCTTGGCCACCGCCTGGAGCTGATTGAAGTAGTAGACGCTGCGGCGGTCCCAGCCCTTGATCACTCCCTCGGCGAGCGACAACTCCGGGTGGCTGATCAGCTTGTCCGGGTCGAAGACCTGCTGCACGCCCAGGCCGTCGCAGCTCGAGCAGGCGCCGGCCGGGTTGTTGAAGGAGAACATGCGCGGCTCGAGCTCGGAGATGGAGTAGCCGCACACCGGGCAGGCGAAGCGCGCCGAGAAGGCGATATCCTCCCGCTCGCCCTCCATGAAATGCACCATGGCCACGCCGTCGGCCAGGTTGAGGGCGGTCTCGAAGGATTCCGCCAGGCGCTGGGCCAGCCCCTCGCGGACCTTGATGCGGTCCACCACCACGCTGATATCGTGCTTCTTGTTCTTGTCCAGGGGCGCCAGGTCGTCCAGCTCCAGCACCTGGCCGTCGATCATGGCGCGCACGAAGCCCTGGGCCCGCAACTCGGCGAGCAACTGCAGGTGTTCGCCCTTGCGGCCGGAGACCACCGGGGCCAGCAGCATCAGCTTGCTGCCCTCGGGTAGGGCCAGCACCTGGTCGACCATCTGCGAGATGGTCTGGGCCTCCAGGGCCTCGCCATGCTCCGGGCAGCGCGGGGTGCCGGCGCGGGCGAACAGCAGGCGCAGGTAGTCGTAGATCTCGGTGATGGTGCCCACGGTGGAGCGGGGGTTGTGGGAGGTGGACTTCTGCTCGATGGAGATCGCCGGCGAGAGCCCCTCGATATGGTCGACGTCGGGCTTCTCCATCATCGACAGGAACTGGCGGGCATAGGTGGAGAGGGACTCCACGTAGCGGCGCTGTCCCTCGGCGTAGAGGGTGTCGAAGGCCAGCGACGACTTGCCGGAGCCGGAGAGGCCGGTCACCACGATCAGCTTGTCGCGGGGCAGGTCGACGTCGATATGCTTGAGGTTATGGGTACGTGCGCCCCTCACCAGGATCCTGTCCATTACCACCTCGCGGTGCGTGCAAAACCTCGATTATACGGCCTGGCCCGAAGCCCCGGCAAAGCCGCACTGCGATGAGCTGACATCGCGGCTGGCGCCCCTCGGCCATTCCCGCTGTTATGGGTATTGCCTCGCGCTTTCCCCCGATGGGGGCGAGCCGCTAGAATATGGCCCTTCACGACGGCGGCCCCTGCCGTCGATATCGATTCCTGGATTCGTTACCCGCATGGTCTCTCGCCTGTTACGCGCCACCGAGCGCCGTGCCATCGTCGGCCTCTCCGGCCTCTACGCCACCCGCATGCTGGGCCTGTTCATGGTGCTGCCGGTGCTGGCCCTCTATGCCGGCGAGCTGGAGGGCGCCACGCCGCTGCTGATCGGCCTGGCCCTGGGCGGCTATGGCCTGACCCAGGCGGTGCTGCAGATCCCCTTCGGGCTGCTCTCCGACCGCCTGGGACGCAAGCCGGTGATCGCCTTCGGCATGCTGCTGTTCCTGCTCGGCAGCCTGGTGGCGGCCCAGGCCGAGAGCATCGCCCTGGTGATCCTGGGGCGCTGCCTGCAGGGCAGTGGCGCCGTGGCCGCCGCCATCATGGCACTGCTGGCCGACCAGACCCGGGAGGAGGTGCGCACCGCCGCCATGGCCAGCATCGGCCTCTCCATCGGCGTGGCCTTCGCCATCGCCATGGTATTGGGCCCCTGGCTGGCCGCGGCCTTCGGCCTGGCGGCGGTCTTCTGGGTGACCGCCGGGCTGTCGCTGCTGGGGCTGCTGGTATTGTGGCGCCTGGTGCCCCAGGCGCCACAGCGCCGGCATCGCGACGTGGGCCTGGATCGTGCCCAGTTGCGCGCCGTGCTGGCACGCGCCGACCTGCTGCGCCTGGATTTCTCGATCTTCGCCCTGCATCTGGTGCTGATGGCGTTATTCGTGGCGATACCGCTGCGCCTGCTCGACGCGGGCCTGGCGGTCGAGCATCATGGGTGGGTCTATCTTGGCATCATGGGGCTGGCCTTCGTCGGCATGGTGCCGCTGGTGATCATCGCCGAGAAGCGCCGCCGCATGAAGACGATGTTCCTGCTGGCGGTGGCCGGTCTCGGCCTGTGTAGCCTGGGGCTGGGCCTGGCCGGTGACGGACGCTGGGCCCTGATGGGCTGGCTGCTGGGCTTCTTCGTGGCCTTCAACCTGCTCGAGGCGACCCTGCCGTCGATGCTCAGCAAGCTGGCGCCCGCTGGTGCCAAGGGCACCGCCATGGGGGTCTACTCCACCGGCCAGTTCCTGGGCGCCTTCCTGGGCGGGGTGCTGGGCGGCGCCCTGGTGCAGTGGGGCGGGCTGGAGGCGGTCTTCTACGGCTGCGCCCTGGTCGGCCTGCTATGGCTGGGCCTGATCGCCGGCATGGCGCCGCCGCCCCACCTCTCCAGCGAGGTGGTGGCGCTGGAGGACGAGCCCCATGACGCCCTGGATTCGTTGATGGAGCGCCTGGCCGAGGTGGCCGGCGTCGAAGATGTACTGGTCGTACCGGAAGAGCGGGTCGCCTACCTCAAGGTGGACCGCCAGCGGCTCGACAGCGAGGCCCTGGCCCGGGTGGCCGGGAAACGCAAATCGTAGCGGGCTCGCGGTGCCATACCGGCGCCGGGACCCCACTGGAACTTTCGGGAGCGCCGTTCCGCGCTCCCCAAGCGAGGAGTCAATTATGGCCCGTGGTGTCAACAAGGTCATCCTGATCGGTAATCTGGGGCAGGATCCGGAAGTGCGCTTCCTGCCCTCCGGCAACCCGGTGGCCAACCTGCGCATCGCCACCACCGACAGCTGGACCGATCGCCAGAGCGGCCAGCGTCAGGAGCGCACCGAATGGCATAGCGTGGTGCTCTTCAACAAGCTGGCGGAGATCGCCCAGCAGTACGTCAAGAAGGGCTCGCGCATCTATATCGAAGGGCGCCTGCAGACCCGCAAGTGGCAGGGCCAGGACGGCCAGGATCGCTATACCACCGAGATCGTCGGCAACGACATGCAGATGCTCGACAGCCGTGGCGGCGGTGGCCAGGGCGGCGACTACCCGCAGCAGGGCAATTACGGTGGCGGCATGCCCCAGCAGGGCGGCGGCTATGGCGGCCAGCCCGGTGGCTACGGCAATGCCCCCCAGCAACCCGCCGCCCAGCCGGCGCCTCAACCGGCCCCCCCGCAGGGCGGCTATGGTCAGCAGCCCGCGCAGCCGCAGCCCCAGCGGGCGCCGCAGCAGCCGCCGGCCCAGCAGCCCCCCGCCCAGGGCGGCCAGGGCAACAACTATGGGGCGCCCAACCCGGGCAATTTCGATGACTTCGATGACGAGATCCCGTTCTAAGCAACGAAGCGCATCGATGGGCAGCGGAGAGCGTTGAGTGAAGCTATTGATCCTGGATGCCGGGCACTGCCTGAGCCTGGCGCTGGTGCGCCTGGCCAGTCGTCGCGGTGATACCGAGCTGGTGGTGGAGCCGGGGCTCGACCTGACGGCCGAGCGGTTGGCGGAGGTGAGCCCCGACGCCCTGGTGGTTCCGCCCCTGACCCAGCCCATCAGTGCCGAGCCGGCGATGGTCTTGGCCCATGCCGAGGCGGTGGAGTCCTGCCTGGCGGCTTGTGCCGCCGCCGGCGTGCCCCTGGTGTGGTGCGTCTCGGATCAGCTCTACGAAGACGGCTTCGAGACCGCCATCGACGAGCATGTGATTCCGGCGCCCCGGGACGAGAGCCTGCGACGCTTGATCACTACCGGGGATCGTATCCGGGAAGGGTATCGCCGGCATCTGATCGTACGGCTGGGGCCGCTGTTCGCCCTGGAGGGCGGCAGCGCCTGGCTCAGCGAACTGATCGAGCGGCTGATGGCCGGTGAGCAGGTACGCGCCGCCGAGGACGTGATCTTCTGTCCCACCTCGGTGGATGCCGCCGCCATGGCCCTGCTCGGCATGCTGCAGCAGCAGCACTGCGGGGCCGAGGCCTGGGGCGCCTACCACCTGGCGGGCACCGAGCCGGTCAGCGCCTATACCTTCGCCTCCCTGGTGCGCACCCAACTGGAGACCCGCCTGGAGGGGATCGGTGAATCGGTGGCCCTGGGGCCCATCAAGGCCCTGAATCACCACCACGACCAGCCGTTGCGCCGGGTGCTCAACTGCCGCCGGGTGCTGGAGGCCTTCGGGGTCCACCAGAAGCCCTGGCGCCTGGAGGTGGGACGGATGCTCGACGAGTGGTGCAAGGCGCGCCGGGAGGTGGAGGCATGAACCTGGCTCGCAGCCTGCTCTTCTATGCCGGCTACTTCCTGGCCATGCTGGTCTGCGGCGTGCTCTTCCTGCCGCTGTCGCCCCTGCTGCCGCTGCGTGATCGCTATCGCCTGCTCAACCTCTACAACCACTTTATCCTGGCCTGGTTTCGCCTGGCCTGCGGGGTGCGCTACGAGATCGAGGGGCTGGACCGCCTGCCGCCGGGGCCCTGCGTCATCCTGGCCAACCACCAGTGCGAGTGGGAGACCATCTACCTGCAGATTCTCAAGCCGCCGGTCTGCACGGTGCTCAAGCAGGAGCTGCTGCGGATTCCCATCTTCGGCTGGGGGTTGCGCCTGCTGCATCCCATCGCCCTGGATCGCTCCAGGCCGGCTCGGGCCATGAAACAGGTGCTGAGTCAGGGCAGGCAGCGCCTGGAGGAGGGGCTCTCGGTGCTGATCTTCCCGGAGGGCACCCGGGTGGCTCCGGGACACCGCAAGCGCTACAACAAGAGCGGGGCGGTGATCGCCTGTCGCGCCGGGATGCCGGTGGTGCCGGTGGCCCATAATGCCGGGGAGCGCTGGCCGGGGCGGCACTGGGTCAAGAACCCGGGGACCCTGCGCCTGGAGGTGGGCGAGCCCATCGCCACCGTAGGCCGCACCCCCGAGGAGGTGCTGGTGGAGGTGGAAGCCTGGATCGAAGGGCGCCTGGCGGAAATCTCCGAGGTGCCGCGGCCGAGCCCCGCGGGGGCAGCCCCCGGCGGGGCCGAATCCACGGCCAGGGTGCAGGAGTGACCGGCCCAGGTGATATGGCAGCAGGGGGCTGACCCCGGTGCTCAAGCAACCATACAAAAGCGGCGCCCATGGGGCGCCGCTTTTGCGTTGGGGCGAGAGGCCTTAGCCCTCGAACTTCTCCAGCACCAGGCAGGCGTTGGTGCCGCCGAAGCCGAAGCTGTTGGAGAGCACCCGCTTGACCGCCACGCTATCGCGACGCTGGGTGACGATATCGAAGCCATCGGCCTGTTCGTCGAGGGCCTCGACGTTGGCGGAGGCGGCGATGAAATCGTTCTCCATCATCAGCAGCGAGTAGATCGCTTCCTGCACGCCGGTGGCCCCCAGGGAGTGGCCGGTCAGCGACTTGGTGGAGCTCATCGCCGGCGTGGTATCGCCGAAGACCTCGCGGATCGCCTTGAGCTCGGCCACGTCGCCCACCGGCGTGGAGGTGCCGTGGGTATTGATGTAGTCGATAGGGCCATCCACGCCGGCCATGGCCTGGCGCATGCAACGCACCGCACCCTCGCCGGAGGGGGCGACCATGTCATGGCCATCCGAGGTCGCGCCGTAGCCGACGACTTCGGCATAGATCCTGGCGCCACGCGCCTTGGCGTGCTCCAGTTCCTCAAGCACCAGCATGCCGCCGCCGCCGGCGATGACGAAGCCGTCGCGGGCCTGGTCATAGGGGCGGGAGGCCTTCTCCGGGCTCTCGTTGTACTGGGTGGAAAGCGCGCCCATGGCATCGAAGAGGCACGACAGGGTCCAGTGCTCCTCCTCGCCGCCGCCGGCGAAGACCACGTCCTGCTTGCCCAGCTGGATCTGCTCCACGGCGCTGCCGATGCAGTGGGCCGAGGTGGCGCAGGCGGAGGAGATGGAGTAGTTGACGCCCTTGATCTTGAACGGCGTGGCCAGGCAGGCGGAGACGGTACTGCCCATGGTGCGGGTGACCCGGTAGGGGCCGACCCGGCGCAGGCCCTTCTCGCGCATCACGTCGGCGGCCTCCACCTGGTTGGCGCTGGAGGCGCCGCCGGAACCGGCGATCAGGCCGGTGCGCTCGTTGGAGACCATCTCCGGGGTCAGGCCCGAGTCCTCGATGGCCTGGGCCATGGAGACATAGGCGTAGGCGGCCGCGTCGCCCATGAAGCGGCGCAGCTTGCGGTCGATCAGGGCATCCAGGTCGATATCCACGACGCCGGCCACCTGGCTGCGGAAGCCACGTTCGGCGTATTCATCCTTGAAGCGAATACCGGAGCGCCCGGTCTGGAGCGCCTCGAGCACCTGATGACGGTCGTTACCGAGGCAGGACACGATGCCCAAGCCGGTGACTACCACTCGTCGCATGGGAGCCTCCTGGTCAGAAATTCGCGGTGGAGGTAAACAGGCCGACGCGCAGGTCATTGGCCTGATAGATATCACGGCCGTCGACGGAAACGGTGCCGTCGGCGATGCCGAGAATCAAGCGCCGGGTGATGATGCGCTTGATATTGATCCGGTAGGTGACCTTCTGGGCATCCGGCAGGATCTGGCCGGTGAATTTCACCTCGCCACAGCCGAGGGCGCGGCCGCGACCCGGGTGGCCCAGCCAGCCCAGGTAGAAGCCGACCAACTGCCACATGGCATCCAGGCCCAGGCAGCCGGGCATCACCGGGTCGCCGGGGAAGTGGCAGTCGAAGAACCACAGGTCCGGACGGATATCGAGCTCGGCGATCAGCTCGCCTTTGCCGTGCTCACCGCCCTCCTCGTGGATATGGGTGATACGGTCGAGCATCAGCATATTGGGTGCCGGCAGCTGGGCATTGCCCGGGCCGAAGAGTTCACCTTGGCTGCATGCCAGCAGCTCATCGCGGCTGAAGGAGTGTTGCTTGATCACAGAGTCGTTCCGAGAGTCGCAGTTTTTATAGGCCGCATGCATCACGGCACTTGGCATTCTACTTTCCGGCGGCGGTGATTGCACGTTGAGGCTAGAGCAGATTAAAGCTTGCTCATCAAGCGCCGATAGTTTCTCTTAAGGGTGGCGCCTGCCATCACACTCTCTCACTCGCCGGGTCGATCCTATGTGGCCTAGTTTTTCTCTCGACCGTCCCCTGATCTGGGGCGGCCTGATCGCCATGGCGGCCATTGGCTGGTTGCCCAACCTCTGGCTGCGCCTGGCGGCCATGGTCATCATGCTGCTGGGCCTGATGGACCTGTGGCGCCAGGTCACTCGGGAGGGGCAGCGACGCCAGCTGCTGGAGAGCGCCCTGCAGCTCTCCGCCGATGGCGTGGTGGTCTGCGACGCCAATAACCGCATCGTCGCCATCAATCCCGCCTTCACCCGCATCACCGGCTACGGCGCCGAGGAGGTGCTGGGCAAGCCCATGTCGATGCTCGCCTCCGAGCGCCAGGACAAGGCCTTCGACGAGCGCTTCCGTCAGGCCCTCCAGGGACAGGGGCGCTGGGAGGGCGAGGTGTGGAGCCGACGCAAGCATGGCGACCAGTACCCGGAATGGCTGCGGGTCCAGGTACAGGCCGACGCCAGGGGGCGCATCACCCACTATGTCTCCCTGTTCACCGATATCTCCCGCCACAAGGCCCGGGAGCAGGACCTGCAGCGCATCGGCTTCGAGGATCCGCTCACCGGCCTGCCCAATCGTCGCCGCCTGAACGACCTGATGGGCTCGCGGCTGCGCTCCCTGCGTGCCGGCGAGGCGCTGGACATGGCGTTGATCGATATCGACGCCTTCAAGTCGGTCAACGATGCCCTGGGGGTCGACAAGGGCGATCGCCTGCTGGCCAGCTTCGCCCAGCGCCTGGCGCGCCAAGTGGCCGGCGGTGTGGTGGGGCGGATCGGTGGCGACGAATTCCTGGTGATGCGCACCACCACCTTCGATGACCATGATCGCTGGGTCGAGGAGCTGCGCGATCACCTGGGCATGCCCTTCGAGCTGGAGGGGCAGACCCTGCGCCTGGGCATGACCATCGGTAGCTGCCGGGCCCCGGAGGATGGTCGCGACGCGGGGGTGCTGTTCCAGCGCCTGGAGTCGGCGCTGTATACCGCCAAGCGTCATGGGCGCAATCAGCACCAGCGCTTCCGGCCGGCCCTGGACGTGGCGGGGGATCACCAGTTGGGGCTGGTCAACGCCCTGCGCAACGCCCTGGCCACCGGCACCCAACTGGAGCTGCACTACCAGTCCCAGCACCGCATCGACAGCGGCGAGCTGGTGGGCTTCGAGGCGCTGCTGCGCTGGCGCCATCCGGAACTGGGCATGGTCTCGCCGGCGGACTTCATTCCCCTGGCGGAACGCCATGGCCTGATGGTCTCCCTGGGCCGCTGGGTGATCGAGCAGGCGGTGGGGCAACTGGCGAGCTGGCGGCGTGCCGGCATGCCGGCGGTGCCGGTATGGGTCAATATCTCGGCGCTGCAGCTGATTCAAGGCGACCTGGAGGCGCAACTGGCCGCCTGTCTCAGCGAATTCAAGGTGCCACCCCGGCTGCTGGGACTGGAGCTCACCGAATCGGTGCTGCTGGACGAGCGGGCGGGGGATATCTATCCGCGTCTCTCGGCCTTGCAGGAGCGGGGGCATCAGATCGCCATCGACGACTTCGGTACCGGCTACTCCTCGCTGAGCTACCTCAAGCGCCTGCCGGTGGACAAGCTCAAGCTCGACCGCGCCTTCGTGCGCTCGCTGCCGGAGGATCAGGCCGATGCCGCCATCGTCGCCGCGGTGCTGGCCATGGCCGAGGGCCTGGGGCTGGAGGTGGTGGCCGAGGGGGTGGAGGAGAAGCCCCAGCTGGAGTATCTGGCCAGCCACGGCTGTCCCCTGGTGCAGGGCTTTATGTTCTCGCGCCCCATGTCGGCAGCGGATGTGGAGGCGGCCTGGTTGGCGCCGCCCAGCGCCCCACCGGCCTCGCCGACTCTCGAGGAGGCGGTCCAGGCCCGCTGATGGGTTACCGCCCCGGAGCGTCGCGTACTCTCGTCAGCGCTCGCTTATCTTCATGGACCGGGCCGTGGGACATCCTGCCTTCGAGAATCGGCCTGGGAATCAGCGCTCCAGGGCGGAGAAGGCATCCAGCGCGCGCTGGCGGGCGGCCTTGTGCTCGACGATGGGGGTGGGATAACCGTGAGCGCGGCGCTCCGCCTCGGGGGGATCATGGCGCTGCTTGGACGCCACCTCGGACAGCTCCGGTACCAGGTCGGCGATAAAGCGAGCGTCGGGATCGAAGCGCCGCGACTGGGTGGTGGGATTGAAGATGCGGAAGTAGGGGGCCGCATCGGTGCCGGTGGAGGCGGCCCACTGCCAGCCGCCGTTATTGGCGCAGAAGTCGCCATCCACCAGGTGGCGCATAAAGAAGGCCTCGCCGCGGCGCCAATCGATCAGCAGGTGCTTGCTGAGGAACATGGCGCTGATCATGCGCAGCCGGTTGTGCATCCAGCCGCTGGAGACCAGCTGGCGCATGGCGGCATCGACGATGGGGTAGCCGGTGCGCCCCTCGCACCAGGCCCGGAAGGCCGCCTCGTCGTCCCGCCAGGCCAGCGCCTCGGTATGCGGCTGGAAGGCGCGATGGCGGCAGACCGCCGGGAAGGCCGCGACGATATGCCGATAGAACTCCCGCCACACCAGCTCATTGACCCAGGCCGCCAGGCCCGTATCGCCCTCCGCCAGTCGGCCGTGGTTCTCCGTCAGCACCGCCTGCAGGCACTGGCGATGGGAGAGCATCCCCAGGGCCAGGTAGGGGGAGAGCTCGCTGGTGCCGGCCACCGCGGGAAAGTCGCGCTGTGCCTGGTAGTGGCGCCCGCGGTAGCGCAGGAAGCGGCTCAGTCGTTCCTCGGCGGCCCGGCTGCCGGCGGGCCAGCGGCTGGCCACCACGGCCTCGTCCGGCATGGCGGGGCGCGGCGGCAGGGGCTCGCCGTCGATGGCCAGTGGCGCCTGCACCGCGGGGGTGGGGGAGAGGGCCAGGCGCTCGGCCTCCAGGTGGCGATGCCAGGCGCGGCTGAAGGGAGTGAAGACCCTGTAGGGCTCGCCCTGGCCGGTCAGCAGCTCGCCGGGGGCGAAGGCCACGCCGTCGTGGTGGCCGCTGACCCGGATGCCGCGGGCCTCCAGGGCCCGGGTGACGGCGTGGTCGCGGCGCGCCTCGTCCAGGGGGTAGTCGTGGTTGAAGTGCAGTCGCCTGGCACCGAGCGCCTCGGCGATGGCGCCTAGCGCCTCGGGGGCGGCGGCGAAGTCGCCGATATCCCGCTGCAGCAGGGGAATATTGAGGCCGGCCAGGTCATCGGCCAGGGCGCTGACGCCGCGGCGCAGGAAGTCGAGGCGGTTGGCGCCATGATCATGGGCGCGCCACTGCTCGGGGCAGTGCAGGAAGACGCCCACCACAGGCCCCTGGCGGGCCGCCGCGGCCAGGGCGCGGTGATCGTGAATACGCAGGTCGTTGCGAAACCAGACCAGGACGGGGGGAGCGGGCATTCAACCTCCTTGTTTTCAGGCATCGCGCTTGTCTCGGGGGTATCGAGCCCCGGGGCTCCCAGCGCCCCTTCAGAGGCATCGCCTGGTTAGAGTCGCTCGCCCAGCGCCTGGATGGCGGCCTGGGGCGTCTCGCCCAGCAGGGCGACCCGGGTGGCCTCCAGTTCGCCGGCGCGAATGCGTGCCACCGGGCCGCACAGCCCCAGGGGCACCGAGAGCTGCTCCGCCAGGCGCGGCAGCTGACGGCGAATCAGGTCGGCGCGCTCCGCCTGGCCGCTGCACAGCACCAGGGCCGCCGCCTTGAGGCGCTCCGTGGCCAGCGGCCATTCGCCGAAGGGCAGGGGGCCATCCAGCAGGTGGATCCGGTAGCCGGCGTCGCTGGCGGCCAGGGCGGCGAGCAGGTCCCATAGCGGGCCCTTGGCCTCCGGCAGGTGGCTGATCACCAGCCAGGGCCCCGTATTGCCGCGATTGGCGTGGTAGAGGCGGATGCCGACCCGGGTGCGCAGGAAGGACTCCAGGGTGCGGCGCTGCAGGCAGGCCCCCAGTTGCTCCTCCCAGCCCTCCTCCAGGCTCGTTACCACCGGCGTCAGCAGCTCCTCCAGGCAGGTGGCCATGGGGTAGAGGGCCAGGGCCTGCTGGTAGAGCCCCTCCAGGCGGTCGAGATCGAGGCTCTCCACGGCGGCGGCCATCTGCTGGCGCTGCTCGGGCCAGTCACCGGCGCCGGGGGCCGGCGCCTCGACCCGCTCGGGCTGGTCGAGCAACTCGGTCACCTGGCTGACCGGCACGCCGCGATTGAGCCACTGCAGGATGCGCTCGATGCGCTCGATATCCTCGCGGGTATAGAGGCGGTGCCCCTTGGGCGTGCGCTGGGGGCGGATCAGCCCGTAGCGGCGTTCCCAGGCGCGCAGGGTCACGGCATTGACGCCGGTGAGGCGGGAGACCTCGCGGATCGGGTAGAGCGGGGTGTCGCTGGGGTGGGTGGCCTGTAGCGTCATGACGACCTCGCACGCTCATGGATAATGGTGGTCAGGGCCTCGACGAAGGCGGGATGCTCCCCCACCGGCGCCAGCAGCGAAAGGCGCAGTTCGGGATGCCGCGCCTCCAGCGCTTCCACCTGGCCCGGCACGTCCTCGCGCAGATGGCGGCCGGCGGCGAAGAACAGCGGCAGGATATCGATGCGGGTGATGCCGTCGGCGGCCAGCTCGGCCACGCTGGCCTCCAGCGAGGGCTCGCAGAGTTCCATATAGGCCAGACGCAGCGGCGTGCTCAGGCGCTGGGCGAGGGTCTCGGCCAGGGTGGCGAAGGGCGCCTGCCAGCGCGGGTCGCGGGAACCGTGAGCAAGCAGGATCAGGGCGTGGGACATCGGGGGCCTCCAATCAGCGAAGCGGGAGCCGTCATTCGGCCAGTGCCCGGCCCAGGTGGTGGCCGAAGCGCCAGGCGTTCAGCCGCCGCCGCAAGGGCCCAGGCCGGCTCCGAGGGTGGCAAGGGAGGACATGGCACGGTTCCGGCGGCGGTGAATGAGTAGGCAGCGTGGCGATATCGGCTAGACTAACAAAACCGTACAATCATTGTATAACTTGTTTCGGTTCAGGGAGTAGTGGCATGCGCATTCTGGTCACCGGGGGGAGCGGTTTCGTGGGGCGCCTGCTGTGCCAGCGGCTGACCCGGGCGGGGCACGAGCTATGGGTGGTCTCGCGGGACCCCCAGGCGGCACGCCGGGTGCTGCCGGCGGAGGCGCGGGTGGTGTCGCGGGTGGCGGAGGCCGACTCGGCGCGCCCCGAGGGGCTGATCAACCTGGCCGGGGAGTCCATCGCCGGCAAGCGCTGGAGCGAGGCGCAGAAGGCTCGGCTGGTCGATTCCCGCTTGACCCTCACCCGCGAGCTGGTGGCGCTCTGCCAGCGACTGGTGGAACGGCAGGCCGCCCCCCGGGTGCTGGTCTCCGGCTCGGCCATGGGCTATTACGGCGATCAGGGCGATACCCGGGTCGACGAGCAGACGCCGCCCCATGACGAGTTCGCCCATCGTCTTTGTCGCCAGTGGGAGGCGGTGGCCCGGGAGGCGGAGCCCCTGGGGGTGCGGGTGGCGCTGCTGCGTACCGGCCTGGTGCTGGACCGGGACGGCGGCAGCCTGGCCAAGATGCTGCCGCCCTTCAAGTTGGGGCTGGGGGGGCGCTTCGGCGACGGTCGGCAGTTCATGCCCTGGATACACCGCCTCGACCTGGTGCGGGCCATCGAATTCCTGCTGACCCGGGAGGACCTGAGCGGCCCCTTCAACGGCAGTGCGCCGACTCCGGTACGCAATGCCGACTTTACCCGCGCCCTGGCGCGGCAACTCAGGCGCCCGGCGATCTTCCCGGCGCCGGCCTTCGTGCTCAGGCTGGCGCTGGGGGAGATGGCCGACCTCCTGCTGAGCGGGGCGGATATGCGCCCGGATCGCCTCGAGGCGGCGGGCTTTAGCTTCGAGTACCCGACCCTGGATCGGGCCCTGGCGGCGATTCTCGAGTAGCGCCGAGGGTGCCGGTGCCCATAACCGAAAACGCCGCGCCCCGGGATGGGGGCGCGGCGTCGTGGTCTCCCGGGGCCGGCCTAGCGGGTCTCGTTATCGATGGTCACGATCACTCGCACCGCATCTAGGCGTAGCCGGGTGCCCTCGATGGCGGTGTCCAGGGCGGCGCGCTCGTCGCGCAGGGCCTGGATCTCGTCTTCGCGCACCGCCGGGTTATGGCGGGCCAGGGCACTGAGGCGGGCCAGCTCGTCGTCGAGGCCGTCGCGCATGCGCTGCTGGGCGGCCTCGACGATGGAGGGCAGCTCCCGCTCCGCCTCGGCCTCGCCCTTGTCGAGCAGCTCGCGCAGCTGCTCGTGGCGGCTCTTGATCAGGTCCCGGGCCACCGCCTTCTTGACCTTCTGCAGGTTCTTGGCCAGGCCGGTGAAGGAGACCTTGTCGCTGAGGTTGGCGCCGGACTCGTCGAGCAGCACCCGCACCGCCGTGGCCGGCAGGAAGCGGTTGATATGCAGCTTCTTGGGGGCCGGGCAGTGGGTGCGGAAGACCAGCTCGGCCATCACCCGGCCGGCGGGAATCGCCGGATGCTTGAGCAGCGCCAGGGCGGTGTTGCCCATGGCGCCGTCGAGGATGCGCCCCATCATCTCGCGCAGCAAGGGGTGCTCCCAGGAGAGGCGCTGGACGTCGTCCCGGGCCAGGGCCACGTCCCGGGCCAGGGTGGCGGAGAAGCCCTCCTCGCCCTTGACCAGCCCCGGCAGGCCGTCGAGCATCTGCGGCCCGGCGCGCAGGTGGAGGATCTTGCCGCCCAGCTCCTGGCTGTCGACGCCGAAGATATCCAGCGCCTGATCCAGGTAGCGGGGCAGGACCTTGTCCTCGTCCAGCTCGCGGATGGCGGCGGCGGTGGCCTCGGCCCGGGCCGGGCGGCAGGCGTTGAGCTCCAGCAGGCGGTTGCGCCCGGCGTCGCGCTCGGCCAGGCGGCTCTCGAACAGCGCCCGGGTCTCCGCGATCACCTCCTCCAGGCCCTCGTCGTCGAGCAGGGCGTCGGCCAGGGCATCGCCGAAGGCGGCGAAGAGGTCGTTGCCGATGCCGTGGGGGGCGCCGAAGGCGTCCATGCCCTCCCGATACCAGCGCAGCAGCCGCTCGCCGGGACTGCCGGCGAACACCGGCACCTGGATCTCGATGGGATGGCGCTGGCCGATGCGGTCGAGGCGGCCGATGCGCTGCTCCAACTGGTCCGGGTGCTGGGGCAGGTCGAACATCACCAGGTGATGGCAGAACTGGAAGTTGCGCCCCTCGGAGCCGATCTCCGAGCAGACCAGCACCTGACAACCCTCCTCCGCGTCGGCGAAGGCCGCCGCGGCCCGGTCCCGCTCCACCAGGGAGAGGTCCTCGTGAAATACCGGCGCATGCACGCCGCCCAGCACCCGCAGGCCCTCGGCCAGGCCCTGGGCGGTGGCCTTGTCGTGGGCGATCACCAGCACCTTGTCGTCGCCGTGCTCCACCAGATATTCGAGCAGCCAGGTGACCCGGGGGTCGAACTGCCACCAGGGCTCGGCATTCAGGGGATCGTCCGCCTGGGCCTGGTACATGGTATCCAGATAGAGCAGTACCTCCGGGTGATCGAGGCCGGTCTCGATCAGCAGCTCGTCCAGGTAATCCTCGTCGCGATCCAGCTTGCGCAGCACCCGGCGGTAGGCGCTGGGGGCCTCCAGGGGGGTGACCGTCAGGCGGCGCTCCGGGAAGCCGCCCACATGGCGGCGGCTGTTGCGGAACATCACCCGGCCGGTGCCATGGCGGTCGAGCAGTTGCTCGCGCAGTTGGGCGCGGGCCCGAGCCCGCTGGTCGGCGTCGCTCTCCGGGTTGGCCAGCAGCGCCAGCAGGGCCTCGCTGTCGGCATCGTCCACCACGGCGCCGAGGCGATCCCGGGCCTGGGCATCGAGGCTCTCCTGCTCGAGGGCATCGATCGCCTCGGCCACCCTCACATAGCCCTGCTCCTCGGCCTGGAAGCGCTCCAGGCTCTGGTAGCGCTCCGGGTCGAGCAGGCGCAGGCGGGCGAAGTGGCTGGCCACGCCCATCTGCTCCGGGGTGGCGGTGAGCAGCAACACCCCCGCGATGGCGCCGGCCAGGCGCTCCACGCAGGCGTAGCCGGGGCCGCTCTGCTCCGGTGACCAGTCCAGGTGATGAGCCTCGTCGACGATCAGCAGGTCCCAGTCGCAGGCCTCGGCCTGGGCCTGGCGGTGAGGGTTGGCGAACAGCCACTGCTGGCTGGCCAGCACCAACTGGCCGCTGTCGAAGGGGTTGGCGTCGCCATGGGCCAGGCTCTGATGCTCGTCGAGCAGGGTCACCTTGAGGGCGAAGCGGCGCAGCATCTCCACCAGCCACTGGTGGGTCAGGCTGTCCGGCACCAGGATCAGGGCGCGCTCGGCGCGGCCGCTGAGCAGCAGGCGATGCAGGATCAGGCCCGCCTCGATGGTCTTGCCCAGGCCCACCTCATCGGCCAGCAGCACCCGCGGCGCATGGCGCCCGGCCACCTCCTCGGCGATATACAGTTGGTGGGGGATCAGATCGATCTTGGGGCCCGCCAGGCCCAGGGCCGGGTGCTGCTCGACGCGGGCGTGGTGGTGTAGGGTACGAAAGCGCAGGTCGAACCAGTCGTTGCGATCCACCTGGCCGGTCAGCAGGCGGTCCCGGGCCTGGTTGAACTGCATGGTGTCGGCCAGGCGCACCTCGGGCAGTTCGCGCAGCTCGCCGTCGTCATCCTCGCCGATATAGATGATCAGGCCGTTCGCTTCCTTGCTGTCGTCGACGGTGAGGAACCAGCCCTCGGCGGCCTGGATGCGGTCGCCGCTGCCGAAGGCCACGCGGGTCAGGGGCGCCTGGCGCACGCTGTAGGTTCGGGTTTCCTGGCTGGCGCTGAACAGCACGGTGACGGTGCGGAAATCACAGTTCAGGACGGTGCCCAGGCCCAGCTCGGCTTCGCCGTCGCTGATCCAGCGCTGACCGGGAGAAAATTCGCTCATGATGCCTCGGATGATCAACAGGGTGCTGCCAATGGCTCATCGCCGCCCGGGCTCTCGCGGAAGGGGCGGCGGCAGGGCGCGGTATGGTACCGGAAAGTGGCCCGAGGCTGTAGGCCGAATCGCCGCTTGCCGGTCAGGGGAGCCAGCGCTCCAGTTGGGCCCGGGTCAGCTCGCCGACGTGGTGTTGAATGGTGCGTCCCTCGGCATCGAAGAGCAAGGTGGTGGGCAGCCCCGGCGACTCCGTTCGCACCATCAGCTCCTGGTGGGGATCGAGGAGGGCGTAGCGGAAGTCGAGCTCCTGGTCGTCCAGGTAGCGCATCACCTGGAGCAGGTCCTCACCCTGATTGGCCACCACCACGGTGACCCCCTCTCGGGCATCCGCCTCGGCCAGCAGCGGCATCTCCCGCAGGCAGGGCGGGCACCAGGTGGCCCAGAGGTTGAGCAGCACCGTCTCGCCGGCCAGGGAGCGCAGGTTGACGGTTTCGCCGTCGATCCGCTCCAGGGTCAGGTCGGGCAGCGCCTGCACCGCCAGCGGCTTGGCGCCGGGCTGCCAGGTGACCAGCGCCAGCCATAGCGCCGAGCTAGCCACCAGCAACAGCATGGCGCCGCCCATGCGCACCACCCGGTGGCGCAGCACCCAGGCGCTCCAGACCAGCGCCGCCAGCAGCCCCCAGAGGCCCTGGTAGCCGGGTTGCCAGAGCTTGAGCAGGTCCAGGGGCGCCGCCGCATAGGTCTCCCAGTGCATCAGGCCATGGCCCAGGCGGGCGCCCACCAGCCAGCTCAGCAGCAGGCCGTTGAACCAGCGGGCGTGCAGGGCGCGAGGCAGGCCGAGCAGGAACCAACTGGCCGCCAGCAGCACCAGGGCCGCGGCGATGGCGTAGAGCCGGGGCAGGGAGAGCAGGACGGGGCCGAGGGCGATGGCATCCATGACGGGGGCTCCGGGGCAGGCTCGGCGGCCGGGGCCGGCCGCGCTACAATGGGCGTTTCAGCGCTAGCCTACTGACCGCGAGAGGGGCTGTCACTCACCAGCGACGGGAGTTGTGCATGGCCAAGCCGGCCTTCGATACCTTGCGTGCCCTGGCCATCGCCAGCCAGGCCATCGGTTTTATCACCATCATCACCCTCGGCACCCTGATGGAGGAGGGTGCTCGCTACTGGCAGGGCGTGACCCTGGCGGTGATGGTGGTCTTCGCCCTGGGCATCGCGGTGGCGCGCCTCTATCGCCGCAACAAGTGGCGCAAGCGTCGCGATGCCGCCCATCACGACGGCAACGACTGAATCGCCGCAACAAGTGGCGCAAGCGTCGCGATGCCGCTCATCGCGACGGCAACGACGGAATCGCCGCAACCAATGGCGCATCCCATCAGGAGTCGGACGACTGTCGGTTCAGGGGCTCAGGCGCCGCCCAGCCGCCCCATGCCCGGGGCGCAGCGCGTCGGGTCGATGCTGATCACCCGCAGTCGATGGCCCTCCGGCAGGGTGCAGTAGAGGATCCGCCAGGCGCAGCCCGGCGCATAGCTGCCCTCGCTCTCGAAGAGGCGTGCGCCATGCCGGGTCAGTTGGCCACAGGCGGCGGGAAACTCGTCTTCACTTACCTCCAGGGTCAGCTCGCGGGGACTGGGCTCCGGGGTGTCCTCCAGTAGCATCAACACCTGGGTGTGGCCGCGCTCGTCGGTGCTCAGCTCGAAGATGGCGCTGCGCGCGGTGCGCAGGATCAGGGGCAGGCGCAGCACCTTGGTGCAGAACTGCTCCATGGGGCCCAGTTCTCTCAGGCGCAGTACCGCATCCTCCAGGGACAGGCGTTGCATTGCACTCACCTCCGGCCGATGGCGTTAGCCTCAGTCTGACCCAGCGGCGGGAATTCGGCCCTTGGATTTTGGCCATGACGACGATTGGCGGGGGTTATTCTATAAGTGCGGGGGTTCTCGAGGGCAACAAAAAACGCCCGCTCGATGAGCGGGCGTTTTGCAGAATTCTGGTCGGAGTAGCAGGATTCGAACCTACGACCTCTGCCTCCCGAAGGCGTGATCTCTGTAGATTCTCAGGAACAAGCATCACCAATGATAAACAAGTATTTCATTTAAAAACAATAAATTATGCTGTTTTTCAAATTTCCCTTTGTTGCCCGATATTGCCCGTTATATCCTGTCGGTGGAACCTATTTGGAACCTGTAGAGGGTAGAGCATGGCAAAGGCGACAGAGAAGCTGACCACTCGAGTGCTCGAGCGGCTGGCGCGCGAGCTGCCCGAGGGTGGCGAAGTATGGGATGCTGATCTCTCCGGTTATCACGTTCGCGCTGGAAAGCGGGGGCTGGCTCTGCGTGTGTCCTACTACAACACTGCTGGCCAGCGCCGCGTGCTGACTCTCGGCCGCTATGGTGCCCCCCTGACGGCAGCCCAAGCTCGGGAGGATGCCAAGGAAGCATTGGCAGTGGTAGCCCAGAGCGGCGACCCGCGCGCCGTGCTTGAGGAAGCCAAGGCCGAAGCCGAGCGCCAGCAGCAGCAGACTCTCCGTGCTTACCTGGATGGCCCCTATACCGCCTACCAGAACCGCAAGAAGGATGGGGTTGCCACCTTGCGTCGCATTCGCTATGCGTTCGTCGACTGGCTCGACAAGCCGATGGGCAGCCTCACCCGTGCCGAGGTGGAGCGCTGGCAGGCTGATCAGGAGGTCGTGAAACAGGCGAAGGACAAGAACGAGTCGCAACCCAGGCCACGCGCCTTCTCCACCCTCAAGCGCGATTACGGCGCCCTCTATACGATGCTGGAGCACGCCGCCGAGCGGAAGGTGATATCGGCCAATCCTCTAAAGGGCATCAAGTTGCAGAAACCGGCGCTGACCGAGGATGAGCTGGCCGAGCAGGGCGCCGAGCGTCGTTATCTGGAGCCCGAGGAGGTCGAAGCGCTATTCGCTGGTCTGAAGGCCTATCAAGAGCTCAAGTGTGAGCAGCGGCGCAGCAGCCGCGCTCACGGTAAGGCGTATCTGCCCGACTTGGACCGGGTGGCCTACGTCGATCACGTCGCGCCGTTCGTCAAGGTGATGTATTTCACCGGCTTCCGCCCCGGCGACCTATTCGGCCTGCGTTGGGAGCACGTCAACCTGGCCTTCGCCACGATCCGAAAGGTGATCGAGAAGACCGCGCACAGTCGCCCAGAGCCCCAGACCTTCCCGCTGTCCCGGGCAGCCGTAGACGTGCTCGAGACCTGGTGGAAGCAGCAGGGTGAGCCGAGATCCGGCCTGGTGTTCGCCTCGTCCGTCAGTGGCGGGCGAATGGCTCAGACCGCGATGCAACGGCCGTGGGCCACCGTCCGCAAACTGGGAGGGCTGCCCGACGACCTGCAGCTCTACACCCTGCGCCACAACTTCGCGTCCCAGTTGGTCATGGCCGGTACCGATCTGCTGACCGTCTCCAAGTTGATGGCCCACGCTGACATCCAGACGACCATCGCCCACTATGCCCACCTGGCGCCTGATCATAAGCGCGATGCCGTGGAAATGTTCGCACAGAAAGTGCCTCTACGGGTTGCTGACACGATTGGCGATGCAAGCCCTTCGCAGGCCTTGGTTCGATAGAGCTGGCCCTATTGGCTGGCTAGGGCCGATCATCCGAAATCTAGGACAACTCCATTGTGCCCGCCAGCCAACTTTTCTCGAGTGCATGAGGAGTAACGCAGTGACGGTTTCCATTTGGCATTTGGTAAATATTCTAGCCAGTGAAGATATTTCACTCATGTTGGCTGGAGCCGACCCAGAAGATTTTAAAACACGCAAAAATTACCCTGACGACCACTTTCAGAAGCAGGGGGACTTTCATCGCGTGATGATCCATGCTGCCCAGAATGGGGAACTCCAACCCTGTGGGATAGAAGTAGCCGACAGGGATGAGCATGGTGAAGTGATACGAGACCTGAAAACCGGAATTTTTGGTTGGCATACGTTGCCAGATGAGGATGATCGCTGGAAGGGCTATCCGATTGATCTGGTACGTTTCTATGTGGATCGCCGAGAGATTTACCGCTGGCTGACGGCAAGAGGGTTCAGTAAGTCAGATATGCCCGAAGCACTGCGTATCCAGCCAGAGCGTAAAGAAGATGTGTCATTATCATCGGTCAAGCTTGATGACGTTAAGGAGAAGAAGCATACCCTGAAACGAGATGTTCAAGATGGTGCAATACTCGCAAAGCTACGTGAAATGGGGTATGAGCCTACCGAGTTGCCAAAAAGAGAATCTGGCAAGAGAGGACATAGAGCGGCTGTGCGAGATGAATTCCTCCCCTGTCGTCGCGACCTTTTTACGCCAAAGTCTTTCGAGAAATCCTGGGAACGTCTGCGAGGTGATGGACGTATCCGCGAAAAATAACCCTGCCCCCAAGGTAATCCCCCCTGATTAGGGTAAGGGGGAGGGTTGCGGGGGGGCAGGGTTCTCCCCTCACTATCTGGTGCGTCACCAACGGAAACTAGGAGATGCGCCAATGCACACTCACGAACGATCTCCCCTTGACCTTGCCACCAGTGCCTTGGTCCGTTACCGCGAAGGCTGCGACCCTACGCTGATTGAGCTGCCAGAAAAGGCCGTGTTCCCTAGCCTTATCAATGCCCAGCCTTCCACTGCTCGCAAATCCCGCACGACTGGCACCCTGCTGGGACGCCCCGCGCCGCGCTTTGTGAAGCATGGCCGTACTGTGCGCTATCGCCTGAAAGACGTCCTCGAATGGCTGGAAAGCGGCCAGGACTACAGCAACACCGCAGAGGCCGGACTGGCCCAAGGGATAGCGCAATGAGCTATTCCTCAGATTTTGCCCAACTCAAGTCTCGGCACTTCAATACTAAGCGCGCCCACGTCGCCGCCGGCACCCCTAGCCAAGAGATCTTGCGCGTCCTCGATCCTGTTACAGTCCCGAACCGCAACGCGCGTCGGCTGATCTGTAAGGCCCAGCGCAAAGGTAAAGGGGGCAGCCAGTGATGTTGACTCCCTCTATTTTGTGTCTGGAAGAGCACGCTAGCGTGCAGGGGGTGGTGCAATGAGTCGCGACTGCCTGAGCCTGAATTCTGATGCTTTTGCCGGCGACGCACGCACCATGGCCAAGGCCTCCTTTGCTATGCACGGGATCATCGACTGCCTGCGCGATGGCGCTATTGCCGAGAATGAATTCCAGCGCCGCGCCCTGCTAGCGGCCATGGAACTCGTCGCCGACTGCCTGGAAGAGCGGGCCGAGTTCCTTCAGGACAAGGTGCTGGGGGAGATCGTGGCTCATGACTGATCCCAAGCGCGTACCTCTTCCCCAATCTGCCCGAATCCGAGGTGTGGCCCGGGTCACCAATATCGGTCTGCACCGAGCATCCCGCAAAGGGTGAGGAGCGGAGGTGCGGGAATGCATTGATTTTTCATCTCTTATCGAGCCAGTCGCCCTGGAACTGCTGGGCGAGCCCACGAGCCGACGCGGTGACGAGTGGAAATGGGGTAGGCAAGGCAGTCTCTCCGTCAACATGGCCGCCGGCAAGTGGTACAGCCAAGAAGCCCATGTGGGCGGAGGCGTTCTTGACCTGATCGCCCGCGAGACCGGCATTACCGACCGCGCCGGGCAATACGGCTGGCTGGCTGACCGTGGCCTGATCGACCGCAAGAACCGCCAAGCCCCCCACCTCAGCCCCTCCGAGCTGGCCGCCTGGCGCCAGCGCCGGGAGGCTGAACGCAAGGCCGCCAAGGCCTCCCGGGAAGCCGAGAAGGCTGATACCCAGGTGCAGGCCGCTGACCGCGCCCGCTGGCTCTGGGGACGCTGCAAACCGGCGAGCAGCGACCACCCCTACTGCACTCTCAAAGGAATCGAGCCCACGGGACTCAACCTGTGCCAGCATCCCGGCAATGGTGCACTCGTGATTCCGATGTTTTCCCCGAACGGCGCCCTGGTGAACCTTCAGTTCATTCACCTGGACGGAGCAAAGCGTTTCCAGCCTGGCGGTAGGGTCACCGGCTGCTACACCTTGGTTGGCACCGACAACGGCCAAGGCCGCGTATTCTGCGAAGGCTACGCCACCGGCTACACCGTCCACCAAGCGACCGGCAAGCAAGCCGTGGTGGCGTTCAACGCCGGCAACCTGCCGGCAGTCACCGGACACATGGCCCGCGACGGTGACGTGGTGGCCGCCGACAACGACAACGCCACCAAGTCCAGCGACCGCTTCGGGAAGCCCCTCAGCAGTTACGGCACCGGCCACAAGGCCGCCATGGCCACTGGCCTCCCGTTCTACCTGCCCCCTACCCCGGGGCACGACTTCAACGACATGGCTACCGCCCAGGGCATCGAGGCGGTGCGCTCCGTGTTCGAGTCCGCGCCGATATCCAGCGTGCCGGTATTCGATGCCTGGAAGCTGACGCCGGCAGAGCTGGACGGCAGCAGCTCGGACGACCTGCTGGAGCATATCGAGGGCATCACCGAGCCTGCTCAGGCCGCCGCCCTGGCATACAGCATCGCGGCTCGCCTGGCCCACCGGGCACCGGCTCAAATATCGCTCGCCACAATCCGGCAGGCCATCGAGGCCGCCGCCGCGCCTGGGGCCCTGCACCCGGCAACCCTTGACGCGATTATGGGCCGGCTCGACAAGGCCCAGGCCCACCGCAAGCGCCGCGCCTTGGAACCCGTCAGCCTGCCAAGCGACATTGCCACACGGCACCGGCATGAGCGCTTGCCGGCCATTCCCGAGCTGGGGGGCGACGACTGGCAAGGAGTCATCGTCGTGAAGGCGCCCATGGCCTCCGGCAAGACCCAGCGAGTGGGCCGCCCGCTGGCCGAATGGGCCGCCGCCCAGGGCGAGACCCTGCTGGCCATTTGCCACCGCGTTAGCCTGGTGGCGGAGCTGGCCAACCGGTTGAAGCTGACTCACTACGGCGACGTGGACGCCGCCACCGCCTACGCCGCCATTGGCCTGGCAACGTGCCTGCCGTCCATCACCAAGAGCGCCCACGCCAGCCTGATCGACCGGGCCGGCATCGTGTTCATTGACGAGGTGGCCCAGGTACTGCGCTTCATCGAATCAGAGAGCACTTGCCGGACTAGCGAGGCCGACAACCAGGGCGTCTATGAGCGCCTTCGGGAGATCGTCGCCGCCGCACACTGCGTGGTGGTCGCAGATGCTGGCGTGGATCGCCGCACCATCGAGTTTCTGGAGTCATGCCGCCCAGGCGAGCAGTTCCGTGTGATCGAAGTCATACCACCGCGTGATGCTGGCATCAAGGCCCACTACGGCTACGGCGCCGCTGCCGTCCACCATGCCGTGGGCGAAGCCCTGGCCGAGCTGGCCGCCGTGGGCAAGCCGTGGGTCGCAGTAGAGAGCATCGACCGTGCCAAGGCCCTAGAGCACTTCTTCAAGGCCGTCATGCCCGGTAAGCGCATCATGGCCGTTCACTCCGGCAACAAGGACAACCGCGCCCAGCGCGACTTCCTCGCCGATGCTGACCGTAAGAGTCGGGAGTATGACCTGGTAATTGCCTCGCCCGTCATCGGGTCCGGCCTGTCTATCGAGCACAAGCCCAAGTACGACGACGAGGGCAACGTCATCGAGGAGATCCCCGAGGGGGAGAAATTCACTCTTGGGGTCTACATCGGCGGCGGGCACCGGACCACCCCAGCGGATGCGGCCCAGCAAATGCGCCGCGTGCGCTACCTGACGCGCTTCGAGATCGCCCTGGTGGCCAACACCAGCACCGTGGGCAACCAGAGCCCCGAGGCCGCCATTGCCGCCGCTGTGACGGCATCGAAGATCGAGGGCAAGGCCGCCCCTGTGACCACCTTCGACGAGCTGGTGGCCAGCATCCGCACCGATGCTGAGAACGCCCGCGCAGACTTCGCCGCCGGCCTGCTGTGGCAACTGAAGGTCAGCGGCTGGAAGTTGGAGCGCCAGTCATCCGGGCAACGAGACGACGCCCCGATGGGCGCCCTGGAGGTAGGCCAGCGACTCAAAGAGTCCCGCGAGCACGTCCGCGAGGCTAAGCAGGCCGCGCTGATCGCAGCCCCCGCTATCACTGACGAGCGTGCCCAAGAGCTGGGGCGGCTCAAGGAGCGCGCCGAGCTGACCAGCATCACCCTGGAAGCGCACCGCATCCGCCGGGCGCTGGGCATCATCGGTAAGCCCCTGGACGATGAGATACTGGCCGTGTGGGATGACGGCCGCGCCGTGGCCCGGCTCGACCGCTTCAGCGCCTTCCGGGGCATCGTCAGCGACTTTGACGACAGCACCAAAGCCGTGGCGAGCCGTCGCTACTACGAGGCGTGCGCCCGCGCCTATGGCTGGCTGTTCGATGGCATCGACACCAATGCCGAGGGCTGGCTGACGCCTGACGCTGCCAGCATGATTCTTGATCGCATCATGGAGCAGCGGCACTTGCTGGCGCATCTGGGCATCGCCGGGCGGAAGTTCGGGGTCTGGATCGCTGACAAGAAGAATGACGGCCAGCCGCGCCCGATGAAGCTCCCGGCCTACCCTGTCCGCGAGGTGATCGCCGTCATGGAGCGGATGGGGCTCAAGATGCAGAGAAACCGGAAGCGCGCCAAGGCATCAGGGTGTGACACATCCCCCCATAACCCCTTAGGGAAAAATGGGCCATGTGTCACACCTGATGGCACCAAGCCCGCCGCCAAGAAGGCCAAGGGAAACCCCATCATCCGCGTCTATCAGCCCACCCCGGAGAGCCTAACAGAGATGCAGCACTGGTCTGACAGCCGTAATGCGGCCCGCAAAGTTACCGCCGTGGATACCACGCCCCGCGCCAAGGCCGCGACGACACTGTCGTCGGCATCCGTGGTGCCTGAGCTGGTGCATACGCTGCCGTCCCTGAGCCGTGCCGTGAAGCGTAGTCTCGCCGGTACCAGCATGGAGTCACGACGACTGCGACCGCTCCGCCTGGAGGCGGTCAACGCCTTGCCTGCTGGCAGCGCCTGACGATAGGCCAGGGTGTGACACATTCCTCCATAACCCCTTAGGGAATAATGGGCCATGTGTCACACCCTGGCACACTGCCAAGACCTACTCTTGGGGCACCGCCACGGCCACCTTCCCATTGGCGCCTGCGCTATCGCAGATTAGCACCACGGGCCGACAATCGGCGGAGGGTTGAAGGAGGGCGACAGGAGCCAAGACGGCTTGCCTCCGACGATAGGCTCGTGGTCTGGGGATGGTGCCGGCAGCACTTGACCGTCGAGGTGATGGAGCTCCAGGCCGTGAAGATCCAGATGGGGTAGCTCCAGGGCCTGACCCTGAAATGGGGGCGACGTGTCGAGGAGCTGGCATGATGGGGCGCTGGGCATGTGCGTGCCTCCCCAGGCACGTTATTCCCGCCACATTGGCGAGCAAGGTATTCCTCCCCCTTAGGTGATGCGTCATTCCCACCACATTTTCGTGCCTACCTGCAGGTGCTCAGGGAGGGGCATACTTGAAACGCGCGAAACTAGAAACGCCCCGAGATCCTTCCGGGGCAGCTCCAGGGGTGCGTTATTCCCACCACACGGGTGGCAAGGTGTTTCTCCCCCATGGGCTGCCGGCTGCCCCGGTGTCTGCCCAAGGCATTGGGGAGTCCTTTCCCTCTTTGGCGGGGCCTGTCGATCCCTTGGCTGCCGGGCAAGGGATCTCTCCCCCTTTCCCGGGCGCGTCATTCCCACCACATCAACCCTGCCGGGTGGTTGCTCCTGACGTTCCTGGGTGCGTTATTCCCACCACGCTGCTGCCAATGGATCGTCAGGTCAGCGCCTAGGGCGGCCGCTCCCTCGGGTGTGTTATTCCCGCCACACTGCGGGCAAGGTATCTCTCCCCTCTCTCGACTGCGTTACTCCCACCACATTTCGCTCGCCCGCCTGCGCCATGGAGAGGAAGGGGGTACGGAAAGCCGCGAAATGGAAAACGCCAGGAAAGCCCCACTGCCGGGCGGCGGTGGGGCAATCAAGCGAGGGGGTGCTACTGGCTAGGCGTGCGCGGCCAGGCTGGTCACGGCTGGCTGCTGGCGTTGCTGGGCTTTCCACAGCTCATAGGACGACTGCAGGGCCATCCACTGGCGTGCGGTGCTGACCCCGGCGCGCTCGAGGCGCACGGCAAGGTCAGGACTAATGCCGGCATGCTCGTTGAGCACGCGAGACAGTTGCACTCGGGTCAAGCCGAGACGCTTGGCCGCTTCGCTCACGGTCAAACCCAGCTCCTTGATAACGTCCTCTCGCAGGATCTCGCCGGGGTGCGGCGGGTTAAACATGGCCATGACTAATATTACCTCTCACCTGTTCAATGTTGTGGTCACCTACGCGCGCGGCGCTTCACTGGACGTGATCAGCCGGGACGTTCGCCCTGGTGAGCTGCTGCTGGTGGCACAAGACGATATCAGCCAGCGCTGGTACTCGGACGACCGAGTGTATACTCGCTACCAGGACGCCTTTCTGGCCCTGGGGCGCCACCTGGACGAGCTGAACCCGGATCATGCGCCCCTGACCTGGCACTGGGAGCGTTGAGTCACCAGCGCCCGGCCATGCCGGGCACCGCATAGATGCCCCTCGAGCAGCACACCACACCACCTATCGCTATCGAGGACTCATCATGCGAACTATCACCCATCGTTTCCATGTCTCGGCCCGCGAGGCCCACGCCTTGCGGAGTGTCAGCGAATCCCCGCGCTTCCGCGAGCGGCTGCGGCTGCGCGAGGCCGCCGGCTACCTCGCAAACGACCGAAAAGCCGTGGTCGAGTCGCCGCCAGCAACGATCCTGGCCGCCCAGGAGGAGGCCAGGCGCAACGTTAAGCCGCTGGGCTACGACTTCGACTGACACCCTTGTCACAGGGGCAGGTCTACAGCTGTAGACCTGCCCCTATAGCTCACGGGAGGGGGTGGGGGTTGGTGTATGCAAGGTGGTGGAAGTACCCGGTGTCCTTGTCGAAGCAGAACAGCAGCCTCCAGGGGCCGTTGAGAGACACCGAGTGGATCTTGTGGCCGTCGATCTTCCTGCCCCGCCATGGGTGGTAGTCTGAGCCAGCTTGCTTGATCAGCTCGAGGTCGCCCGTGGTGGCCATGATGTAGAGAAGGTCTTCCAGCTTCTCTGCATGCTCTGCCCGGATCATCGACCTATCACCTTTCGATAGCTTTTTCAGTGACTTACCTTCTTTTCCGCTCCTAAAACTCTTACTGTCGATCATGTATGTACCTCGCTCTCTTGATGGTAGAAAGCGCTGTACAGCGATGGCCATGTAGTACACGTCGTTTCTGGTGGCGCTTACACCAACGCTTCGTCTGGCGTTGTGTGCAACGTAGAGGTAGACCGCAGTGATTGTCGCATTTGCGGCAAAACGTGCTTGCTAACCACATCACGCGTACCTATAATGCGCCTTACATAGATTGTTTGTGAACTCATGGCTCATGCTTGCACAGCGCGATTCATGAGTATATCACAATGTAACCTTGCTAAGCAAGGTTTTCTTTACCCTTGTTTTTGCGTGTTGCGCAAAGCGCAAAGGACTCCCAATATGACCTTCCTTTCGTTCACTCGTCACCCGGGTGGGATCATTCGTCGCCGCTTTATGGAGCCCATGGGGCTGACTATGACTGACCTGGCCTCCGCCCTGGATGTATCTGTCTCCTCGGTTAGCCGCGTGGTCAACGAGAAAGCAGAAATCAGCAGCGACATGGCCCTGCGCCTGAGCCATGTCCTTGGGGGTGAAGCAGAGTCTTGGATGATGATGCAGGTTCGTCACAGTCTTGCTGAGGCCTCCCGCGTGTTCGACTCATCAGATCTGCGACGCCTGACGCTCCAGGCTGATGAAGCCGTAGCAGGAGTCGAATAGAGATCCCTCATTCAGTGATGCTGCGAAGCCCTGCCACCCTGGCGGGGCTTTTTGTTGTCCCTGGCCCCTCTGCTCGCTGGCGTGGACGCCCCTGATGCGCCCTGGAATGCCCTGGTGGTGGATCACGTCTCCACCGCGCCCGGCGATACAGCGAAGCCCTTCCGGCGCAGCCAGTCGGTCTAGCCCTGTTGTGTTACTTTTAAAGTAACATATTGAAGATAAAGAAATTTTTCTTTCCTTGCCCATTGCTCAGGCGGGCCGTCATCGCTAGCCTGTAACAAATTGCTACATAGCGAGGCTCCGCACATGGCCAATCCCAGCCCCACCCCCCCGCCGCCTGGCCGGGGCCGTAAGAAAGGCTCGAAAAACGCTCTCCCCAGCCCGGCCCGGCTGCGCGAATACCGCCGCACCCTGCGCGAAGCAGCGGACGCGGGCGACGTTCATGCCGCCGGCTGGCTGCTGACCGTCGACGCCCTGGAGCGCCAGCAGGCCGGCGAGGGGCGGGTATGAGCGTCGTCGGTACCAACGACCCGACCCTGAGCGTCCACCTCAAGGCCTTCATCGCCACCGGCGAGGAGATGGTGGTGGGGATCGTCGGCGAAGGCTCCTCAAGGGAGCTGACTTCGCTTTGGGAAAGCCCATTCGAAAATGAAACGGCAGGCAGCTACTTCAGCCGAATCGGCGGAATCGTCCAGGCAAAAACGGGGCTGACCTCGAAGTCGACGCTGAATACGACCCAGGTGTGGTCCGGCACCACGCCGCTCACCTTCAACCTGGTGCTGGAGTTCTACGCCACCGCCGATCCCGCCACCGAGGTGCTGGCCGCCGTGGCCGCCCTGGAGAAGGCCGCCTCGCCGGAGATGCGCGAGAGCATGCCGGGCGGCCGTGTTCCCGACACGGTCGCCCTGAACGTGGGCCGTCAGATCATCTACCCGGAGTGCGTCATCACGCATGTGTCGAAGCAGCTCGATGGGCCCATCAGCCGCGATGGCTACCCGCTTCAGGCCCAGGTGACGCTAACGCTCCAGACCCTGGCGAGCGTGAACAAGTCCGCGATTAGCGAGACCTTCCGGCTGTAAAAGAGGACCCCTTCCATGCACGCCCTGGACGATGTGATTGAGATCGAGTTTCCGCACACCGACCCAGCCGGCCGGCCCGCCGCGACCCTGGAGAACATCGAAACGATCATCGAGGCCTTCGACGTGATCCTTGCCCGACCGCTCGTAAACCACGAGAGCTTCACCCCGTTCTTCCCCGGGCGCTTCCACGCCTTCTCGGCAGAGAACGTGCGCGATGTGCATCTTTCGAAGCTGCACGATATCTGCCAGCGCCACGGAATGGTGCTGAACATGCGCACCCTGGCGCGTCACCTTCAGATGCTGGGCCTGGAGCGGGAAGACTGCGAGCGCATCGAAGCAAACGAGAAACGTCTGGAGCGAGGGCTGGCATGAGCAGTAAGAAGCATCGGGCAAAGCCGAACCGCCGCGGTGAACACCCGGCCAGCTTGGCAAACCTGATTCCCGCTGGCCCAGGCAATCAGCGCGCGCGTAAGCACGGAGGCTATGCGCGATATCACCCTCCGGAGATTATCGAGCGCGTCACTCCAGGCGCGCCATCGCCAGAGCGGCTCGAGCACCTCATTCAGGCCGAGGAGGCCCGGCTGCACTCGCTTTTTCAGACCAAGGCCCGCTGGGACGCCAAAGGCGAGTACAGCGAGCTGGTGCCGGGGGACTACCCCCTAGTCGAGATTCGCACCAGCAGCGAAGGCACGGCCACCAAGCGCGAGCGACCGGACTTTGAGCGTCTGATCGACCGCAGCATGGGCCGCCTGAGCGCCCTGATCGACCAGAAAGAGCGTATCGCTGCCAGCCCGGCCCACGTCGCCACTCGCCTGGCCCTGGTGCTAGACGAGGCCGAAGCCGCTGGCATGTCCGCCGTGGACACCGCCGAGAGGGTGGAGCGCGCCGGCCTGGCCGTGCCTTTCAGCCTTCAGCAGCGCGTCCGCGCCGAGCTGGCCCTGGCCGAGCCCCCGGAGCCCGAAGGCGGCATGACGGACGACGAGCTGGAGCGGCTTTCCCAGCAGTACGCCGAGCAAACAGCAGGCGAGCCCGATTGGCTGGCCGAGCGCCGCGAGCAAGTCCAGCAGATTCACGACCAGCGCGACAAGGAGCGACAAGGTTCATGAGCACTTCATCTTCACACGCCGAACTGCAGGCCCGACTGGCCGGCGGCCAGACACCGGAAATCACCGAGGCCCAGGTGGCCGAGATCGTCGCCCTGGAGGCGAAGCACGGCTTCCCCGGCCTGATTATCGCTGTCACCGATCCCGAGATTGCCGAAACCATGACGGCTTTCCAGCGACAGCACGCCCGTAACTGGCTGCGCAGCGCCAATCACCGCTTTGGTGCGGAGCTACAAAACCAGCTTGGGCGCCTGCCAACCGTTGGCGAGCTTGCTGACCGCCTAAAGCTGTCGATCGACATGCACCCCCACGCTGCGAAACAAGCCGCGCAGCCCCGTCACTGAGCGAAGACAATGATCGGTACTGCAATAGCCCCTCCCCAACTGTATGACTATCGGCGACCTTGAGGGCGAGAGTTCTCAACTATATCTCTTCCACCTCGATGCCATGCCGGGCGAGCCAGGCCTTGCGTTGCTCGTAGTCCGGCATGGCCTGCTCCAAGCGGCGCCAGAAGGCGGGGGTGTGGTGGGGTTCGTGGAGGTGGACGAGCTCGTGGACGACCACGTACTCGGCGATGTGCCGGGGCAGCAGGATGGTCTTCCAGTGGAAGTAGACCCGGTTGCCCTTGCCACAGGAGCCCCAGCGGTAGCCGAGGTCTTGGACCTTCACGCCGGCGGGCTCGACGCCCATCCGCCGGGCGTGCTCCTTCACCCTGACGGAGAGCCAGTCGCTGGCGCGGGCGCTATACCAGCGAACGAAGTGCTCCCGGGCGTCGGCCAGGGCATCCTCACGCAGCTGGAAGCGCCCGGCGACGAGCTTGAGCGGTGCGTTCTGGGCGTCCAGGGGAACGCGCTTGAGCCGGTAGCTGCGCCCCAGGTAGAGGAAGCCCTCGCCGTTGACGTACTCCTTGCGCGGCAGCAGGCGGCGGCGCTCGGCCTTCTCGGCCAGCTTCTGGTAGATCCACAGCCGCTTCTCGATCACGAAATCGCGTAGGAGCTGCTCCTCGGTGCCGGTGGGGGCGGCGATGACCAGTTCGCCGTCGCGGTCCACGGTGATCTCCAGGGTCTTGCGGCGCGAGCTCTCGCGCACCTCCAGGGTGAGGTCGTCAACGGCGAGTTGGGTCATGCGTTCACTAGCTTATCGTGATTGCTGCGGGCGAGGTCGAGCAGCCGCTGGGCCACCTCGCTGGCCTGGTCGAAGGGCACTAGGCGCTTGATCATCAGCCTGGAAAAGATGTGTTGGCGCAGCGCTTCCTGATCCGGGATATGGGAGGGCTTCCAGAAGTCGGGGATGGCGATTTCCTGCTGGATCAGCCCGACCAGTTCCTCGGTGGCCTCGAGCAGCTTCTGGGCGCTGGTTTCGTCCAGCTCCTCCACTGACAGGCCGCTGCTGGCCACCAGCTCCCGCCAGAAGGGTTTTGCATGGGCAGGCATATCTGGAATGCTTTCGCCCGGATCGGTCGCACCATCACGCAATTGCTCAATCAGTGCCTTGAGCGCCTCCACCTGCTCGGCCCACTGGCCATCGAGCTGCTCCAGCAGCTCCTCCAGGCGCTCGCTGAGCCGGCCGTACTTCACCGGGTCCTCGTCCAGGTGCTTGCGGACGTGGGAGCGCACCGCGTGCTCCATCTCCGAGGCCTTGGCCCGGTCGCCAACCTGGCGGCCGAGGTGCTCGTCGAACTCGGCGTCGGTGAGCTGCACTGGCGGGATGCGCGGGTCGATGCCGAGCGAGATCACGTAGTCGTCGATCAGCTTGCGCACCTTGTTGCCGATGTCGCGGCCGAGCTCCGGGGTATCCTTGTAGCGGTTGCGGGCCAGGGCATGGATATAGGCCAGCCGCTTGGCATCGTTGACGAACTCCAGCCCCTCGGGGCGCGGCAGCACGTCGTCCAGGCCGCGGTTGAACTCCTTGAGCTTGACCACGAACTCAGCGCGCACCCGCTCGTCGGCGAGCGCCTGCACCGCCTCCTCGGTGTTGTCCAGGTCATCCACCCCCTGGCCGCGCAGCACGTCGATCACCCGCAGGTGGCGGTCGCGCAGCAGCGGGATCTCGTCCTTGAGGCTCTGCAGGGCGCCCTCAATGTCCTCCTCGCTGTAGGCGGCCAGCGCCTCCTTGAGGTGGTTGGCCACGCCGAAGTAGTCCACCACGATGCCGTGGCTCTTGCCGTGTCCGGTGCGGTTGACCCGGGCGATGGCCTGCAGCAGCTCCGCCTCTCGCAGGGAGCGGTCCAGGTACATCACCCCCTCGATAGGGGCATCGAAGCCGGTGAGCAGCATGCTCTTGACGATCAGGAAGGCCAGCGGGGCGTGCTTGGCGGGGTCCTTGGGAGTTGCCCCATCCAGCGGCGGCAGCGGCTTCTTGAAGCGCTTGATATGGCTCTCTACCGCGGCGCGGTCGCTCCACCTGGCCCAGGTGGCATCGTCGTTGTTACCGCTGCTGAACACCACGGCGAACTCCAGCTGGCGCAGCACGTGGCGGTAGCGCCAGGCCTGGATAGCCGCCTTGACCCGAGGCGGGCGTGTCAGCAGTTGGGTGTCGTCGAGTGTCTTGTCCTCGGGGGAAAGCGCCAGCGCCTCCTCCAGCAGCTCGGTGCGGGCCTGCTCGAGGGCCTCGAAGTAGCGCAGGGCCGCCCGGCGGCTGTAGGCCACCAGCTGGGCCTTGTAGCCATTGGGCAGGATATGGGTGACGTAGTGGCGCAGGATGTCCTGGGCCTTCTCCTGGATCAGCTGCGGCGCCTCGAAGATCTGCCCCTTGGTGGCGTACTTCTTCTTGATCGCCTCCAGCTCCTCCTTGCTGTGGTCGCGGAACAGGTCCTCGAACAGGCCGTCGAGGCTGGCGCCATCCTTGATCGCCCCCTTGGCGGTGCGCCCTTCGTAGAGGATCGGCACCGTGGCGCCGTCCTGCTCCGCCTCCTTGATGGTGTAGCGGTCGATATACTCGCCGAAGATGTCGTGAGTGCGCTTTTTGTCACCCATGATGATGGGCGTGCCGGTGAAGCCGATGCGGGCGGCGTTGGGCAGGGCACGCATCATGTTGGCGTGAAGGTCGCCGGCCTGGGTGCGGTGGGCCTCGTCCACCAGGATCAGGATCTCCTCGCTGGTGTTGAGCACCTCGAAGGGCTCGCTGAGGATCGGTTTCTTGAGGGGCTCGGCGGCATCACGGCGGCCCGTGTCTAGCCCGGCACCGGCGCCAGCATCCTCGGTGCTCTGATCTTCCTCCTCCTCGGCGTCCGGGGCGCGGTACTTCTGGATGGTGCCGAACACCAGACCGGGGCCGTCGCGGCCCAGCAGCTTCTTGAGCTGGGCGGTGTTGCCGGCCTTCTCGACGCTCTCGCCGGTGAGCTCGGCGGTGGCGGAGAGCTGGGCCTGCAGGTCCTTGCGGTCGGTGATCACCACCACCTTGAAGCGGCGCAGCGTCGGGTCGGTCCGCAGCTTGCGCACCAGGAAGACCATGGAGAGGCTCTTGCCGCTGCCCTGGGTGTGCCAGACGATGCCGCCACGGCGGTCGGCCTCGCCGTTCTGGCGGCGCGTATTGCCGCTCTTCAGGCGCTCCACGGCCCGGGTGACGCCGCGGAACTGCTGGTAGCGGCACACCAACTTGATGGTCTGGCCGCCGACGTTCATGAACAGGGTGTAGTGGCGCACGATGTCGAGCAGGTTGGCCCGGGTGAGCATGCCGGCGATCAGGCGCTGCTGAGCAGAGAGTTCCGCCACGCCGAGATCAATGGCCACCTCCGCCTCGCGCATCGGCGCCACCGTCTTCCAGCTCAGGTAGTGAGCGAAGCGGGCGCCAATGGTGCCCACCCGCGCCTCGTCGAAGTTGCTGGCCACCAGGAACTGGCTGGTGGCGAACAGGGCCGGCGCGCCTTCGTGCTCGCCGACCTCACCCTCCAGAAAGCGCTGATCATGGTAGCGGCGCAGCTGGTCCACCGCCTGGCTGATCCCCTCCGGCACGCTGCGGCTCTTGCACTCCACCACCGCCAGCGGGATGCCGTTGATGAACAGCACCAGGTCCGGGATCACGTGGCCTTTGGCGCCATCGTGGCCGGGCGGGCACTTCACCTTGAACTGGTTGACCACTGTGAAGACGTTGTTGGTGGGCTCGTCCCAGTCGATGTAGTGCAGGGTCTGGCCGCGGCCGCCGTCCCAGCCCTCCAGTCCATCGACTGGCAAGCCGTTGAGCAGCAGTTCGGTGGCCTGCTGGTTCGCCTCTAATACCTTGCTCGCCGGCAGGCGAGTGATGGCCGCCACCGCTTGGTCCAGACGCGTCTCATCGAGCCAGGGTGAGCCGTCGCGCAGGTTGATCTGGCGCAGCCGCTCACGTAGTAGCGGCTCCATCACCACTTGGGAGAAGCTCTCCCGGTGGGTGGCGCCGGGGTTGTCCACCGACCCCGCCAGAAATTCCCAGCCCTGATCCACCAATTGGTCGATAAAGGGCTTCTCGACATCCGTGTACTCGGGGCTGGCCAAACTGGGGCTCCTTGTGCCAGTGGGTGGGCGACTACCTTTCGGCGACTCGTGTCAGGGGCGGGATGGTTTCACCGGTCAGGCGCTCCAGCGCCAGCGCGATCAGGCGGTCCGAGAAGAGCCGCAGCTTGCGCTGGCCGGCGATATCATCGGGCCAGTGCCGCAGACCCTCTTTGATAGTCTCAACGGTCGGTTCGACGTGCTCCTGGCTGATCAGCCAGTCCAGGGTAGTTAGCACTTCCATCCCTAGCGGTGACTGGAAACCGTCAATCAGGGCATCGACCTCCTCAAGCACCTCGGCATAAGGGCGCGCCTCGGCGCTGCGCAGATAGGCGCTGAGGCGCTCGCGTCGCGATTCATCGAACCACACCACTTCCTCGGGTGAGGCATCGTTGATGCGCTTCTCGCTATGCAGGTAGCTGCCGTCCAGGCCATTGAGCAGGTGACGCAGCCGGTCGGAGTAGGGGCCATAACGGTGGGGCTGGAATTGTAGAGCGAGTGGGTTCTTCAGGCCATGGTCGAGAATACGGCGCTCCATCAGCCAGGCGAGCTTCTGGACCTCCAGCAGCGAGCACTCGATGCCCAGCACCCAGTAGCGACGCACCAGCTCAGCAATCAGCGCCCGCGCCGGTGTCAGCTTCTCGACGCCGGCGCGCTTGGCAACATTCTGGTACTCGGCGGTGGGCTCGAAGACCAGCACCCGGACGTTATCCAGCTCACCTAGCGCGGCCTCTATGCGCGGGCGCACCATGTCCCAATCGAGCCCCCCGTTGCCGCAACCCAGCGGTGGCAGGGCCATGGAGCGAATACCCTGCTCGTGAACCACCCGCTTGAGGTCCTCCAGCCCGGACTCGATCCACTCCATGTGCGTCTTGGTGCGCCAGTGCTGCTTGGTGGGGAAGTTGATGATCCAGCGCGGCCCTAGCAGGGCATCCCGCTCGGTGACGAGCATGCGGCCGGTCACCACCTCCTGCCCCTTGCAGGCGGCCTCATAGGCGGCGAAGTTCTCGGGGAAGGCCTCCTTGAACATCAAGGCGATCCCCTTGCCCATCACGCCGACGGTGTTGACGGTGTTGACCAGTGCCTCGACGTCGGCCTCGAGGAGGTTGCCACGGGTGTACTCAATCATGTGAAGAACCAGTTGGGTCGTGTCACCACCTTCAACGGAAGCTGGTGTGCCGCCACTTGTACTTCGACGGCGGCTCGCATCTCGTCAGTATACGTGCCAATGCCAAGCAGTGCCGAGGCTGGGAGGTGGTGATGAATCAGGGCCTCGGCTTGATAGCGCTCGGTCTTCTCAGGGTCCTCCCGGTCCCGGCTGAAGTCCTGTGCCTGCAGCAGCGGCCATGGCACGAACTCTGCAAGATCCTCCAGCCGGCTACTAAAGCGGGCCATGGGCAGGTAGGCGTGGCGGTCAGTGAAGACATAGGCCGAACCTATCTCCTGCAAGCGTGGCAGTGAGCAGACCAGCACCAGGATGTCTTCCTTTCGCTGAATGGGCACGCCGCGGCCAGTCACGATGTTGAGCAACATGGGCGAGGCTGGCGTGAAGTAGAAGGGGATATAGTTGCTGAGAGTGCCACCCGGGGGGATCGGGACGTCTCGTGTTGCCCTGCGCCCTATCAGTTCGCGATTCCCGATGGTGACAAAGCCAGGGTCCTGCTCCGCTGCCGAACGGCAATAGAGGCCATGCGCCAGCAGCCACGGCAGGTTGTCGCGATGCGTGATGCGGAAGATCAGCGCCTTCCGAGAGTTCAGGCTGCGAGAGAGATCGGTCGCCACTGGTCTGACTCCTTGGTCACGCTATCCGGGTCGATGCCCTCCACCGGGCGGGTCTCGAAGCGCACCTCGCCGCCGGTCTCCATCAGCATCACCGCCCCCACCGGGAAGGAGCGGGCGATACTGACCAGCAGGCTCTGCACGTGGTCGTCGTCCCACACCCAGCCGCGCTGAAAGTTGGGGAGCTGGATCTTGCCGTTGGTGATGTCTTTAAGCAGCTCGGGTAGCGAGCGCTTGGTGCTGTCGAAGGTGGTCATGGCGGTTCCCTGTGCGATGTGATCCTGGTGTGGTGATGTTGTTGTAAGAGCCCCGGTCTATGCCGGGGTGGCCTGGGCCTGGTCGATCAGCGGGGTGACGCGGACGCGGCCGGTAAGGAGGTCGTCCATCAGGCCAGCCTTATCTTGATACAGCTTGCTGACCTTTGACTGCTCATGAGAGATTCGCTTTGAAATTGCAGCCACCCTTTTGCAAATAGCACTCTGTTCAGCGATTGGTGGAACTATTATCGACAAGGTCCGAATTGCGCCTTGACTGATATTCTTCATGCTCATGCTGGTGCCAGTAGCTGCTATGGAGATCTGCTTCCTAACATATGATTGCTGAAGGCTATGATAGATATACTGCCTCATCACAAGATCAGGGTTTTCCACAAGCCGCAACGTTTTATCAGAAAGCATCAATCGGCTTGTCCATTCCTCAACAATGCATGAGGCTCCGACAAGATCAGGGGTGTTGGCCCGGGTGATAAGCAGATCACCCTGCTTGACTTCGTAGCCTTCTACTACGAGCGATTTTCTCTCAACAACCTTGTTCTCAGTGCTCCGAAAGCCCTTCGGGTTGACTGCGCTGACTTTGAGCACACCCCACTCACCAGATGGAGCAGGAATATCAGGACAGCTCGGGCTTTTCCCTGCTTCGATTTTGTCGAGAAGGCTTCCTAAAGCGGCGAAATGCCAGGAAATGGGAATCAACCCCAGCGGCGACTCCTTGTAGAGCTCCGGTGCCTGCTCGGGGCTGGGGCGGAGCTGGCCGTTCTCGTCGATGCCGCGGGTCAGCAGGTCGTGGAGCAGGCCCTCCTTGACCTTCTCCAGCTTGGCGATCAGCGCCTCGGTTTTCTGGATCTGGGAGTCGAGGGTATCGAGGATGTGGGCGATGAGTCGCTGCTCTTGTCTTGGAGGTATTTCGAGGGAGAGCGCCTCTACATCAGAGTTTCTTAGGTTGTTGATGGCACTGCCAGCGAGAATTATGTCCAAGTGCCTTCTGTAAGCGCCAGACTGAAAAATATAGGAGACAAACTTTTCGTCTGCATGAGTGTGCGGCCGGAAAATTGAACAAAATGCACCCACCGTGCAAGGCGCTTCATTCCCCTCAATTCTACCCGACTTACCAACCAGAGCCTTTGACCCATTGGACATGCACACAGCAGTATCGCCGTGCTGAGCCAGCTGTTCATTGCTGACAATATGCGAAGGTACTAGCTGGACATTATCAAAATTTACCTGCCCACCTTTTATGTTGTTGGACCTGAGAAGAACGACTGTTTCAGGCGACATAAACCTTTGGAGCTGATTCGGTGTATATGACACCCCTCTAACCCCTGAGGCCAACTCTCCAAGACTGCCACGCATCCACTCAGACATACCCCAGCCCCTCCATATACTGCTGCAGCTCCCTAGCGGCGGCATCCCGCTCGGCCTCGATATCGGCCAGGGTCACGCGATACTTGTCCCACCAGGTCTCGAAGGCGGCGATCACCTGCTGGCGCTGCTGGCGGATATAGCGCTCCAGAATGCCCTTCAGGTCGTTATGCATAATGGTATTCACCAGCTCGGCGGCGGCCGGCTCATCGAGGGCGTCCACGGCGGCGTTGAGGTGCTCCTCGAAACTGGCGACCTTGGCCTTGTGCTGCTTCCTCACCTGGGTGCGCTGGCTCTTCCAGGCCTTGATCTGCTCCGGGGTGGGGGCGTCGTCATCCTCGCCGCTATCGGCGCCGGCTTCGTCAGCGTCGTCGCCCTCGGGCTTGGCCTCGGCGGCCTTGATCTGGGCGTCCAGCTCCGCCTTACGGGCGGCGAGCTCTTCCAGCTCGGCGACGTACTCCTCCAGCAGGAAGTGGACCAGGCGGTGGTCCAGCGGGTTGGCCTTGCTCTGCTCGTCCTCCAGCAGACTCACGATGCTGGTGCGCCAGGCGTCCACCACGCCCAGGCAGCCGCGGGCCTGCAGGGTGCGGAACTCGTTCTTGTTGTCGAACCAGAAGCCCGCGATGATGCCCCGCACCGCGAAGCGGTCGAGCATGGCGGTGGGCTCCAGGGCTGCCGTGAAGCTGCCCAACAGCTCGTCGCGCAACTGGGTGAGGCGGCCGCCGTTGCCGGTCAGGCCGGTGATACTGGCGCCGTGCTCGGCCCACCAGGCCTCGAAGGCGGCCATCACGTTGGCCTCCTTCTGCTGCAGGCCGGCATCGGTCTCGATGGCGGGCTTGAGGTCGCGCTTCTCGCTCAGGTGCCCGGCGAAGTTCACGTAGTCAGGGTCGCCCGCCCTGGGGGTAAAGAGCGCGATGGGGTCGAGGCCCTGGGCATCGAAGAGCGGGCGCCTGGCGTCGATCTCCGCCACCGGCACGCCGCCCTTGAGGTGAGCGCGCACGTCCTGGGGCTTCGGCGGCGGGGTGTTATCGGCGTAGCGGCGGATGTTGAGGTTGTAGTCGTTCTCGCGCAGCTCCGCGAGGGGCACCACCCGGGCGAAGCCGGGCACGTCCTCGAAGGCGTCATAGGTGCTGGCGATCTTCTCGATGTGCTCCGGCAGCAGGTAGTTCTGGGCGCGGCCCTCGTAGTATTCGCGGTCGGCGTTGATGAACAGCACTTGGCCCTGCCGCGCCTCGGGCTTGGCGCCCTTGGCGCGCAGCACCAGGATGCTCGCCGGTATGCCGGTGCCGTAGAAGAGGTTAGGGGCCAGGCCGATCACCGCCTCCACCAGGTCGTCTTCCAGCATGCCGGCGCGGATGCGCTTCTCGTCGCCGCCGCGGAACAGCACGCCATGGGGCATGACGGTGGCCAGGCGGCCGTCGGACTTGAGGCAGGCGACCATGTGCTGCAGGAACATCAGGTCGGCCTTCTTGGCTCCCTCCGGCACGCTGCCGTAGTGAAAGCGCTCGGGGTAGTACTGGCTCGGCGTGTAACCGATGGAGAAGGGCGGGTTGGTGAGGATACGGTCGAAGCGCATCAGTTCGCCGTTTTCCACGATATGTTTCGGGTCCGTCAGGGTATCATCGTTGCGCAGATCGGCGCTGCTTACCCCGTGCAGCAGCATGTTCATCTTGGCGATGGCCCACACCGAGCCGGAGGCCTCCTGGCCGAAGAGATTGAGCCGGCGTGGGTCGCCACCCTGCTCCTCCAAATACTCCTTGGAGAGAATCAGCATACCGCCAGAGCCCATACAGGGGTCGTAGACGCTGTGGCCCTCCTGGGGGTTCATCAGCCGCACCATCATGCGGACCACCGGGCGCGGGGTATAGAACTCGCCCCCCTTTTTGCCGGCGGAGTCGGCGAAGTCACGGATCAGGTACTCGTAGGCGGCGCCGAGCAGATCGGGGAACTCGAAGTCCGCGTTGCGGAGGCGGTACTCGCTGAAGTGGACGATCAGCTCACGAAGCTTCTTGTCCGGCAGGGTGGTGGAGCCCACCTTGCGGGTGAAGTCGATGTGCTCCAGCACCCCGACCAGGCTGGGGTTGTGCTCCTCGAGGCCGGCAAGCGCCTTATTCAGCGCATTGCCGACGCCCTGATGAGCATCCTTGAGCAGGTGCTGCCAGCGCGACTGCGGCGGCACGTAGAAGGTGGCGCGATACCAGTCGGGGAACTCGATCTGATGGGCGATATCGATCTCACCCGCCCCGGCCTGCTTGAGCTGCTCGCGGACCTCCTCCTGGCGCTGTTCGAAGACGTCCGAGCAGCGCTTCAGGAAGAGCATACCGAAGATGTACTCCTTGAACTCCGAGGCATCCATGCGACCGCGCAAGATGTCGGCGGCCCTGAAGAGGTGCCGCTCCAGCTGGTTGAGGGTGAGGATCATGTAAAGCGGTTCCCTATACGATAAGCCGGCCGCAGCAGGCGGCCGTGGTGACAGGTGCCTATCTCACCAAACTTGGAGGAAGAAGGCCACGACGGGATGCTGGGAGTTGGGTGGAGGGCGCTAGAGAGGGTAGGGCGCCGGTCGGCATTGTTCACCGGAGCGGTGTGGTGGCCTGGATGTCGGGGGAAGGCTGGTCACCAACTTCTCGATGGTTGGAACCTATTTGGAACCTAGCGACGAGCCAACAAAAAACGGCCACCGCTCTTCTGAGCTAAGTGACCGTTTTTACTATGTTCTTTGGTCGGAGTAGCAGGATTCGAACCTACGACCTCTGCCTCCCGAAGGCAGCGCTCTACCAAGCTGAGCTATACTCCGACGCGTTGGGGCTGGCGCCTCAACGGAGACGCATTATACGCATTCGTCGCCGTGATGCAAGCATCGCCGCGGGCTTCGCTGTCGCCTTGCCTCAGTTCTTGCGTTCCACCGCCAGGCGCGCCAGCAGCGCCATGCTGTCCCGGTAGGGGCTCTCCGGCAGGACGTCGAGCTGGGCCAGGGCCAGCGCGGCCATCTCCTCGGCCCGGGCGCGGGTGTAGTCCAGGGCGCCGGTGGCCTCGACGATGCTCAGTACCTCGTCGAGGCGCTCCAGGCCGCCCTGGCGGATCGCCTGGCGAATCACCTCGGCCTGCTCGGCGCTGCCCGCCGCCATGGCCTGGATCAGCGGCAGGGTGGGCTTGCCCTCGGCCAGGTCGTCGCCGACGTTCTTGCCCATGGCCTCGGCGTCGCCCTGATAGTCGAGCAGGTCATCGATCAACTGGAAGGCCAGCCCCAGATAGCGGCCATAGTGCTGCAGCGCCGTCTCCTGCTCCGGGGTGGCGCCGGCGATGATGGCGCCGGTATGGGAGGCGGCCTCGAAGAGCATCGCCGTCTTGCCCTGGATGGTCTCGAAGTAGGCGGCCTCGTCCACGTCCGGGTTGCCCACGTTGGTGAGCTGCAGCACCTCGCCCTCGGCGATGGTGCAGGTGGCGCCGGAGAGGATGCGCATCACCTCCATGGAGCCGAGCTCCACCATCATCTGGAAGGAGCGGGAGTAGAGGAAGTCGCCCACCAGTACCGAGGGGGCATTGCCCCAGGCGTCGTTGGCGGTGGCCTTGCCGCGACGCATATGCGACTCGTCCACCACGTCGTCATGCAGCAGGGTGGAGGTGTGCATGAACTCGATCAGGGTCGCCAGGGGAATGTGTCGATCGCCCTGATAGCCCAGGGAGCGCGCCGCCAGCAGCACCAGCAGGGGGCGCAGGCGTTTACCACCACTCTCGGTGATGTAGTTGCCGATGGTTTCCACCAGGGGCACGCGGGACGCCAGCTGGGCCTGGATGGTGCGATTGACGGCGGCGAAATCTTCTGCCACCGCCGCATGGATGGGCGATGCGGTTGGCTGCATGAGTGTTGGGCTTGTCACGGATAAGAGGGTGGGGCCGAGGGGGTGACGAGTTGCGATGTGAGCCGGCCTTGGGTGGGGCTAATGCTATGGAGGGGGGGGATGGGCGTCAAGCCAGGCATTGCGCGGCCTGCGGCTTGTGTCAAGGCTTGCCTGCCGTTATAATCCGCGACCCGACTCATCACGCTCCCTGTCAGATGGCTGCCGGAAGGGGCGCCACTCGAAGCAGGCCGATGAAGAGCACAGCCCGATGAGTAACTGGAGAGAAAGCCCATGTATGCAGTGATCAAGAGCGGTGGCAAGCAGTACCGCGTTCAGGAAGGTCAGACCCTGAAGCTCGAGAAGCTGGAAGTGGCCACCGGTGAGACCCTGGACTTCGACCAGGTGCTGCTGGTTGCCGATGGCGACGACGTCAAGGTCGGCGCTCCCCTGGTCGACGGTGCCAAGGTCTCCGCCGAGGTCGTCTCCCACGGCCGTGGCGACAAGGTGACCATCATCAAGTTCCGTCGCCGCAAGCACCACATGAAGCGTCAGGGCCACCGTCAGTGGTTCACTGAAGTCAAGATCACCGGGATCTCCGCCTAAGCGGTCCAATCCCCCTAGAGCGAGGTATTTGCAATGGCTCATAAGAAGGCTGCCGGTTCCACGCGGAACGGCCGTGATTCAGAATCCAAACGCCTTGGTGTCAAGCTGTTCGGCGGCCAGGTCGTCAAGCCGGGCAACATCATCGTCCGTCAGCGCGGCACCAAGTTCCATGCCGGTACCGGCGTGGGCATCGGCAAGGATCACACCCTGTTCGCCCTGGGCGAAGGCGTGATCAAGTTCGAGACCAAGGGTCCGAAGAACCGCAAGTTCGTCAGCGTCGTCTCCGCCTGAGACCGCCCGAACCTGCTTCAGGAAGGCCCCGCCCAGGCGGGGCCTTCTTGTATCATGGTGGTAGTGACCGCCAGGAGAGTGACAGATGCAGTTCGTCGACGAAGCCTCGATCATCGTCGAAGCCGGCAAGGGGGGTAACGGTTGCCTGAGCTTCCGGCGCGAGAAGTATGTGCCCAAGGGTGGCCCCGATGGCGGCGATGGCGGCCACGGCGGCAGCGTCTACCTGATCGGTGACGATGCCCTCAACACCCTGATCGACTTCAAGTACCAGCGCTTCTACAAGGCCCAGAACGGTCAGCCCGGTCAGGGCCGGCAGATGAGCGGCAGGGCCGGCGACGACCTGCATGTCAAGGTGCCGGTGGGGACCACGGTGATCGACGAGGAGACCCTCGAGGTGATCGCCGACGTCACCGAGGCCGGCCAGGTGGTGCTGGTGGGCCAGGGTGGCCGCCGCGGGCTGGGCAATATCCACTTCAAGTCCTCCACCAATCGGGCCCCGCGGCAGACCACCAAGGGTACCGAGGGCGAGCGTCGCAACCTGCGCCTGGAGATGAAGGTGATGGCCGACGTGGGCCTGCTGGGCCTGCCCAATGCCGGCAAGTCGACGCTGATCCGCGCCGTCTCCGCCGCCAAGCCCAAGGTCGCCAACTACCCCTTCACCACCCTGGTGCCCAACCTGGGGGTGGTGAAGATCGGCCCCCACGAGCACTTCGTGATGGCCGACGTGCCGGGGCTGATCGAGGGCGCCTCCGAGGGGGCCGGCCTGGGGCTGCGCTTCCTCAAGCACCTGACCCGCACCCGGCTGCTGCTGCATGTGGTGGACGTGGCGCCCTTCGACGAGTCCGACCCGGTGGCGGCCGCCGAGGCCATCGTCCACGAGCTGGAGCAATTCTCCGCGGCGCTCTCCGAGCGGCCCCGCTGGCTGGTGCTCAACAAGTTCGACCTGCTCCCCGAGGAGCAGCGCGAGGCGGTGGCCGAGGAGATCATCTCGCGCTTGAAGTGGGAAGGCCCGGTGTTCCGCATCTCGGCGATCTCCGGCCAGGGCGCCGATGCCCTGGTGCAGGCGGTGCATCGCTGGCTCACCGAGCAGCGCCGCCTCGAGAACGAGGACGAGGCGGCCGCCGAGCGCGAGCGGCAGATGCGTGAGCGCATGGAGGAAGAATCGGTGGCGCGCACCGAGGAGCGGTTGGGTCGCAAGCGCAAGCGCGACGCGGATGATGACGACGACTTCGACGATGACGATTATGATGTCGACGTCGAATACGTGGAGTAGGAAAGGCTGAGATGACGGTCAAGGAGCAGGCCCCGGGGCGCGAGGCCCTGGCGGGCGCCCGGCGGGTGGTGGTGAAGATCGGCAGCGCGCTGCTGACCAATGACGGCCGTGGCCTGGACGAGGCGGCCATCGGCGGCTGGGTGGATCAGATCGCCGAGCTGCATCGCCGCGGCATCGAGGTGGTGCTGGTCTCCTCCGGGGCGGTGGCCGCCGGCATGGTGCGCCTGGGCTGGCAGGCCCGGCCCTCGGCGGTGCACGAGCTGCAGGCCGCCGCCGCGGTGGGGCAGAACGGCCTCACCGAATGCTACGAGGGCCACTTCGGTCGCCATGAGCTGCTGACCGCCCAGATCCTGCTGACCCATGACGACCTCTCCAACCGCAAGCGCTACCTCAACGCCCGCTCGGCGCTGCGTACCCTGGTGGGGCTGCGGGTGGTGCCGGTGATCAACGAGAACGATACCGTGGTCACCGACGAGATCCGCTTCGGTGACAACGACACCCTGGGCGCCCTGGTGGCCAACCTGCTGGAGGCCGATGCCCTGGTGATTCTCACCGACCAGGAGGGGCTCTTCGACGCCGATCCCCGCCACGATCCCGAGGCCAGGCTGATCCAGGAGGGGCGCGCCGACGACCCGCGCCTGGCCGGCATGGCCGGCGACGGCGGCGCCCTGGGCCGCGGTGGCATGATCACCAAGGTGCGCGCGGCCCAGCTGGCGGCGCGCTCCGGGGCGGTGACCGCCATCGCCAGCGGTCGCCAGCCCGAGGTGCTGACGCGGCTGGTGGCCGGCGAGCGCCTGGGTACCCTGCTGCGTCCCGAGCAGGCGCCCATGGCGGCCCGCAAGCGCTGGCTGGCGGGGCAGCTGCAGGTGCGTGGCCACCTGACCCTGGACGCCGGGGCGGTGAAGGTGCTGCGCAGTCGCGGTTCGAGCCTGCTGCCGGTGGGGGTCAAGGCGATCTCCGGCACCTTCGTGCGCGGCGACATGGTGGTCTGCGTGGACGAGGCCGGGGAGCGGGTGGCCAAGGGGCTGGTCAACTATGGCGCCGACGAGGCGCGGCAGTTGCTCGGCCAGCCCAGCCATCAGATCGAGGCGATACTCGGCTATATGGAAGCCCCGGAGCTGATCCACCGCGATAATCTGGTGGTGTTGTAGCGCGAGGCGGTGCCCCCGGGCTGGCCCTGGATGCGTGAGCCGGGTTATGGCAACCCCGGACTTGACATGCTAGAATGCGCCATCCTCTCAGACACGGCCCGTGGTGGCGATTACGATCAACGCCGGCCAAACCGGTTGGGATCTCGACGAAAGCCCAGCTCGGTCAACTAGTTACCAAGATTTTACCCAATAGCGGTAAGCATTCTCCAAGGAGATAGTAGTGGCTAACAGCAAGCAAGCCCGCAAGCGCGCCCGTCAGGCAGAGCAGCGTCGCGTCCTGAAGTCCAGCCAGCGCAGCATGGTCCGCACCTACGTCAAGCGGGTGATCAAGGCCATCGACGGCGGCGACCACGCTCAGGCCATGGACGCCTTCAAGGCGGCCCAGCCGGTCATCGACCGCATCGCCGACAAGGACGTGCTGTCCAAGAAGAAGGCCGCTCGCCTGAAGAGCCGCCTGAACAAGCGAATTAAGGCGCTGGCTGCGTAAGCCGGACGCCCACTAGGACTGATTGCCCGGCCTCCGCGGAGGCTCGCTGACGCAAACAGTGCTTAGGAAAAAACCGGCTTCGGCCGGTTTTTTTATGGCCGTCACTCCACTTCAGCAAGGCGACCCCGTGGCCAACGACGATCCCCAGACAGTACCCACCCCCGCGAACGACGCCGCCCAGCCGCCGGTGCGTGCCGGCCTGCTGCGCTCCGGCCTGGTGGTCAGCGTGATGACCATGGTCTCGCGGGTCATGGGCCTGGCCCGGGACGTGGTGATCGCCGCCCTGTTCGGCGCCGGCCAGGGGGCCGATGCCTTCTTCGTGGCTTTCAAGATCCCCAATTTCATGCGCCGCCTGTTCGCCGAGGGGGCCTTCAACCAGGCCTTTATCCCGGTGCTCTCGGAGTATGCCGCCCAGCGCTCCCGGGCCGAGGTGCGCGAGCTGCTCGACGCGGTGGCCGGCAGCCTGGCGGTGGTGCTGCTGCTGATCACCGCCCTGGCCATGTTCGCCGCCCCCTGGCTGGTGTGGCTGTTCGCCCCCGGCTTCGGCCGTGACCCGGCCAAGCTGGCGCTCACCGCCGAGATGCTGCGGCTCACCTTCCCCTACCTGCTGCTGATCTCGCTGACCGCCTTCGCCGGCAGCGTGCTCAATACCTGGAACCGCTTCGCGGTGCCGGCCTTTACCCCGGTGCTGCTCAACCTCTCGCTGATCGGCGCGGCGGTGCTGCTGACCCCGCTGATGAGCGAGCCGGCCATGGCCCTGGCCTGGGGGGTGATGATCGCCGGTCTGGCCCAGCTGGCCTTCCAGGTGCCCTTCCTGGCGCGCCTGGGGCTGATGCCCAGGCCCTGGCCCAACTTCGCCCATGCCGGGGTGAAGCGTATCCTGGTACTGATGGCGCCGGCGCTGTTCGGGGTCTCGGTGTCGCAGATCAACCTGCTGCTGGATACCGTGCTGGCCTCGCTGCTGGCGCCGGGCAGCGTCTCCTGGCTCTACTATTCGGACCGCCTGGTGGAGCTGCCCCTGGGGGTCTTCGGCATCGCCGTGGGCACGGTGATCCTGCCGGCCCTGTCGCGGCGCCATGCGGAGCAGTCCGGCGAGCACTTCGCCAGGATGCTCGACTGGGCGATGCGCGCGGTGCTGCTGCTGGGGATGCCGGCGGCCCTGGCGCTGGTGATCCTCGCCGAGCCGCTGTTGATCTCGCTGTTCCATTATGGCGCCATGACCGAACGGGATATCGCCATGGCGGCCATGAGTTTGCGGGCCTACGCCCTGGGCCTGGTGGCCTTTATGCTGATCAAGGTGCTGGCGCCGGGCTTCTTCGCCCGCCAGGACACCAAGACCCCGGTCAAGGTGGGGATCATCGCCATGGTGGCCAATATGGTCCTCAACCTGATCCTGATCTGGCCCCTGGCCCACGCCGGCCTGGCCCTGGCCACGGCGCTGTCGGCCTTCCTCAATGCCGGCCTGCTGGGTTACCTGCTGCGTAAGCAGGGCGTGCTGGTGCTGCAGCCGGGCTGGGGGCGCTACGCGGTGCAGCTGCTGGGCGGCTGCACGGTGATGGGGCTGGGCCTGGCCTGGCTGGCGCCGGACTGGCAGCAGTGGCTGGGCTGGGGCGTTAGCCAGCGGGTGCTGCACCTGGCCGGCCTGGTGGTGGGCGGCGCGGCGATCTACTTCGCCTGGCTGGCCGCCTGGGGCGTTCGGCTGCGCCATTTCCGGCTGCATGGCTGACCGCTATAATCGTTGACTTTATCCCGTGATGGAGCCTTGGGCGACGCATGGAACTGATTCGAGGACTGCATAACCTGCGCGAGGCGCACCGGGGCTGCGTGGCCACCATCGGCAACTTCGATGGGGTCCATCGCGGCCACCGGGCGATCCTCGACCAGCTCCGCGAGCGGGCCCGCCTGTTGGGCCTGCCGGTCACCGTGGTGGTGTTCGAGCCCCAGCCCCGGGAGTTCTTCGCCGGCGACCAGGCGCCGCCGCGGCTCACCCGACTGCGCGACAAGGTCGACCTGCTGGCCGAGGCCGGCGCCGACCGGGTGCTCTGCCTGCCCTTCAATGACGCCCTGCGTAGCCTCACCGCCCGCCAGTTCGTGGAGCGGGTACTGATCGAGGGACTCGGGGTGCGTCACCTGGTGGTGGGAGACGACTTCCGCTTCGGCTGCGACCGCAGCGGCGACTTCGCCCTGCTGCAGCGGATAGGTGCCGAGTGCGGCTTCGGCGTCGAGCACACCCGCACCTTCGTGCTGGACGGCGAACGGGTCTCCAGCACCCGGGTGCGCACCCTGCTGGCCAGCGGCAACTTCGCCCAGGCCCGGCGCATGCTGGGGCGCCCCTTCCGCATCAGCGGCCGGGTGGTGGCCGACCAGAAGCTGGGGCGTACCATCGGCGTGCCCACCGCCAACCTGCCGCTGCTGCCGCAGCCGCTGGCCCTGCGCGGCGTCTATGCGGTGATGACCACCCTGGCCGACGGCCGCACCCTGCCGGGGGTGGCCAATATCGGCTGGCGCCCCACGGTGGGCAGCCCGCGCCCGGTGCTGGAGGTGCACCTCTTCGACTTCGATGGCGACCTCTATGGCCAGCGCCTGACGGTGACCCCCTGTGCACGCCTGCGCGGCGAGCTGAGCTTCGATGGCCTGGAAGCGCTCAAGCGCCAGATCGCCCGGGACCAGCAGCGCGCCCGCACCTTCTTTGCCGAGTGCCCCCGGGCACCGGAGACCAGCGATACGCTTCCCCTGGCATCGGCGCCCCTGGCGCGCGAGGCTGCCATACCCGACACCTCGGACGGCCCCCGGGCCGCCGGCTGCGACGATGACGGACACCCATGAGCGATTACAAGCACACCCTGAACCTGCCCGAAACCGACTTCCCCATGCGCGGCATGCTGCCCAAGCGCGAGCCCGGCCGGGTGGCGCAGTGGCAGGCGCTGGATATCTACCAGCGGCTGCGTGAGGCGCGCCAGGGCCGCGAGCTGTTCGTGCTCCACGACGGCCCTCCCTACGCCAACGGCAGCATCCATATCGGGCATGCGGTCAACAAGATCCTCAAGGACATCATCGTCAAGTCGAAGAGCCTGGCCGGCTTCGATGCCCCCTATGTGCCGGGCTGGGACTGCCACGGCCTGCCCATCGAGCACAAGGTGGAGACCACCCACGGCAAGCACCTGCCGGCGGAAGAGGCCCGCAAGCTGTGCCGGGAGTATGCCGGCGAGCAGGTCCAGGGGCAGCTCAAGGACTTCGTGCGCCTGGGAGTGATCGGCGACTGGGGCAACCCCTACCGCACCATGGAGTACGCCAACGAGGCCGGCGAGATCCGCGCCCTGGCCGAGATGGTCGCGGCGGGCTTCGTGTTCAAGGGGCTCAAGCCGGTCAACTGGTGCTTCGACTGTGGCTCGGCCCTGGCCGAGGCCGAGGTGGAGTACCAGGACAAGAAGTCCGACGCCATCGATGTGGCCTTCCCGGTGGAAGACGCCGACCGGCTGGCCGCGGCCTTCGGCCTGAGCGAGCTGGCCAAGCCCGCCGCCGTGGTGATCTGGACCACCACCCCCTGGACCATCCCCGCCAACCAGGCCCTCAATATGCACCCGGAGTTCACCTATGCCCTGGTGGACACCGGCGAGCGGCTGCTGGTGCTGGCCGAGGAGCTGGTGGAGTCGTGCCTGGAGCGCTTCGGCCTGGAGGGCGAGGCGATCGCCACCGCCCGCGGCGAGGCCTTCGACGGCATCCGCTTCCGCCACCCCTTCTACGATCGCCTGTCGCCGGTCTATCTGGCCGACTACGTGGAGAGCGAGGTGGGCAGCACCGGCATCGTCCACTCCGCCCCGGCCTACGGCGAGGATGACTTCGTCACCTGCCGCGCCCACGGCATGAGCTTCGACGAGATCAAGAACCCGGTGCAGGGCAACGGCGTCTACGCCGACGACCTGCCGTTCTTCGGCGGCCAGATGATCTGGAAGGCCAACCCGCAGATCGTCGAGAAGCTCGCCGAGGTGGGCGCCCTGCTGGCCCATCAGCCGATCACCCACAGCTATATGCACTGCTGGCGCCACAAGACCCCGGTGATCTACCGCGCCACCGCCCAGTGGTTCGTGGGCATGGATCGCCAGGGCAGTCATGGCAAGACCCTGCGCGAGAAGGCCCTGGCCGGCATCGAGGCCACCCAGTTCATCCCGGCCTGGGGGCAGGCGCGGCTGCATGCCATGATCGCCAATCGCCCCGACTGGTGCATCTCGCGCCAGCGCAACTGGGGCGTGCCGATCCCCTTCTTCCTGCACAAGACCAGCGGCGAACTGCATCCGCGCACCGTCGAGCTGATGGAAGACGTCGCCAAGCGGGTCGAGTCCGAGGGCATCGACGCCTGGTTCCGCCTCGACCCCGCCGAGCTGCTGGGCGAGGAGGCCGGCGACTACGACAAGGTCACCGACACCCTGGACGTCTGGTTCGACTCCGGCACCACCCACCGCCACGTGCTGCGCGGCTCGCATCCCCATGGTCACGAGTCCGGTCCCCGCGCCGACCTCTACCTGGAGGGCTCCGACCAGCACCGCGGCTGGTTCCACTCCTCGCTGCTGACCGGCTGCGCCATTGACGGTCATCCGCCGTACCGCGGCCTGCTCACCCATGGCTTCACCGTGGATGCCCAGGGCCGCAAGATGTCCAAGTCGGTGGGCAACGTGGTGGCGCCCCAGGAGGTGATGGACAAGCTGGGCGCCGATATCCTGCGCCTGTGGGTCGCCTCCACCGACTACAGTGGCGAGATGGCGGTCTCTGACGAGATCCTCAAGCGCACCGCCGATGTCTACCGGCGCATCCGCAACACCGCGCGCTTCCTGCTGGCCAACCTCAGCGGCTTCGCGCCGGAGCGTGACGCCGTGCCCTTCGACGAGATGCTGGCCCTCGACCAGTGGGTGGTGGACCGCGCCGCCCAGCTGCAGGCGCGCATCGAGAAGGCCTATGAGGAGTACCGCTTCCTCGATGTCTACCAGCAGGTGCACGGTTTCTGTGCCCGGGAGCTGGGCGGCTTCTACCTGGACGTGATCAAGGATCGCCAGTACACCACCCAGAGCGACTCCCTGGCGCGGCGCAGCGCCCAGACCGCCCTCTATCAGGTGGTGGAGGCCCTGGCCCGCTGGGTGGCGCCGATCCTCAGCTTCACCGCCGAGGAGATCTACGAGAACATCCCCGGCAAGCGCGGCGAGAGCGTGCTGCTGGAGGAGTACTACGGTGGCCTCGAGACGCTCGCCGAGGACGCGCCCCTGGGTCGCGACTTCTGGGAGCAGGTGCTGGAGGTCAAGCAGGCGGTCAACAAGTGCCTGGAAGAGGCGCGTAACGCCAAGACCATCAAGAGCGGCCTGGCCGCCGAGGTGACGCTGTACGTGGACGATGCCCTGCACGCCACCCTGGAGCGCCTGGGCGACGAGCTGCGCTTCGTGCTGCTGACCAGCGACGTGCATCTGGCGCCCCTGTCCGCTAGCGAAGGGGCCGAGGGCGACGCCGCCGAGGCCACCGAGCTGGACAACCTCAGGGTGGCCGTGGCTGCCAGTGAGTACAACAAGTGCGACCGCTGCTGGCACCACCGCGAGGACGTGGGCAGCCACGCCGAGCACCCGGAGCTGTGCGGCCGCTGCATCAGCAACCTGCCGGAGGGCCCCGGTGAAGAGCGCCATTATGCCTAAGACCCCGGGGGCGGAGAGCCGCCCCATGCACAAGCCGCTGCGTTGGCTATGGCTGGCGCTGGCGGTGATTGTGCTGGACCTGGCCAGCAAGTATGCCGCCAGCGCCTGGCTGGAATACGCCCGTCCGGTGGTGGTGCTGCCCTTCTTCGACCTGACCCTGCTGCACAACACCGGGGCGGCCTTCAGCTTCCTGGCCGGCCACGACGGCTGGCAGCGCTGGTTCTTCGCCACCATCGCGGTGGGGGCCAGCGTCGGTCTGAGCCTGTGGATGCGTCGCCTCAAGGCCCACGAGACCCTGCTGGCGGCGGCCCTGGCGCTGATCATCGGCGGGGCCCTGGGCAACCTCTACGATCGCCTGGTGCACGGCTATGTGGTCGATTTCCTCTCCTTCCACTGGGGGCAGCGCTACTACTTCCCGGCCTTCAACCTGGCCGACGTGGCGATCACCCTGGGGGCGGTGGGGATTATCCTCGAGTCGCTGCGCGACGGCTGGCGCCAACGCGGCAACAAGGCCGGATCCTGAATTCCACGGAGCGAAAGATGAGCGAATACCGTATCGACGAGGGCATGGAAGTGACCCTGCACTTCACCCTCAAGCTGGAAGATGGCGCCGTGGTGGACTCCACCAAGGAGAAGGCCCCGGCCACCTTCCAACTGGGCGACGGCAACCTGCCGCCGGGCTTCGAGGCGCCGCTCAAGGGCCTCACCGATGGCGACACGGGTAGCTTCGAGATCGCCCCGGAGCACGCCTTCGGCCAGCACAACCCCCAGAACATCCAGCGCCTCAAGCGCGAGGACTTCGGCGACGAGGCCCTCGAGGTGGGCATGGTGATGTCCTTTTCCGACCCCTCCGGCGGCGAACTGCCCGGGGTGATCAGCGCCATCGACGGCGAGCAGATCGACGTGGACTTTAATCACCCCCTGGCCGGGCGTACCCTGACCTTCGAGGTGGAAGTCATCAGCGTCAAACCGGCCACCACCCACTAAGCCCCGGTGGGACCAGCACCACCCCTTGTGGGAGCTCGGCTCCGCCGAGCGATTGGCGCCGGCAGGCGCCCGCTAGAATCGATTTACGGGTACCGCCTACAGCGGATCACCCCAACGGATGCCCCAGGCATCGAGGTCTACCCAGCATGCAAATCAAACTGGCCAACCCCCGCGGCTTCTGCGCCGGCGTCGACCGGGCCATCGAGATCGTCAACCGCGCCCTCGATGTCTTCGGTCCGCCCATCTATGTGCGCCACGAGGTGGTCCATAACCGCTTCGTGGTGGAGACCCTGCGCGAGCGCGGCGCCGTCTTCGTCGAGGAGCTCTTTGAAGTGCCCGATGACGTCATCGTGATCTTCTCCGCCCATGGCGTCTCCCGCGCCGTGCAGGAGGAGGCCGAGCGTCGCGGCCTCAAGGTCTTCGACGCCACTTGCCCGCTGGTGACCAAGGTGCATATGGAAGTGCTGCGCTACGCCAAGCGCGGCCAGGAGTGCATCCTGATCGGCCACGCCGGTCACCCCGAGGTGGAAGGCACCATGGGCCGCTACGACACTACCCATGGCGGTAAGATCTACTTGGTGGAAGACGAGGAAGACGTGGCCAAGCTCGAGGTCGAGGATCCCGGCCAGCTCGCCTTCGTCACCCAGACCACCCTCTCCATGGACGACACCGCCAAGGTCATCGACGCCCTGCGCACCAAGTTCCCCGAGATCCAGGGGCCGCGCAAGGACGATATCTGCTATGCCACCCAGAACCGTCAGGACGCCGTGCGCGAGCTCGCCGACGGCTGTGACCTGGTGCTGGTGGTGGGTAGCCCCAACAGCTCCAACTCCAACCGCCTGCGCGAGCTGGCCGAGCGGGTCGGCACTCCCGCCCATCTGCTGGATGATGCCAGCCAGATCCAGGAGAACTGGCTCGAGGGCGTGCATCATATCGGCATCACCGCCGGTGCCAGCGCCCCCGAGGTGCTGGTCAGGGGCGTGATCGAGCGGCTGCAGAGCCTGGGCGCCACGGTCCCGGAGGAACTCGCCGGCCGTGAGGAGAATATCACCTTCTCCATGCCCAAGGAGCTGCGTGAGCGGGTGATTGCCAGTGAGTGATCGCTCACCATAAAGCCCTTGTTAAAGCAGGGCTTATGTACCAGAGAACCGGGCGAAAGCCCGGTTTTTTGTTGGTGCGAAGCGCCTCCCACGACTATGCTGATACACAATGAAACATTAGTAATGATTAGCCGGAGGCACCGCCGTGCGCGCAGGGGAGAAAGCGACCACAAGGCCTGGGGGCAGACGCCGTCAGGCCGGTTTCACGTTAATCGAGGTGATGATCGCCGTCGCGGTGGTGGCCATCCTCGCCGCCATCGCCTATCCCAGCTATATCCGCTATGTCACCGAGTCACGGCGCACCGAGGCCAAGGCGATCCTGATGGAGACCGCCGGGCGGCTGGAGCGCTGCTATACGGTCAGTAGTGACTATACCGGCTGCGTCACCTTCCCCGTCGACTCGGAAAATGAGGTTTATGAGGTTTCGGCAACAACGCTTACTGCCTCTACCTATACCTTATCGGCAGTACCTCAAGGGGCTCAGGCCACCCGAGATACCGAGTGCGGCACCTTTACCCTAACCCAAACCGGTGCCAGGGGGGCAGGTGACAGTGATTGCTGGTAATAATAGAAAAGGCCGCTATGGCTTTACGCTGATAGAGCTGCTGGTCACCATCGCAGTGGTGGCAATACTGGCGACGCTGGCGGCGCCTGGATTCCAGAACCTGATGGCGACCAACCGCCAGGCCAGTGACTATAATGAGATATTGGCAGCCCTAAACTACGCCAGAAGCGAAGCCGTCAAGCGTCGGCAGGAAGTGACTTTTCAAATATCCGACAATTCCGGCGTGTGGGGCATCGAGGTTTATTATAATGATGGCACCTCAGATGTCACCTTGCTGGAGAGGGAAGCCAGGGATGCCCGGCTTTCGGTATCGAATAATACAATCTCCTTTAATACCTTGGGGCGCCGAGAGAGTTGCACTCTGAGTGATGGTGTTTGCTCCGTTACCATCGGCGATAGCACCGTCGTGGTGAGTCTCGCCGGAAGTATCGATAAGGGGGCTTGAGATGAGGAACTATAAGTCTTACAAGCATCCTCAAAGCGGCTTTACCCTATTGGAGGCATTGATCGCCGTTCTTGTGCTCTCCTTTGGCCTGCTTGGTGTGGCCGCCATGCAACTCAAGGCCATGCAGAGCTCTCATCTCTCCTACCATCGCTCTATCGCCACCCTGGCAGCGCAGGATGCAGCTGAGTTGCTTTGGTATGAACTTGATGCTACGGCGGTGGGAAGCTGTCCAGATGCTACTTCTGTAGAGTCTGACTGGGAAACGAATTGGAGTTCTCAAGGGCTACTGCCGGGGTTTTCTATCTCATCATCTGTCACTGATATTACAGTATACACTTCGGGTTCTCCCGATGATGGCTGCGACTATGAAATCAGAGTGGCATGGCAGGAAGAGCGCTTTGCTGGAGAAAGTGTCTCTGAGTTGGTTTATGTGGTGAAGCTGCCGGTAAAACAAGGGTGAGGAGCCGATAATATGAGAAATAATTTCGAAGGAGGCTTCTCGTTGATCGAGCTTATGGTGGCCCTGGTGATAGGGCTCCTGGTGGTGTTTGGTGCCTCATCTATCTTTGTGGCTATGAAAGGGTCTTTCAATCGACTCGGCGCCATGTCGGAAAGGCAGGAGGCTGTTAGGTTCTTGTCTGACTCTATCTTGATGGATATTAGGGTGTCTGATGGGATCTTGTTGAACTATCCTGAGTTTGTGATTGGGATTCCAAAGAGGACGCACGGTAGTTTGTATTGCAGTACCGACCAAGATTATGATGTTTATTATCGGGTTTCTGGCGGGGAGGTAGAGGTTGCCAAAGATTGCAACAATGATGGAGATGTTGTTGATGATGGTGGTTATCAGCCATTGATCTCCGGGGTTGTGGATTTCAGCATTCAAGATGTTGGAGTTAATAGGCTTTATCAAGTCTCTTTGACTCTGCCTCCCTTGGATGGAGTTTCTGGGGGAGGCGATGTGTCTTATGAGTTCCATGCGGCAAGAAGAACCCCTCTTGTAAGTCCATAGGGATCTAACGTTTTCTAACGTAAGATTTTAGGAGGGACGATCATGAAGAGTAAAGAGCGAGGGGCGGCGCTAATAGTCAGCCTTGTCCTGCTTGTGATAGGTATTATGCTGGCATTGTCAGGAACGCAGTCTGCTCGCCTGGAAGAGTCCATGTCGGGTAATCATCGCGCCTTTAGCCTGGCCCTGATGGCTGCGGATACAGGAGCCTCGGCTTGGTTGGCGAATCCTGCTGATCCTGCTGACCCTAGTTATAATATGAAAGAATGTTCCGATGGTTGGTCTGATCAAGTTGCCTCGGGTGATGCCGATCCCGATGGGCGAACGGCTGCCAGCGTAGGCTATGAAGTTGTGATGTGCCATATGACTGGGACGGCTTATCGAGTCAAGAGTCGCGGTGAGGTGTACTCTAATGGAGAAGTCGTTTCATATCGGGATGTTGTCCTTGAGGCTTTTCTTCTTGGGCCTGGTTTTTTGAATTTTTCTCCTATCAATGTAGCGTCCTCACTTTGTAGTGACGACTGCATCAGGGCGGCTGACTCGAATCTTGAGGTGGAGGGAGAGTTTTCTGAAGGGGATCTTAGGCCGGCGATTTCTGCAGGTAGCAAGAAAAATGCCAGAATGGTCCTCGATGATATTTTGGCAACAAACAATGATCCGGAGAATGCATATTTTATCACCGAGGGCTGTGAGGATATAAGTGACGACTGCAATAATAATGGAGTCGTAGAAGAAGAGCTTGGCGAGGATATGGTGCGCTATGAGTGCAATCCTGATTCAAATGGGAAAAACAAGCTTTGTAACTATAATGGAGGAGTAACCAGCGAACTGGGTAGCGCTATCCTGGAGGATCCCAACCTCTTTGCGCAATTTATGGAGTATGCTGCTTCGAAGCATAGCAGGGATGAAGAGAAAGCGGGTGGGGCATTGCCAGGCTCGACGACCACAGGGGTGACATATGTCAGCGATATGGCCGGCGCCGATGGCATGAATAACCAGGTCGTCTTTGTTAGTGCGGATACCTTGCCTGACACCGGGACGCGGCACTCCTTCGATGGTGGAGGTAGTTTCTCAGGAAGTGGGGTGCTGATCATTGATGGCAATGTAGAGTTTAGTGGTGTGCCATCTTTTGACGGTATAATTTTTGCTCTCGGTGACTATATCGTCAGCGGTAGTGGTGGCGGAACCTTCAATGGCGCCGTTGTCTCTTATGGCTATGGCTGTGGGAGTAACGATCCATCCGGTTGTGGTAAAGAGGAGGTCAGTGTCTCGATAGGGGGCGGGGGCAGTGGTTCATATCTTTATGATGCCGACGCGCTTGCCAATGCTTTCGATCTGCTGTCTCCTGAGGCACAGGAGCTGATGAATACGGCGGATGGTACGGGGACGGGTGATCCTGTCTTCGTGGCGCAGAAGTGGGGTGAGCAGATTCACTAATTCACTCCTTTAGGAGGAAAGCTCTACATATTAAAAGCTCGCCCTGCCAATCGGCAGGGCGAGCTTTCTTGAGCGGTTGCCAGCTGTGGCTTAGCGCTCGATGGCCAGCGCCACGCCCTGGCCGCCGCCGATACACAGGGTCGCCAGGCCCTTCTTGGCATCCCGGGCGATCATCTCATGCAGCAGGGTCACCAGCACCCGGCAGCCGGAGGCGCCGATGGGGTGGCCGAGGGCGATGGCGCCGCCGTTGACGTTGACCTTGCTGGTATCCCAGCCCAGCTCCTTGTTGACGGAGAGGGCCTGGGCGGCGAAGGCCTCGTTGGCCTCGACCAGGTCCAGGTCGTCCAGGCTCCAGCCGGCCTTCTCCAGGCAGCGGCGGGTGGCCGGGGCCGGGCCGATGCCCATGATGGCCGGGTCGACGCCGGCATTGGCGTAGCCGGCGATGCGTGCCAGCGGGGTCAGGCCCAGCGCCTTGGCCTTCTCGGCGGAGCAGAGCATCACCACGGCGGCGCCGTCGTTGAGGGAGGAGGCGTTACCGGCGGTGATGGTGCCGTCCTTCTTGAAGGCGGGACGCATGCCGCCCAGCTTGTCGGCGGTGGTCGCGCGGGGGTTCTCATCGGTGTCGAAGACCAGCGGATCGCCCTTGCGCTGGGGAATCTCCACCGGGACGATCTGGCCCTGGAACTTGCCTGCCTTGATGGCGTCGGTGGCCTTCTGCTGGGAGGCGGCGGCGAACTCGTCCATCGCCTCGCGGGTGATGCCGTACTTCTCCGCCAGGTTCTCGGCGGTGATCCCCATATGATAGTTGTTGAAGGCGTCCCACAGGCCGTCGTTGACCATGGTGTCGATGGCCTTCCAGTCGCCCATGCGCTGGCCGTTACGGGAGTTGGGCAACACATGGGGAGAGGCCGACATGTTTTCCTGGCCGCCGGCGAGGATCAGCTCGGCATCGCCGCAGCGAATCGCCTGGGTGGCCAGGTGCAGGGCCTTGAGGCCGGAGCCGCACACCTTGTTGATGGTCATGGCGGGGACGGCGTCGGGGAGGCCACCCTTGATGGCGGCCTGACGGGCGGGGTTCTGGCCGACGCCTGCGGTCAATACCTGACCGAGCAGGACTTCATCGACCTGCTCCGGGGCCACGCCGGTCTCGGCGAGGATATCCTTGATAACGAGGGCGCCCAGGTCGCTGGCGGGAATGCCGGCGAGGGAGCCGCCGAAGCTGCCGATGGCGGTGCGCTTTGCTGCAACAATGACCACATCTTGCATGGGAATCTCCTGGCTGAGTCTCGAGCGGTGACTCGTTCAGCATAAGGGAGATTTGTGCGCTGCGGCAATGGACAATTCCATGAAAACGGCCCGTCGTCCGAAAGGGCGGCGGGCCGGGGTATCACAGCAGGCCTGGGGCCTTAGGCGAGCTGGACGGGGATGGCGTTGCTGGTGTGGCTGACCGTGTTGCCTTCCTGGAGGTAGACCAGGGCGGGCTGGTGGCTGTCCAGCTCGGCCTCGCTGTAGTGGGCGTAGCTACAGATGATCACCCGATCCTCGACGCCGGCCAGGTGGGCGGCGGCGCCGTTCACGGAGATGATCCTGGAGCCTTCCTCGGCGCGGATGGCGTAGGTGGTGAAGCGCTGGCCGTTCTCCACGTTGTAGATCTGGATCTGCTCGTTTTCGCGGATGCCGGCCATGTCCAGCAGCTCGCCGTCGATGGCGCAGGAGCCTTCGTAGTTGAGCACGGCGTGGGTAACGCGGGCCATATGCAGCTTGGCCTTGAGCATGATGGTATGCATCGGGCTTCTCTTCCTTCCTGCGCTTAGCGGGGCAGGTTGACGGTCAGGTTATCGATCAGGCGTGCCGGGCCCAGTCGGGCGGCGGCGAGGATCACGGCGTGGCGCGTGGACTCGGTCAGCGGTCCCAGGTCCTGGGCGCGCAGTTCGAGATAATCGGGGCTGAAGCCGCGCTTGGCAAGGGTGGCCTCGGCCTCGGCCAGGCTCTGGCCGGGGTCGCCGCCGGCCTCCAGGGCGTCGCGCAGCTCGCAGAGGGTGCGATAGAGCCCCGGCGCCTGGGCGCGCTCCGCCTCGCTCAGGTAGCCGTTGCGGGAGGAGAGGGCCAGGCCGTCCGCGGCGCGCACGATGGGCACGCCGATAATCTCGATGGGCAGGTGCAGGTCCGTCACCAGGCGGCGAATCACCGCCAGCTGCTGGTAGTCCTTCTCGCCGAAGCAGGCCAGTTGGGGCTGCACCAGGTTGAAGAGCATGGTGACGATGGTGGCCACGCCGTCGAAGTGGCCGGGGCGGCTGCCGCCGCACAGGCCCTCGCTGACCTCGGGGACCCTGACCCGGGTCTGGGCCTCCAGGCCGCGGGGGTAGATCTCGGCGGTCTGGGGGGTGAACAGCAGGTCGCAGCCGGCGTCGGCCAGCCTGGCCTGGTCTTCCGCCAGGGTGCGCGGGTAGGCGTCCAGGTCCTCGCCGGCCCCGAACTGCATGGGGTTGACGAAGATGGTGGCCACCACCAGGTCGGCGTGGCGTTTCGCCTTGGCGACCAGGGCCAGGTGGCCCTCGTGGAGGTTGCCCATGGTGGGCACCAGGCCGATACGCTGGCCGGCCCGGCGGGGCCCGGCCAGGGCCTCGCGCAGGGCGGCGATGCTCTCCAGGGTGTGCATCAGAAACAGTGCTCCTCGGCGGGGAAGCGCCGTGCCTTGACCGCCTCGTGGTAGTCGCGGAAGGCGCCCTGAATGTTGCCCGCCTCCTGCATGAAGTCCTTGACGAAGCGCGGAGTGCGCCCGTGGGTGACGCCCAGCACGTCGTGCATCACCAGGATCTGGCCATCCACCTCGGGGCCGGCGCCGATGCCGATCACCGGCACGTCCACCGCCTGGGTAACGGCGCGGCCCAGGCTCGCGGGCACGCACTCCAGCAGGATCACCGAGGCGCCGGCCTCCACCAGGGTGCGGGCGTCGGCGATGATCTGCTCGGCGCGTTCGGCGTCGCGACCCTGCACCTTGTAGCCGCCCATCTGATAGACGGTCTGGGGCGTCAGGCCCAGGTGGGCGCAGACCGGTACGCCGCGGCGGGTCAGCTCGCGGATGCCCTCGGCCATCCAGGCCTCGCCCTCCACCTTGACCAGCTCGGCGCCGGCGCGCATCAGCTCGCCGGCATCCTGCAGCAGCCGCTCCAGGCTGGAGTTGCTCATAAACGGCAGGTCCACCATCAGCAGGCTGCTGCCCTTGCCCTGGGCCGCACAGCGGGTGTGGTAGCAGATCTCCTCGAGGGTGACCGGCAGGGTGCTGCTATGCCCCTGCAGCACCATCCCCAGGGAGTCGCCCACCAGCAGCACCTCGATGCCGGCCTCGCTGGCCGCCCGGGCGAAGGAGGCGTCATAGGCGGTCAGGCAGCTGAACGCCTCGCCGGAGCGCTTGAAGGCCTGCAGCGTGCTCAGGGTGACGGTTTTCATAAGGAGGTTCTCATGATTGGCGTTGAAACGGTCGTTCACTACCGGTTTCGAGTGGGCGACGTTACCCGACCCGGGGGTAGGCGGCAAGATGTTACCGACGAAGGTCCAATAAGTGTCGAATGGTAACACTCAGCCGAACGACTTTACCCCTAGGGTAACAAGGGTCGCAAGTCGTCACCGCGTCTGGCCTCGGCCAGGGGGGCGATGCGCCGACCGTCGGGGAGGCACAGCGCCGGAGCCAGCTCGGCCAGGGGGACCAGCACGAAGCCACGGTGAATCATCTCCGGATGCGGCACCCGCAGTCGCGGCGACTCGATTACGGCATCATCATAGAGCAGCAGGTCGAGGTCCAGGGTGCGTGGCCCCCAGTGGCGCAACCGGCGGCGCCCGTGGCGCTGCTCCAGGGCCTGGAGCTGGTCGAGCAGGGCCAGGGGGGAGAGCCGGGTGCTCAGCCGGGCCACGGCATTGACGAAGTCGGGCTGATCCTGGGGCCCCACCGGGGCGCTGGCATAGAGTCGCGAGGCGCCCGCCAGGTGGGTCAGCGGCAGGCGATCCAGGGCCTCCAGCGCCTGGATGACCTGCTCGCGAGGGTGCTGCTGATTGCTGCCCAGGCCGATATAGGCCTGGTGGTCAGCCCCCTTAGCCATTCTGGTCGCCACCGGCACCGCCGGAGCGACGCCGGCGCTTGCGGGGCCGGCGCTTGCGCGGGCGGGGCTCGTCACCCTGGCTGACGGCCTTGCCCAGCAGGCGCTGCTGGTCATGCTCGTCGCCCTCCTGGAAGGCGGTCCACCAGTCGCCCAGGCCGGGCGGGATCTCGCCGGCCTCTTCGCGCAGCAGCAGGAAGTCGTAGGCGGCCCGGAAGCGCGGGTGCTCGCGGGTCTGGATGGCGCGGCGGCCACGGCGCTGGGGCAGGCGCTGCTGCAGGTCCCAGATCTCGCGCATGGGGAGGCTGAAGCGCTTGGGGATCGAGATATGCTGTAGCTGTCGCGATACCGCCTGCTGGGCGGCGGCCTGCAGCGCTGGTACCGGCGGCATGCCATCCTCCTGCAGGCGCGCCTGGCGCTGCACCACGCCGGGCCACAGCAGGGCGGCGAACAGGAAGGCCGGGGTGACCGGGCGATCCTGCTGGATGCGCGCATCGGTATTGGCCAGGGCGCGCTCGATCAGTGCCTCCGCCCAGGGCAGCTCGGCCAGGGCCTCGTCGGCCTCCGGGAAGAGCATGGCGAAGAGGTCGTAGTCGCGCAGCAGCCGGAAGGTGGTCAGGGCATGGCCGGCGAGGAACAGCTTGAGCACCTCGTCGAACAGCCGGGCCGGGGGAATCTGCAGCAGCAGCGGCGCCATCTCGCGGATCGGCGCCTCGGTGGCGGCGGCGAAGTCGAAGTCGAGCTTGGCGGCGAAGCGGATGGCGCGCAGCATGCGCACCGGGTCTTCCCGGTAGCGGGTGGCCGGGTCGCCGATCATGCGCAGGGTGCGCGACTCGATATCGCTGACCCCGTCGGCCCAGTCATGGATCGAGAAGTCGGCGATATTGTAGTAGAGGGCATTGACGGTGAAGTCGCGACGCAGGGCGTCCTCTTCCACGTCGCCCCAGACATTGTCGCGCAGCAACAGGCCGTGGTCGCTCTGCTGGGAGAGATGCTCGCCATGATCCTCGTTGGGCTTGCCGCGGAAGGTGGTGACCTCGATCACCTCGCGCCCGAAGCGCACATGGACGATACGGAAACGCCGACCGATGATTCGCGAGTTGCGGAACAGCTCGCGGACCTCTTCGGGGGTGGCGTCGGTGGCCACGTCGAAGTCCTTGGGCTGCCTGCCGAGCAGGGAGTCACGGATGCAGCCACCCACCAGGTAGGCCTCGTAGCCGGCGTTGTGCAGCCGGTAGAGCACCTTGAGGGCGGGTTCGCTGAACAGGCGGCGTGACACCGAATGCTGGTCGCGGGGGATGACGCGAAGCCCAGGAGGCTCGCCGGGGCCATCCTGGCTGCCGAAGAGGTTCTTCAAGCGTTCACCGGGGCGTTGGAGAAAGCGGGTAAATCCTTTGAACATGCAGCGATATCGACTCGCGGAGTCCTAAAACGACAGTGTAGCCGACCGCCGACAGCATGGGAACCGTGGCATGAGGGGGATCGGGGCGTAAAAGCAGAAAGGGGAGGCCATGCGGCCTCCCCTTAAGCGGTCAGATCAGCATCCGTGCTGCTGGTTTTTCTTCGTGATGGCGCATCGCCTTGAATACGCACCACAGTCACCAAGACAAGTTTCAGGCAAGCAGTGTTGTTGTCTTTGTCGATCTTCCTGGTGGCGACCGTCTCGTATTCAAAACAATAATCCAACCACGACGGTAGGCAGTCTACCTTCCCCCGGCCTGTTGTTTTTGGTTGCCGTGGGTGCACTCCCGGGGAGCTTGTTGTTCTTGTTGCTCCCGCTCGGTGCGTCGCGTCCTGATGAACCTCCGGATGTCGGGCCCTGTTGTTCTTGTTGTGGCCACGCCCGGGTGACTGCGCCTTGTTGTTGTTCTTGGCGGGTCGTCACCCCTTGTTTGCCATGCTCGACGATCTTGTTGTTGTTGGCTCGTCGACTGGCGCCTGCCGAAGTGTCACCTCTTGTTCTTGTTGCGCCCCTTGGAGGGCAGTGACCTGGCGGCGTCCGGATCTTGTTCTTCTTGCCCTAGGATATTGCACCGTGCGTGCCACTATTTGAAAAATTCAAAAAAAACAGGAGTTTGTTGGTGTCGCTTCCTGGCATGCCGTCAGCGCGGGGAGGATGTGTTACCCGGATTGGGCCGTAATGGGGCAGTCGGTGTGTGGGAAGGTAACAACTGGTGCAAAAGTTCCCTCCGTGACACGAAAAACGCCCGCCGAGGGAGGGGCGGCGGGCGCTTAGACCATGGTCGGCCTGGCGAAGGCTTATCCGGTGCGGCTCCGGGCGCTCTTCCTGCGCGGGATACCCAGGCGCTGGCGGCGCTCCCACAGGCACTTGCGGCTGATGCCGAGCTTCTGGGCCAGCTCGGTCTCGCTCATCTGGTCCTGGTGTTCGAGGACGAAGTGCTGGAAGTAGTCCTCCAGGGAGAGGTCCTCCTCGTCCAGCTCCTCCTCGCCGGGTTCCCGGGGGTCCGGCGTCGCGGGTGCCGCCGGCTTGGGCTGGCTGCGGGAGAGTGGCGGGGCGGGGTGCAGGCCCAGGTCGTCGGGGTGGATCAGGTGGCCCTCGGCGAGGATCACGCCCCGTTCCAGGGCGTTCTCCAGTTCCCGCACATTGCCGGGCCAGGGGTAGTCGCGAATCTCGCGGCGCGCCGCCCGGGAGAGCTTGAGGCCCTCGCGGCCGTGGCGGCGGCAGGCCTTCTCCAGCAGCACGTCGGCGATCTGCAGGATATCGTCCTCCCGATCGCGGAGCGGTGGCAGGTCGATCTGCATCACGTTGAGGCGGTAGTAGAGGTCGAGGCGGAACTCGCCGCTCTTGGACATGGCGCGCAGGTCGCGGTGGGTGGCGGCGATCAGGCGCACGTCCACATGGCGGGTCTCCACCGAGCCGATCTTGCGGATCTCGCCCTCCTGCAGCACCCGCAAGAGGCGCGCCTGGGCATCCAGGGGCAGCTCGCCGATCTCGTCGAGGAAGAGGGTGCCGCCGTCGGCGGCCTCCACCAGGCCGGTGCGGGCGGCATTGGCACCGGTGAAGGCGCCCTTCTCGTGGCCGAACAACTCCGATTCGATCAGGGTCTCGGGGATGGCCGCACAGTTGACGCAGATCAGCGGGGCCCGGGCGCGCTGGCTCTGGGAGTGGATGGCCCGGGCCACCAGCTCCTTGCCGGTGCCGGATTCGCCCTGGATCAGCACGGTGACATCCGCGGGGGCGGTCTTGCGGATCCGGGTATAGACCACCTGCATGGCCTCGCAGTCACCGATCAGCTCCTGGGGCGGGGCGGCGCCGCTGGTGGCGGCGGGGGGCGCCGCCTCGGCGGCGTGCTGCTCCAGGGCCCGGGCCACGGTCTTGAGCAGGTCGTCATGGTCGAAGGGCTTGGCCACATAGTCCACGGCGCCCTGCTTCAGGGCTTCCACCGCCGAGCGCATGCTGGCGTAGCTGGTCATGATCACCACCGGCGTGGGGGCGGCGCGTTCGATCAGGGCGGTGCCCTGGGTGCCGGGCAGGCGCAGGTCGCTGATCACCAGATCGAAGCGCTGGGGGTCGAGGGCCTCGGCCTCATCCACCGAGCCGGCCTCGCTCACCTGGTAGTCATGGCGCTCCAGCAGGCGGCGCAGGGCACTGCGAATAATGGCTTCGTCTTCAACGATCAGAATCCGGCTCATGGGGATGCTTGCCGTCCTCTCGGTTGGTGGGCAGCCACATCAGGATGCGGGTGCCGCGTTCTCGCTCCGCGGGGGGAGACTCGATATGGATCTGCCCGTGGTGCTCGGCGATGATGCTGTAGACCAGCGGCAGCCCGAGCCCCGTGCCCTCGCCGGGCGCCTTGGTGGTGATAAAGGGCTCGAAGAGGTGGTCGCGAATGCTGGCGTCGATGCCCTGGCCCTCATCGGTAACGGTAACACAGACGCCGTTACCCTCGCGGCTCGCCGCGATTTCCACCTCGCCCCCGTCGGGGCTGGCGTCCCGGGCGTTGTTGAGCAGGTTGATAAAGACCTGCACCAGGCGCTGGGCGTCGCCCTCGAGACGTAACGCCTCGGGGCAGAGGTTTCGATAGGTAACATCCTGACCCGAGCGGGCCAGGTGGATCAAGTGCAGGGCATCCTCCACCACCTCGTGCAGGGACAGCGGCGCGAAGGCCTGGCCCTGGACGTGGCGGCCGCCATGGGCGAAGCCCACCAGGGAGGAGACGATGCGCGAGACCCGATCGGTGAGTTGCTGGATCTGTTCCGCGGTCTCCAGCAACTGGGGGTCGTCGGTGTCGTAGCGCAGGTTCTGGGCCAGCGAGGAGATCCCGGTGATGGGGTTGCCGATCTCGTGGGCGACCCCGGCGGCCAACTGGCCGATGGAGGCCAGGCGGGCGGCGTGGACCAGCTCCTCTTCCAGCCATTTCATCTCGCTGTGATCCTCGACCAGGATCACGGTGCCGCCGCGCACCGCGTCGTCGGCCTGCAGCTCGGCGCGGCGCAGGGAGAGGTAGCGCACGCCGCCGTCCAGGGCCACTTCCTGCTTGTAGAGGTGATCCTGGCATTCATCGAATATGCGCCCCAGCAGCTCGCCCCAGGGCGCCGGCAGGTCGGCGCGCCGCGAGCCCACCACGCTGGTGCCGTCGATGCCGGAGAGCTCGGCCAGGGCGTCGTTCCACATCAGCAGCTCGTCGTCGACGCCGAAGGCGCACAGCCCCACCGGCAGCCGGGTGAGGATGCGCCGATGGTAGCGGCGCAGGCCATCCAGCTCCCGGGCCAGGCCGGTGAGCCGCGAGCGATAGGCCTCCAGGCGGCTCTCCACGAAGTGGATATCGTCGGTGGGTTCCTGGGCACCGCGGCGGTAGGGCAGGTAGCTGTCGACGATATCCTGGGCCACCGAGGGGCCCATCAGGCCGGAGAGGTTGGCCTGCAACCGGTCGCGCAGGCGGCGCAGGGCATAGGGGCGCCCCTCCTGGGGAGACATGCGCAGCGCCTCCAGGGCTCGCTCCACCTCGCGGCGGGCCACCTCCTCGCCGAGCACCGGCACCAGGCGCTGGATGAACTCCTCGCCGTTGCGGGCATCCAGGGGCATGCGCTTGGGGCGGATCACCGCGTCCACCGAGCAGGCCTCGGCGGCGGCACGCTCGCCCTCGGAGGTGCGGGTCAGCAGCGAGACCAGGATAAAGGTGAGGATATTGGTGGCCAGGGAGACCAGGGTCACCACGTACCAGTCCGGCTCATTGGCCAGCAGTTCCAGCCCCGGCGGCAGCAGGATGCGCGGTTCCATGCCGGTGAGCAGCGGCAGCCACATGCCCAGTAGCCAGATCGCCACGCCCACGACGAGGCCGCTGACCATGCCCTTGCGGTTGGCGCCGGGCCAGTAGAGCACCGCCAGGATGCCGGGCAGGCACTGGGCCATGCCGACGAAGGCGACGATGCCCAGGGTCATCAGGTCGTGGTGGATGCCGACGATGCGGTAGAAGAGCCAGCCGCCGAAGATCACCGCGGCGATCAGCGCCCGGCGTAGCCAGCGTAGCCAGTGGTAGAGGTCGGGCTGGTGAATCGGCGAGTGGGCCACCAGCACCCAGTGATTGAGCATCATCCCGGAGAGGGCCAGGGCGATCAGGATCAGGGTGCCGCTGGCGGCGGCCAGGCCGGCGATAAACACCAGGCCCTGGATCCATAGCGATTCCGAGAGCCCGTAGGCCAGGTAGGCGGCGCCCAGCGCCGCGCTATCGGCCCCGACGCGCTGGGCGCCCCACAGGATCAGGGGCACTGGCAGGGCCAGCAGCAGCAGGTAGAGGGGCAGGCTCCAGCTGGCCTGCTGCAGGGTGCGCCGGGAGAGGGTCTCGGCGAAGGCCATATGGAAGAGGTGGGGCATCAGGAAGGCGGCGGCGAAGAACAGCAGCAGCAGGGTGCGCCACTGCCCCGGGTCGAGTTGGCTGACCTCGGCCTGCAGGTCGGCACCGGGCCCCGCTAGCCAGGTCTGGACGCTGGCCGGTCCCTCGAAGATCGCGAACAGCGCGAAGGCCCCCAGGGCCAGCATGGCCAGCAGCTTGATCAGGGACTCGAGGGCGATCACCGCCAGCAGGGTGTCGTGGCGGGCATGCAGCCGGGTGTGGCGGGCGCCGAAGAGGATCGCGAAGAGCGCGATCACCGCACTGAAGGCTAGCGCCATCAGGGCCGGGGAGGCGGTGCCGGTGAGCACATGGGTGACATCGCCGAGGGTCTGGATCTGCAGGGCCAGCAGCGGCAGCACCGCCAGCAGGCTGACCAGGGTGATCAGGGTACCCACCCAGCGGGAGCGGAAGCGGAAGGCGAAGAGGTCGGCCAGGGACGACAGCTGATAGGTGCGGGTCAGGCGCTGGATCGGCACCAGCAGCACCGAGGCCAGCAGGAAGGCCCCGGCGGGCCCCAGGTAGTAGGCCAGGTAGCCGTAGCCCGCCTGGCTGGCTAGCTCCAGGCTGCCATAGATGGCCCAGGCGCTGGCATAGACCCCCAGGGCCAGGGTATAGACGGCGGGGTGGCGCACGAGGCGGATCGGCACCCAGCCCCGCTCCACCGCCAGGGCGGCCAGGAACAGCAGCGACAGGTAGCCGGTGCCGAGGACGAAGAGCTGGGCGGCGCTCATGGATGGGCTCCCCGGGGATCAGCTGCGTTCATCCAGTTTCCTCTTCTGCTCCAGCCATAGCGACAGGGCGATCAGGCCGCCCCAGATCAGGAAGGGGCGATACCAGGCACCATCCGGTGAGGCCCAGCCACTCATCAGCAGCGGCGAGAGCAGGTAACCGCCGAATACCAGGAACAGCATCAACCGGTACATGTACATGAGCGGGCTCGCCTCCTCTGGCGCGTTGTCAGGGCTGGTGGCGCTGGGCCTCGGGGCGCAGCCGCGCCACCGACCAGCGGGGAATCGCCTCGGCCAGCTGCACCGCCACCGGCTCGCGGATCAGCCCCGGCGCCGGCGCCTGATCCAGGGCCTCCAGGGCGCGGTGCAGCAGGCGCCGTACCTCGGGGCCCTCCCAGGGCAGCGCCGGCGCCAGGTTCTGCTTGGAGAGCTTCTGACCATCGGCGCCGAGGATCAGCGGCAGGTGCAGGTAGCGGGGCTCGGCGAGGCCCAGGGCCACCTGCAGCTGGCGCTGCCAGGGCGTGTTGTCGAGCAGGTCGTGGCCGCGCACGATTTCGGTGATGCCCTGGGCGGCGTCATCCACCACCACCGCCAGCTGGTAGGCCCAGAGGCCATCCTTGCGCTTGAGTACCACGTCGCCGAGGGCCGCCGGGTCGAAGCGCTGGGTGCCGAAGAGGCGATCCTGCCACTCGATCGGGCGCAGGGCGAGGTCGCTGCGCAGGCGCCAGGCCGCCGGCCTGTCGGGCTCGCGGATGCCATCGCGACACCAGCCGGGGTAGATGGGGTGATCGCGCCACTGCTTGCGGGAGCAACTGCAGGGGTAGGCCAGTCCCTGGTCGATCAGGCGCCCCAGGGCCGCCTGGTAGGCGTCGTGGTAGTCGCTCTGATAGCTGACCGGGCCATCCCAGTGCAGGCCGAAGGCCTCCAGCTGGCGCAGGATGGTGTCGCTGGCGCCGGCGGGGCAGCGCGGCGGGTCGATATCCTCGATACGCAACAGCCAGGCGCCGCCGGCCTGGCGGGCGTCCAGGTAGCTGCCCAGGGCGGCCACCAGGGAACCGAAATGCAGGGGGCCCGAGGGCGTCGGGGCGAAGCGGCCTCGATAGGGGGGCATGGCGGACTCCGTCGGCGGAAAGGCAAACGGGCACCCGAGGGTGCCCGTCACGCTAGCGTCGCCTGGCGCTTAGCCGCCGAGCTGCTTCTCCTTGAGCTCGGCCAGGGTCTTGCAGTCCACGCAGAGGGTGGCGGTGGGACGCGCCTCGAGACGGCGAATGCCGATCTCGACGCCGCAGGCCTCGCAGAAGCCGTAGTCGTCCTCGTCGATCTTCTCGATGGTCTCGTTGATCTTCTTGAGCAGCTTGCGCTCCCGGTCGCGGGTCCGCAGCTCGAGGCTGAAGCCCTCTTCCTGGGTGGCACGATCCGCCGGGTCCGCATAATTGTTGGCGTCTTCCTGCAGATGACGCACGGTGCGGTCCACTTCCTCCATGAGCTCCTGTTTCCAGTCGAGCAGGATCTGTCGGAAGTGCTCCAGCTGCTTCTCGTTCATGTACTCTTCACCCGGCGCCGCTTCGTACGGGGTGAATTTCTTTGGCGCTTCCGTCTTTTGTGCTGCTACTGGCATGGGGGCTGCCTCATTGCTCGAGTGACTGGGGCCGATGCCCGGTCGGGCAGGCGCACTGATGCCGGCCCAAAGCCTTGCTTATTTAGCGAAAAAACTCGCGCATTGCAACTGTCACATGATCCGGAGGTGCCGGCTGATGCCGCAGCCGGTTACAATCCCATTGGACCGTGGCCCCCGTCAGAGGTGCCATGCCGAGCCATCGAGAGGTCGAAGCGCGGCCGTTGAAGGAGAGTGACGCATGAGTTGGAGCGCGCGGCTGGATCGCGTCGAGCCCTTCCGGGTGATGAGCCTGCTGGAGGTGGCCCAGGGGCGGGAGGCCGCTGGCCATGACGTGATTCACCTGGAGGTGGGCGAGCCCGACTTCGCCACTCCGGAGGCGGTGGTGGCGGCCGGCCAGAGGGCCCTGGCCGCGGGGCAGACCCGCTATACGCCGGCGGCGGGGCTGCCGGCGCTGCGCGAGGCCATCGCCGGTCACTACGCCGAACGCTTCGGCGCCGAGGTCGATCCGGCGCAGATCCTGGTCACCCCCGGCGCCTCCGGGGCCCTGCTGTTGGCCAGCCAGTTGCTGGTGCAGCGCGGTGACCGGGTACTGATGGCCGATCCCACCTACCCCTGCAATCGCCACTTCATGGCCCTGGCCGAGGCCGAACTGGATACCGTGGCGGTGGGCCCGCAGAGCGGCTGGCAGCTGGATGCCGAGCTGGTGGCCCGCCATTGGCGTGATGCCACGCGCCTGGCGATGCTGGCGACGCCTTCCAATCCCACCGGCCATATGCTGGATGCCGACCAACTGGCGGCGGTGGCCGGGGCGGTCGATTCGCGCGGCGGGGCCCTGCTGGTGGACGAGATCTATCAGGGGCTGACCTATGGGGTCGAGCCGGTCTCGGCGGCGGCGGTGGCCCCCGAGGCCTTCGTGGTCAACAGCTTCTCCAAGTACTTCGGCATGACCGGCTGGCGCCTGGGCTGGCTGCTGGCGCCGGAGGCGGCGGTGGAGCCCCTGACGCGGCTGGCCCAGAACGTCTTCCTGGCCGCCTCCACCCCGGCCCAGCACGCCGCCCTGGCGGCCTTCACCCCGGCCTGCCTCGACGAGCTGGAGGGGCGCCGCCGGGAGCTGGAACGGCGACGGGATGCCCTGCTGGCGGGGCTGGCGCGCCTCGACCTGGCGCCCTCGCTGCCGCCCCAGGGGGCCTTCTATGTGTGGCTGGATATCTCCCGCTACAGCCGCGACAGCCAGGCCTTCTGTCGGCGGCTGCTGGAGGAGGAGAACGTCGCCATCACCCCGGGCATCGACTTCGCGGTGCGTGGCGGCGAGCATCATGTGCGGATCGCCTTCACCACCTCGGTGGCGCGCCTGGAAGAGGCCCTGAGTCGCCTCGAACGCTTCCTGGCGCGGCGATGAAGAACGATTTCGTCCCTGATGCCCCCAGGCAGCCCGAGCCGGCGTCACAGGCCACGCTTCCTGGCGCGGCGATGATGGCCTATCCCCCCCTGATGCCGGGCCTCCTGCGCCGGCGCTACAAGCGCTTCCTGGCCGATGTGGAGCTGGCCGATGGCTCCCTGGTGGTGGCCCACTGCCCCAATACCGGCTCCATGCGCGCGGTCAATGTGCCGGGCTGCCGGGTCTGGCTGGCCGCCAGCGACAACCCCAAGCGCAAGCTGGCCTGGACCTGGGAGCTGATCGAGCTACCCCAGCCGGAGGGCGGCAGCGCCTTCGCCTCGGTGCATACCGGGCGCGCCAATGGCATCGTCGAGGCGGCGTTGCGCGAGGGCGTGGTCAGCGAGCTGGCCGGCTTCAGCGAGCTCAAGCGGGAGGTGCGGGTGGAGGGGGGGCGCCTCGACTTCCGCCTGAGCGATGGCCAGGGGGCGCCGACCTATGTGGAGGTCAAGCAGGTGACCCTGCGCGAGGCCGATGGCGGCGGTTACTTCCCCGACGCGGTCAGCGAGCGGGGCCGCAGGCACCTGGAGGTGCTGGCCGACCTGGCCAGTCAGGGGCATCGCGCGGTGTTGCTGTTCTGCGTGGCTCACGGCGGCATTCCCTCGGTGGCCCCGGCGGCGCATCTCGATCCCCGCTATGCCGAGACCCTGAAACGGGTCGCCGAGGCGGGGGTGGAGGTGCTGGCCTATGGCTGTGAGGTGATCGTCGAGGCCGGAGTGCCCCGGGGCATCCAGTTGGCCAGGCGGCTACCGGTCCATCTGGCCTAGCGATACCCCGTGTGAGCTGGCTCCCCCTACTTAGTGGGAGCTGGCGTTAGCCGCGGTCCGACGCCTCGGCGATAAGCCGCATCACTCGGCCAGATGGATCTGGCCGTCGCCGTCGATATGGATCGCCACCGGCACCAGCGCTCGGCCCTGGCAGGGCCCGAAGACGCATTCGCCGCTCTCCGGCAGGAAGAGGGCGCCGTGCATGCTGCACTGGATCAGCTCGCCGCCGGGTTCGAGGAACACATTGGGCTGGAAATCGAGGCCGATGCCCTGGTGGGGACAGCGGTTCTCGAAGGCGGTGATGCGGCCGTGCACCCGCACCAGGAAGGCCTCGCGGCCGTCCGGCAGGCGCAGGCCCAGGGCCGCGGTGCTATCCAACTGAGACCGATGGGCGATGGCGGTCATCAGCGATCGATATAGAAACGCTGGATAAAGCCCACCTGGGCCGGCTCGGCGTTGCGATCGTAGCCCACCTCCAGCTCGAAGCGCATCGGCTCGTCCTCCTGGATGCGGAAGGTGGCCAGATGATAGATGGCCTCGCCGTCGCGCACGGTGCGGAACGACAGGTTCTGCAACTGGCCGGCCAGGTTGCCGACCCGACCATTGACCCAGGCATTCGCCGGGCGGGTGGTGCCGTCCTCCTGCTCTTCCAGCACGCTGACATTGAGCAGTGCCATCACCTGGCTGCGCTGGATATCGTAGGCGGCGGCCACCTCCGGCGTCAGGAAGCTGGTATTGATGGCGCTGTAGTGGATCTGGTAGTTGCCGACCCGCTCGAACTGCTGGGCCTGGGCGGTGGTCGCCAGCAGGCCTAGCAGCAGGCCGATCATCCAGATGCCGAGCCTCTTGGCCTTCATGATCTTGTCCCTCGTATCGTCTTCGGCTTAACCGCCGGGGCCCCGGCTGACCCGGAAGATGGCGGTCTCTCCACACAGGTTAGGCCACAGCCGCGAGGTCCAGTGCCCCTCGTGCTCGCCGTTACCCACCGCCCGGTCGCTGATGATCAGACCCTTGTCGCGGCACAGGCGTTCAAAGTCGTTGAAAGTCGAGAGGTGGATATTGGGGGTGTCGTACCAGGCGTGGGGCAGCGACTTGGAGACCGGCATATAGCCCTTGAAGCCCAGGTAGAAGCGATGCCGCCAGTAGGCGAAGTTGGGGAAGGTGATGATGCACTCCCCGGCTACCCGCAGCATCTCGTCGAGCATCAGGTCGGGGCGACGCAGGGCCTGCAGGGCCTGCGTCATGATCACCAGGTCGCAGGCGTCGTCGTCGAAGTTGGCCAGCCCCTCGTCGAGGTTCTGCTCGATGACATTGACGCCCTTCTCGATACAGGCGGTGATGCCGTCGGGATCGATCTCCAGGCCATAGCCGCTGACCCCCTTGTCCCGGGCCAGGGAGGCCAGCAGGCTGCCGTCGCCGCAGCCCAGATCGAGGATATGGGCTCCCTCGGGCACCCAGCCATGAATCAGCTTGAGGTCGGCGCGCATCACTTGGCCTCCAGGTTCTGGTTACGGGCCACGCGCTTCATGAAGCCGGCGAACACCGCCTGGTAGCGGGGCTCCGGCAGCAGGAAGGCGTCGTGGCCATGGGGCGAGTCGATATTGGCGAAGCTGACCGACTTGCCGGCGCGGATCAGGGCGTCCACCAGTTCTCGGGAGCGCGACGGCGGGAAGCGCCAGTCGGTGGAGAAACTGACCACCAGGAAGGGGCAACTGGCCGGGGCCAGAGCCGCGGCCAGGTCGCCGCCATGCAGCGCCGCCGGATCGAAGTAGTCCAGGGCCTTGGTCATCAGCAGGTAGGTGTTGGCATCGAAGCTGTTGGAGAAGGTATCGCCCTGGTAGCGCAGGTAGGACTCCACCTGGAACTCCACGTCGTAGCCGAAGTTGAAGTCGTCGCTGCGCAAATCGCGGCCGAACTTGCTGCCCATGGCGTCTTCGGAGAGGTAGGTGATATGGCCCACCATCCTGGCCAGCTTGAGGCCGCGCCGCGGCAGGGTGTCATGCTCGGCGTACCAGCCGTCATGGAAGTCGGGGTCGGAACGGATCGCCTGGCGGGCCACCTCGTTGAAGGCGATGTTCTGGGCCGAGAGCTTGGGGGTGGCGGCGATCACCGCCGCATTGGCTACCCGCTCCGGGTAGTTGAGACTCCACTGCAGGACCTGCATGCCACCCAGGCTGCCACCGATCACCGCGGCGAAGCGCTGGATGCCCAGGCGGTCGGCCAGGCGGGCCTGGCTGTGCACCCAGTCGGTGACCGTCATCATCGGGAAGTCGGGCCCCCACTGGCGACCCGTGGCCGGATTATGGCTGAGCGGCCCGGTGCTGCCGTGGCAGCCGCCCAGGTTGTTCAGGGAGATGACGAAGAAACGCTCGGTGTCGATGCTCTTGCCGGGGCCGATATGCGCATCCCACCAGCCGGGCTTGCGGTCGTCGGGGCCGTGGTAGCCGGCGGCATGGTGATGGCCGGAGAGGGCATGGCAGATCAGCACCGCATTGCTGCGCTCGGCGTTGAGCTCGCCGTAGGTCTCGTAGACCAGTTCATAGCTGGGCAGGGTGCGGCCGCAGGCCAGCTCGAGAGGCGCATCGAAGTGCGCGGTCTGCGGGGTGACCAGGCCGACCGAATCGCGGGGTAGCTCGGGCATGGGGTCCTTGGTGTCCAGTCGTCTCGTTATGTTGTCGAAGGGCGTGCCGCCGCCGGGGCGGCACGCGCCTCACAGGCCGATCAGGGCGCCGGAGATACCGGCGGCGCGGGTCAGCGAACCTACCACGATACCATCGATCAGGCTGATGCCGATGAACACCACGATGGGGGAGAGATCGAGCATGCCCAGCGGCGGGATCACCCGGCGCACCGGGGCCATGATCGGCTCCACCAGTTGCATCACCAGCAGGGCGCCGGGGTGACTGGCGTTGGGGGCCACCCAACTGAGGATGATCATGGCGATCAGCGCGAAGAAGTAGATCTTGAGGATGGCATTGGCGATGGCCGCCACGGCGCCGATGGCCACACCGACCAGCGGCGGCATGCCGATGCCGGCGATCTGCAGGATGGCGATGATGCTGACCGCCTTGATCACGAAGGCGGCGCCCAGGGTGGCCAGGTCGAAGGGGCCCACCGGGCGCAGGAAGCCCTGGAAGAGACCGACCACCGGCTGGGTGATCTTCACCACCGATTGGCTGATGGGGTTGTAGTAGTCGGCCCGGGATGCCTGCAGCAGGAAACGCAGCATCATCAGGAAGAGGTAGATATTGATCAGGGTGTTGACCAGCAGCAGGCCGGCGCTTCCCACTTGACTGCCCATAGGAGGGGCTCCTTGTTTTGCTGAATACGAGTGCGCGTTACTGGCCGAGCTCCTGGGCCATCTCCCGGGCGCGGGTGGCGCAGGCCTCGGTGGCCTCCTCGACGATGCGCCGCAGCTCGGCGGCCTCGAAGCTGTGGATGGCGCGTTCGGTGGTGCCTCCCGGCGACATCACGTTCTGCTTGAGGGTGGCCGGGTCCTTGTCGCTCTGCTGGGCCATGCGCGCCGCGCCATAGGCGGTCTGCAGGGCCAGGCGACGAGCGCTGTCGGCGGGCAGGCCGAGACGCACCCCGGCGGCCTCCAGGGCCTCGAAGAACAGGAAGAAGTAGGCCGGGCCGCTGCCCGAGATGGCGGTGACCGCTTCCAGCAGGGCTTCCTCGTCGACCCACTCCACCAGGCCGACCGCCTCCAGCAGGCCGGTAGCCAGCTGGCGCTGCTCGTCGCTGACTCGCGAATTGGCGTAGAGGCCGGAGGCGCCGGCCCCCACCAGGGAGGGGGTGTTGGGCATGCAGCGAATCACCGCCAGCTCGCCGCCCAGCCAGGTCTCCAGGGTGTCGGCGGTGAGGCCGGCGGCCACCGAGACGATCAGCGGCTTGCGGGCCTGGGTGGCATCACGCATCGCCTCGCAGACGCCGCGCATGATCTGCGGCTTGACCGCCAGCACCACCACGTCGGCGTTGGCCACCGCCTTGGCGTTGTCGGTTTCGGTACGAATGCCGTAACGCTCGCGCAGCGGGGCCAGGGCCTCGTCACTGGGCGAGGTGGCGGTGATGGCGGTGGCGGGATAGCCACCCTCGATCATGCCGCCGAAGATGGCGCTGGCCATGTTGCCGGCACCGATAAACGTCACTTGGCTAGCCATAGGGAATCGATTCCTCTGCGTTGGGCCCAGGTCGTCGCCTAGGGCCGGGGTGTCTTGGGGCGGGCGCCGAAGATCGCCGTGCCCAGGCGCACCCAGGTGGCGCCCTCGGCGACGGCGGCTTCCAGGTCGTCGCTCATGCCCATGGAGAGAGTATCCAGGGGGGCCTCGGGGAAGCGTTGGCGCAGCGCCTCCAGGGCCTGGCGCAGCCGCGCATAGGGTTCGCGCTGGGCCTCGCCCCCCTGAGCCGGGGCGGGAATCGCCATCAGGCCGTGCAGGCTCAGTCCGGGCAGCGCGACGACCGCCTCGGCCAGGGCCGGCAGGTCGTCGAGGGAGACGCCGGCCTTGGTGGCCTCGTCGCTGATATTGACCTGCAGGCAGACATTCAGCGGCGGCAGGTGCGTCGGGCGCTGCTCGGAGAGGCGTCGCGCCAGCTTCTCCCGGTCGAGACTGTGTAGCCAGGCGAAATGTTCGGCCACGGCGCGGCTCTTGTTGGACTGCAGGGGGCCGATGAAATGCCAGACGATATCGGGCAGATCGGCCAGGGCGACCTGCTTCTCCAGGGCCTCCTGGAGGTAGTTTTCACCGAAATCACGCTGGCCGAGTCGATGGGCCTCACGCACCATCAACGCGGGCTTGGTCTTGCTGACCGCCAGCAGCCGCGCCGCTGCGGGCTCGCGGCCCGCCTTAGCCAATGCTTCGGCCAGGCGTCGATTCGCCGCTGCCAACGACTCGGAAAGCGCAACCTCTGTCATACTGATACACGTCCTTACAATTAGGAGCAGGGAACAGGGGGAACCGCATGGATATTACCGAACTGCTGGCATTCTCGGCAAAGCAGAACGCCTCGGATCTGCATCTATCGGCGGGGTTACCGCCGATGATTCGCGTGGATGGTGACATCCGGCGTCTCAATGTGCCCGCCATGGAAGATCGTGAGGTGCGCAAGCTGGTCTACGATATCCTCAACGACCGGCAACGCCGCGACTTCGAGGAGCACCTGGAGACCGACTTCTCCTTCGAGGTGCCGGGGGTGGCGCGCTTCCGTGTCAATGTCTTCAATCAGGGCCGCGGCATCGGCGCCGCCTTCCGCACCATCCCCGCCGAGATCCTGACCATGGAGGACCTGGGGCTGGGCGAGGTCTTTCGCCGGCTGGCGCTGATGCCACGTGGCCTGGTGCTGGTCACCGGCCCCACCGGCTCGGGCAAGAGTACCACCCTGGCGGCGCTGGTCGACTACATCAACGAGACCCGTTACGACCATATCCTGACCATCGAGGATCCGGTGGAATTCGTCCATCGCAGCAAGCGCTGCCTGATCAATCAGCGTGAGCTGCATCGCGATACCCACGGTTTCGCGCCGGCGCTGCGCAGCGCCCTGCGCGAGGACCCGGACGTCATCCTGGTGGGTGAGATGCGCGACCTGGAGACCATTCGCCTGGCATTGACCGCGGCAGAGACCGGTCACCTGGTGTTTGCCACCCTGCACACCACCTCGGCGGCCAAGACCATCGACCGGATCATCGACGTCTTCCCCGGTGACGAGAAGACCATGGTGCGCTCCATGCTCTCCGAGTCCCTGCAGGGGGTCATTTCCCAGACCCTGCTCAAGCGTATCGGCGGTGGACGGGTTGCCGCCCACGAGATCCTGGTGGCCACGGCGGCGGTGCGTAACCTGATCCGCGAGGACAAGGTGGCGCAGCTCTACTCGGCGATCCAGACCGGCGGCAACCTGGGTATGCAGACGCTCGATGCGTCCCTGGCGCGCCTGATCAGCGATGGCGTGGTCTCCCGGGACGAGGCTCAGGCCAAGGCCAAGGCGATCCTGCCGACCTGAGTCGGTGGCCATCCCCATCCTTACCCCGACAAGCGAGGGACAACTCATGACCGCGAACGAATGGCTGGAGCAGTTGTTGCAGATCATGGTGGATAAGGAGGCCTCGGACCTGCTGATCTCGGTGAAGGCGCCCCCCACCCTGAAGATCGCCGGCAAGCTCACCCCCATGGGCGAGCAGGGGCTGAGCCAGGCCCAGGTAACCGAGCTGGTGCAGGCGGCGGTACCGGAGAGCCAGCGGGTGCGCTTCGCCGCCGAGCATGAGGCCAACTTCGCCCTGAGCCTGCCGGGCAAGGGGCGTTTCCGGGTCAGTGCCTTCCAGCAGCGCAATCAGCCGGCCATGGTGCTACGCCGTATCGCCTTCGATATTCCCCACCTGGAGGAGCTCTACCTGCCGCCGGCCCTGGGCGAACTGGCCGAGATCAAGCGCGGCCTGGTGTTCGTGGTGGGCGGTACCGGCACCGGCAAGTCCACCACCCTGGCGGCGATGATCCAGCAGCGCAATGAGACCCTGGGGGGGCATATCATCAGCGTCGAGGACCCCATCGAGTATGTGCATCCCCACAAGAAGGCGATCATCAACCAGCGCGAGGTGGGGATCGACACCGAGTCCTTCGAGGTGGCGCTGAAGAACACCCTGCGCCAGGCCCCGGACGTGATCCTGATCGGCGAGGTGCGCACCCGGGAGACCATGGAACACGCCCTGACCTTCGCCGAGACCGGCCACCTCTGCCTGGCCACCCTGCACGCCAACAACGCCAACCAGGCCCTGGATCGCATCATCAACTTCTTCCCTTCCGAGCGGCACGACCAGGTGTGGCTGGATCTCTCCCTCAACCTGCGCGCCATCGTGGCCCAGCAACTGCTGCCCACGCCCCAGGGGGAGCGCCGTGCGGCCATCGAGATCATGCTGTGCTCGCCACTGATCGGCGACCTGATCCGCAAGGGTAAGGTGAGCGAGATCAAGAACGTCATGGCACGCTCCCGGGACCTGGGCATGCAGACCTTCGATCAGGCGCTCTATGACCTCTATCGGGCGGGGGTGGTCAGCGAGGACGTGGCCCTGGTGCATGCCGACTCGGCCAACGACCTGCGCATGATGATCAAGTTCGGAGACCCCAGCAGCGAGGTGGTGGATCAGGCCAAGAGTGGCAGCGAGCGCTTTAGCCTGCGCTCGGGGGACGACTTCTGATTGGGGACAGCGTCGGGCTCAGGGCGCATAGACCCCGCCCAGCACCCGGGGGCCTCGGGCACCGGTCACCGAGGGCAGGTTGCCGGGCAGCCCATTCAGGCGCCGGCTGGCCAGCCAGGCGAAGGCGCCGGCCTCCAGCCAGTCGGCGGGCCAGCCCAGTTCGGCGCAGGGCGTCAGCGTCAGTGCCGGGAGCCTGGCCTGGAGGCGGTCGAGCAGGTAAGGGTTATGGGCGCCGCCGCCACAGGGCAGCAGTCGAGCGGGTTTGGCCTCGGGCAACCGCTCGCTGAGCTGCTCGATGGCCAGGGCCACGCTGGCGGCGGTCAGCTCCGCCAGGGTGGCCTGAACATCCCGGGGCGATTCGCCGCCAACGAGATGGCGTTCCAGCCAGGCCAGGTGAAAGTGTTCGCGGCCGGTGCTCTTGGGGGGCGGGCGCTGGAAGTAGTCGTCGGCCAGCAGCCGGGCCAGCAGGGCCGCGTCGACCCGGCCGCCGGCGCCCCAGGCGCCATCGGCGTCGAAGCGCCCGCCCTGATGGCGCTGATACCAGCCATCCAGCAGGGCATTGGCGGGGCCGCTGTCGAAGCCCAGCACCTCGGCCGGGTGGTCTGCCGGCGGTAACAGGGTCAGGTTGGCGTAGCCGCCCAGGTTGAGCACCAGGCGCCACTCCTCGGGGTGGCGAAACAGCGCCTGGTGGAAGGCCGGCGCCAAAGGCGCGGCCTGGCCGCCGGCCGCCAGGTCGCGACGGCGAAAATCGGCCACCACGGTGATGCCGGTCAGCTCCGACAGGCGGCTGGGGTTATCCAGTTGCAGGGTATAAGGTGCACCGCCATCGTGCCCCTCGGGGGCGTGCTCGATGGTCTGGCCGTGGCTGCCGATGGCGACGACGTCTGCGGCGGCGGTGCCGCTGGCCTCGAGCAGCTCGGTGACCGCCTGGGCCTGCAGTTGGCAGAAGGCCTCCTCCGCCTCGGCCAGCTCGCGAAAGGTCGCGGCCTCGGCATGGCAGAGCCGTAACAGTGAGTCGCGCAACGCTTCGGGCAGGGGCGCTGCCCGGGTCGCCAGCAGGCGTGGAGCCGGGACGCTACAGTCCACCAGGGCGGCATCGATGGCGTCCAGGCTGGTGCCGGACATCAGGCCAATATAAAGCGACATCTTGACGGCTCCTCGTCGGCTCTCAACGGTGTTGGGCAAGACATGCTAACATCCCTTCCCATTCGTCAAGCTGTTTTGCCGTCAACACCGCTTTATCTGTGGAGTAAGGGTACGATGACCGATGTCGAGAGCGCGCTGGCGCTGTTGAAGCGCGGTACCAATGAAATCCTGCTGGAGGACGAGCTGAAGAAGAAGCTCGCCTCGGGGCGCAAGCTGCGTATCAAGGCGGGCTTCGATCCCACGGCCCCGGACCTGCACCTGGGCCATAGCGTGCTGCTCACCAAGATGCGCCAGTTCCAGGAGTTGGGCCATCAGATCATCTTCCTGATCGGCGACTTCACCGGGCGGATCGGCGATCCCACCGGCAAGAACGTCACCCGCAAGCCGCTCACCGAGGAAGAGGTCATCGCCAACGCCCAGACCTACAAGGAGCAGGTGTTCAAGATCCTCGACCCCGAGAAGACCGAGGTGCGCTTCAACTCCGAGTGGTTCGGCGAGCTCAGCGCCGCCAGGATGATCGAGTTGGCGGCCCAGAGCACCGTGGCGCGGATGCTCGAGCGCGATGACTTCGAGAAGCGCTACAAGGCCGGCCAGTCCATCTCCATCCACGAGTTCCTTTACCCACTGGTACAGGGCTACGACTCCGTGGCCCTGGACGCGGATATCGAGATGGGCGGCACCGATCAGAAGTTCAACCTACTGATGGGCCGCGAAGTGCAGAAGCACTACGGCATGGAGCCCCAGGTGGTGATCACCATGCCGCTGCTCGAAGGCCTGGACGGCGTGCAGAAGATGTCCAAGTCGCTGGGCAACTATGTGGGCGTCGACGATGCCCCCGGGGTGATGTTCAACAAGCTGGTCTCCATGCCGGACAGCCTGATCTGGCGCTACTTCGAGCTGCTCTCCCTGAAGAGTAATGAGGAGCTGGACGCACTCAAGCGCGATATGGACGCCGGGGCCAATCCCCGCGATATCAAGATGGTGTTGGCCCGTGAGCTGATCGCCCGCTATCACGGCGAAGAGGCCGCGGCCAATGCCCACAAGTCCGCCGGCAACCAGTTGGCCGACGGTGAGCTGCCGGAAGACCTGCCGGAGGTGAGCGTCGATTTCGACGGTGCCCAGGCCCCCATCGCCGCGGTGCTCAATCGCTCCGGGCTGGCCAATAACAGTGCCCAGGCCAAGGACATGCTGGGTAATGGCCGGGTCAAGGTGGACGGTGAAGTGGCCCCGCGCGATCTGATGCTCGCGAGTGGCAAGAGCTATGTGATCCAGGCCGGCAAGAAACGCTATGCCCGAGTCACCATCGCCTGATGACGTCGATCAGACCGTCGCGATCAACGCCCGCCTTCGTGCGGGCGTTGTCGTCTCCGGCACCTTCCTTGTCCACAACGAGTCGGCGATTTTGGTTGTGGATAAACTTTCTGCCACAAAGTCCTTGCAGGGCCCCGGGGAAATCCGTAAAGTACGCATCCGCTGCCGGCGACGGACATCGTGGCCAGCGGCAATGAGTGGCAAAAGTGCTTGTTTCTGTTGGGGTTTTCGAAACCCTCTCGCGAAAAACGCGATTGACAGAACGGCCGGATGCGGTAGAATGCATCGCCACACCGACCGGCCCGTCGCCGGCTCGGATGACCGCAGGTCGCTGCTTCGCAGCCCGCCTCGGGGTCGCCGAGCAGGGCTTGACAGCAGCGGCCGAATCGGTAGAATATCGCTTCCTCGCAGCGGCGTCGCAACAGCGACCAAAGCGAGACGCTCCACTCTTTAGAGAGCCAGGAGCCGCTCTTTAACAATCGATCAGGTAATTCATGTGGGCGCTTGTCGGTGAGGCGGTGAGAAGTCACCAAATCATCAAGGCAAGCGACTCGTCAAAGATCTTCGGGTCTTTTTGAGAACGTTTGAACCTTGAGCCAAGTTTGGTTCGCTTTTGTTGCCTTCGGGTGACAAGTAAGAACCACAATGATTTTAAACTGAAGAGTTTGATCATGGCTCAGATTGAACGCTGGCGGCAGGCCTAACACATGCAAGTCGAGCGGAAACGATGGAAGCTTGCTTCCAGGCGTCGAGCGGCGGACGGGTGAGTAATGCATAGGAATCTGCCCGATAGTGGGGGATAACGTGGGGAAACTCACGCTAATACCGCATACGTCCTACGGGAGAAAGCAGGGGATCTTCGGACCTTGCGCTATCGGATGAGCCTATGTCGGATTAGCTAGTTGGTGAGGTAACGGCTCACCAAGGCGACGATCCGTAGCTGGTCTGAGAGGATGATCAGCCACACTGGGACTGAGACACGGCCCAGACTCCTACGGGAGGCAGCAGTGGGGAATATTGGACAATGGGGGAAACCCTGATCCAGCCATGCCGCGTGTGTGAAGAAGGCCTTCGGGTTGTAAAGCACTTTCAGCGAGGAAGAAGGCCTGAGGGCTAATACCCTTCAGGAAGGACATCACTCGCAGAAGAAGCACCGGCTAACTCCGTGCCAGCAGCCGCGGTAATACGGAGGGTGCGAGCGTTAATCGGAATTACTGGGCGTAAAGCGCGCGTAGGTGGCTTGATAAGCCGGTTGTGAAAGCCCCGGGCTCAACCTGGGAACGGCATCCGGAACTGTCAGGCTAGAGTGCAGGAGAGGAAGGTAGAATTCCCGGTGTAGCGGTGAAATGCGTAGAGATCGGGAGGAATACCAGTGGCGAAGGCGGCCTTCTGGACTGACACTGACACTGAGGTGCGAAAGCGTGGGTAGCAAACAGGATTAGATACCCTGGTAGTCCACGCCGTAAACGATGTCGACTAGCCGTTGGGTTCCTTGAGAACTTTGTGGCGCAGTTAACGCGATAAGTCGACCGCCTGGGGAGTACGGCCGCAAGGTTAAAACTCAAATGAATTGACGGGGGCCCGCACAAGCGGTGGAGCATGTGGTTTAATTCGATGCAACGCGAAGAACCTTACCTACCCTTGACATCGTGCGAACTTTCCAGAGATGGATTGGTGCCTTCGGGAGCGCACAGACAGGTGCTGCATGGCTGTCGTCAGCTCGTGTTGTGAAATGTTGGGTTAAGTCCCGTAACGAGCGCAACCCTTGTCCCTATTTGCCAGCGATTCGGTCGGGAACTCTAGGGAGACTGCCGGTGACAAACCGGAGGAAGGTGGGGACGACGTCAAGTCATCATGGCCCTTACGGGTAGGGCTACACACGTGCTACAATGGTCGGTACAAAGGGTTGCGATACCGCGAGGTGGAGCTAATCCCATAAAGCCGGTCTCAGTCCGGATCGGAGTCTGCAACTCGACTCCGTGAAGTCGGAATCGCTAGTAATCGTGAATCAGAATGTCACGGTGAATACGTTCCCGGGCCTTGTACACACCGCCCGTCACACCATGGGAGTGGACTGCACCAGAAGTGGTTAGCTTAACCTTCGGGGGAGCGATCACCACGGTGTGGTTCATGACTGGGGTGAAGTCGTAACAAGGTAGCCGTAGGGGAACCTGCGGCTGGATCACCTCCTTAAACGACGACCGCCGCCTGCCGGCAAGTGCCCACAATGAATTACCTGATCGACCAGAGCAAATGACTGTTAGGGCGGATGTCCTATGGTTAGCCGGGTCTGTAGCTCAGTTGGTTAGAGCGCACCCCTGATAAGGGTGAGGTCGGCAGTTCAAATCTGCCCAGACCCACCAACATCAGCGACAAGTCTCAAGCTACAAGTGCCAAGGGCTACCATCGCAGCGTGATGGGTTTACTTGAGGCTTGAAGCTTGCCAGCTTGTTGCTGGGAAAGGGGCCTTAGCTCAGCTGGGAGAGCGCCTGCCTTGCACGCAGGAGGTCAGCGGTTCGATCCCGCTAGGCTCCACCATCTCCCCACGCCCCACCAAACAGTCAATTCCTGATCGGATCCACAGTCATAAGCCATCATCATCGACCATGATGACCGGTTTATGACTGTCGATTGACAGTCGCTCTTTAAAAATATGAATCATGCTGACAAATTGACGATACGTCTCAAGCGTATCCGGCAATTATCGTACCAATCGCGACCAGACCCCTTCGGGTTATATGGTCAAGCGATTAAGCGCATACGGTGGATGCCTTGGCAGCCAGAGGCGATGAAGGACGTTGTAGCCTGCGATAAGGTTCGGTGAGGTGGCAAACAACCTGTGACCCGGACATTTCCGAATGGGGAAACCCACTCATCACAAGATGAGTATCCTGCACTGAATCCATAGGTGCAGGAGGCGAACCGGGGGAACTGAAACATCTAAGTACCCCGAGGAAAAGAAATCAACCGAGATTCCCCAAGTAGCGGCGAGCGAACGGGGACCAGCCCTTAAGCTGGTGACTGGTTAGGCGAACGAGCTGGGAAGCTCGACCATAGTGGGTGATAGTCCCGTAGCCGAAAACCTGATCCAGTGAAATCGAGTAGGTCGGGGCACGAGAAACCTTGACTGAAGACGGGGGGACCATCCTCCAAGGCTAAATACTCCTGGCTGACCGATAGTGAACCAGTACCGTGAGGGAAAGGCGAAAAGAACCCCGGAGAGGGGAGTGAAATAGATCCTGAAACCGTATGCGTACAAGCAGTGGGAGCAGACTCGTTCTGTGACCGCGTACCTTTTGTATAATGGGTCAGCGACTTATATTCAGTGGCGAGCTTAACCGTATAGGGGAGGCGTAGGGAAACCGAGTCTTAACTGGGCGACCAGTCGCTGGATATAGACCCGAAACCGGGCGATCTATCCATGAGCAGGTTGAAGGTTGAGTAACATCAACTGGAGGACCGAACCAGGATCTGTTGAAAAAGATTTGGATGACTTGTGGATCGGAGTGAAAGGCTAATCAAGCCCGGAGATAGCTGGTTCTCCTCGAAAGCTATTTAGGTAGCGCCTCACGTATCACCGCCGGGGGTAGAGCACTGTTTCGGCTAGGGGGCCATCCCGGCTTACCAACCCGAGGCAAACTCCGAATACCGGTGAGTGCAGCGTGGGAGACACACGGCGGGTGCTAACGTCCGTCGTGAAAAGGGAAACAACCCAGACCGTCAGCTAAGGCCCCAAAATCCTGGTTAAGTGGGAAACGATGTGGGAAGGCTTAGACAGCTAGGAGGTTGGCTTAGAAGCAGCCATCCTTTAAAGAAAGCGTAATAGCTCACTAGTCGAGTCGGCCTGCGCGGAAGATGTAACGGGGCTCAAACCAGGTGCCGAAGCTACGGGTTCGTCGAATGACGAGCGGTAGAGGAGCGTCGTGTAAGCCGATGAAGGTGGGTTGAGAAGCCCGCTGGAGGTATCACGAGTGCGAATGCTGACATGAGTAACGATAAGGGGAGTGAAAAACTCCCCCGCCGGAAGACCAAGGGTTTCTGTTCGACGCTAATCGGAGCAGAGTGAGTCGGTCCCTAAGGCGAGGCCGAAAGGCGTAGTCGATGGGAAACGGGTCAATATTCCCGTACCTCACAGAATTGCGATGGGGGGACGAAGAAGGCTAGGTGAGCCAGGCGTTGGTTGTCCTGGTGAAAGTCAGTAGGCCGAGATCTTAGGCAAATCCGGGATCTCAAGGCCGAGAGACGAGACGAACAGACTACGGTCTGGAAGTCATTGATGCCACGCTTCCAGGAAAAGCCTCTAAGCTTCAGATTCTGTGAGACCGTACCCCAAACCGACACAGGTGGTCAGGTAGAGAATACCAAGGCGCTTGAGAGAACTCGGGTGAAGGAACTAGGCAAAATGGTGCCGTAACTTCGGGAGAAGGCACGCCGGCGTAGTGTGAACACCCTGCGGTGGAAGCACGAACCGGTCGAAGATACCAGGTGGCTGCAACTGTTTATTAAAAACACAGCACTCTGCAAACGCGCAAGCGGACGTATAGGGTGTGACGCCTGCCCGGTGCCGGAAGGTTAATTGATGGTGTTAGGCTCCGGCCGAAGCTCCTGATCGAAGCCCCGGTAAACGGCGGCCGTAACTATAACGGTCCTAAGGTAGCGAAATTCCTTGTCGGGTAAGTTCCGACCTGCACGAATGGCGTAATGATGGCCACACTGTCTCCACCCGAGACTCAGTGAAATTGAAATCGCAGTGAAGATGCTGTGTACCCGCGGCTAGACGGAAAGACCCCGTGAACCTTTACTATAGCTTCACACTGGACGCTGATGTTGCTTGTGTAGGATAGCTGGGAGGCTTGGAAACCCGGACGCCAGTTCGGGTGGAGCCAACCTTGAAATACCAGCCTGGCATCATTGGCGTTCTAACTCAGCCCCGTCATCCGGGGCGAGGACAGTGTGTGGTGGGTAGTTTGACTGGGGCGGTCTCCTCCCAAAGAGTAACGGAGGAGCACGAAGGTACCCTCAGCACGGTCGGAAATCGTGCAATGAGTGCAAGAGCATAAGGGTGCTTGACTGCGAGACAGACACGTCGAGCAGGTACGAAAGTAGGTTCTAGTGATCCGGTGGTTCTGTATGGAAGGGCCATCGCTCAACGGATAAAAGGTACTCCGGGGATAACAGGCTGATACCGCCCAAGAGTTCACATCGACGGCGGTGTTTGGCACCTCGATGTCGGCTCATCACATCCTGGGGCTGAAGTCGGTCCCAAGGGTATGGCTGTTCGCCATTTAAAGTGGTACGCGAGCTGGGTTTAGAACGTCGTGAGACAGTTCGGTCCCTATCTGCCGTGGGCGTCGGAAGTTTGAGAAGAGCTGCTCCTAGTACGAGAGGACCGGAGTGGACGCACCTCTGGTGTTCCGGTTGTCACGCCAGTGGCATTGCCGGGTAGCTATGTGCGGACAGGATAACCGCTGAAAGCATCTAAGCGGGAAGCCCCCTTCAAGATGAGACTTCCCTGAGGCCTTGCGCCTCCTAAAGGGTCCAGCAAGACTAGCTGGTTGATAGGTCGGGTGTGGAAGCGCTGCGAGGCGTTGAGCTAACCGATACTAATGGCCCGTGAGGCTTGACCATATAACCCCAAGGGGTTTGCGCGAAAGGTACGCGCCGGATACGTGAGACGATCCTCAACAGCATGATTCATAAGGCGGGTTGCGACACGCACGCAGCCGGCCACCGTTTACGCCTGACGACCATAGCGAGTGGGAACCACCTGATCCCATGCCGAACTCAGCAGTGAAACCGCTCAGCGCCGATGGTAGTGTGGGGTCTCCCCATGCGAGAGTAGGTCATCGTCAGGCACTTATATCGAAAAAACCCCGGGCACTCAGTGTTCGGGGTTTTTTCATGGGCATGGGGAGACCCGCTCTTTACCTCGTGGGGCCGCTTCGCGGTCCGGCCCCTCGCCGGCTCGGGGCGTTCGACCGCCCCCGTGGCGGTGCCACGAAGGGCCGGGCGGTCTCACCCCCATGCGAGAGTATCGGAGCGCCGACCGCCGGAGCCCGGCGCGATCATCGTCAGGCACTTATTCAGAAGCCCCGACCATTGGTCGGGGCTTCGTCGTTTGGGGGTCTCCCATGGATCCCGCCTGTCGGGAAGCGGCGGAAACCGCCTCGGCGGGCCCGAAGGGCGAGTCTCAGGATGAGACGAGTCGAGTAGCGGACGCCGCCCGCCGGAGCGCCGGCCGGATCCTCGTCAGGCACTTATTGAGAGATAACCCCAGCGTCGACAGAGGCTGGGGTTTTTTCGTATTCAGCCCCCGGTCTCGACAGAGATCGGGGCTTCGTCATTTGAGGCCCTGTGGATCTTCATGGAAGGTATGCACTGGTGTGGCTGGCTTACAAACCCATACAAAGGCTCGCCCTCGGCGAGTCGGGGGCTCTGCTATGGTAAATGGCGGTGCTATCCGTAGTGAGATCTCAGGAGGAGACGATGACAGGCATGATGCGTTACTTGGCGATGGCGGCCCTGGTGGCCATGATGGGGTTGGGCCTGGCGGCCTGCGAGGACGATCCGGGCCCGGCGGAAGAGGCAGGACAGAATATCGACGAGGCCATGGAAGATGCCGGAGAGGGCATCGAAGAGATGGGGGAAAGTCTTGAGGAGAGCGCCGAGGGGAGCTCCGGGGGGTATTGATTCAGGACTGTGGCAAGCAGCATGACCAAGGCCGGGCATTTGCCCGGCCTTGGTCGTTTCTACCCGTGAGGTATTGTCCTCAGGTGCCGGCGTTCTGTTCGATGCCCTGGAGGTACCAGGGAGCCTCGTCGCGGAGTTCGCGAACCAGGTGCCAGGTCTCGTTGAACTCGTTGTGTTCGCCGTTCTCGTCGATGATGCCGTGGAAGATCACCGTGGCCTCGGCCTGTTGGCCGATCTCCTGCACGCTACCCAGCTCGGCGAACAATCGCACGATCTCGGTGCGGTTATTGGCGGGGTGCTGGGCGCGCTCCTGGCGTAGCAGGTTGTAGAGCTCCGGAGTGACATACTCCTGGATCTGGGAGAAGTCGTTATTGTCCCAGGCGCGTTGCAGGGTCATGAAGTGCTCCTTGGCGCCGCCCAGGAAGCGCTCCCGGTCGAACCACTCGGGCTCGCCGGCCAGTCCGCCGAGGCTGCCGGCGGCCGGCATGGCGTCACTCTGGAAGGCTTGGGGCTGCGCCTGGCCCGGCGCCGGCTGAGCGGCCCCTGCCCCTGCCCCTGCTACGGCGGTGCGGCGGCGGGCCAGCAGCCGGAACAGCAGGAAGGCGATACCGGCGATCAGCAGCAGATCCATCATGCGCAGTTCATCGAAAGCGCCGCCGAAGAACAGGGCGGCCAGCAGGCCCCCGGCCAGCAGACCGCCGAGCATCCCCCCCATGCCGCGGCCACGCGAGGTGCCGGCGGCCTGATTGGGCGTCTGGCCCTGGGTGGCCTTGGCAGTGGTGGGCGGTGAGGCGGAGCGGGAAACGCTGCCGATACTGCTGCCGCCGCCCAGGCGACGGGCCTCGGCGTAGTCGACGGCCAGGCCGAAGCCGAGCACGCCGACCAGCAGCATGACGAAGAGATGGCGCATAGGGTGTCTCCAGGGTTGAAGGCTAGTGAGGTGTCAGAAAGTCTTGGGCCCTCTATTCTAGCCACTAGGCGTTGCGACGGAACCAATTATCGGGAGAGAGACCATGCGGCTGGAGCATGAGGAGAGCCTTTTCTTGATCATCGACCTGCAGAGTCGCCTGCTGCCGGTGGTCCACGGGGGCGAGCAGGCGGTAGCGGAGGCTGGCTGGCTGGGCGAGGTGGCCCAGGAGTTACAGGTTCCGGTGTGGGTCACCGAGCAGTATCCCGAGGGGTTGGGGGGAACCGACCCGCGCCTGGTGGAGCGTCTGCCGAAGGCCCGCTACTTCCAGAAAGTGCATTTCGGCGCCCACGATGAGGCGAGCGTTGCCGAGGCGCTGCGCGAGAGCGGCAGGCACCAGGTGGTGATCTGCGGCAGCGAGGCGCATATCTGCGTGATGCAGAGTGCCCTGGGCTTGCTGGATGCCGGCTATGAGGTCTACTGGTTGGTGGAGGCCACCGCCAGCCGGCGCCCGGAGGAGGCGCGGCTGGCCCGCGAGCGGGTCACTGCCATGGGGGCCATTCCGGTGAGCGCCGATATGGTGGCCTACGAGTGGCTGCAGCGCTGTGATGACGAGCGCTTCAAGGCGGTGCATCGGGGCTATCTCCGCGAACGCGCGGACCGCTCCCTGCGCTTCTTCTGAGTACCCTCAGGCCGCCCCTTCCGGGCGAGTGAAGACCAGGGTGTCGCCCTGCGAGAGGCCGGCATCGAAGCGGTAGCCGGCCACGTCGAAGGCCTTGAGCCGTTCGGGATCCTCCAGGCGCTGGCGAATCATCCAGGCGGCCATCAGGCCGCGGGCCTTCTTGGCATAGAAGCTGATGATCTTCAGCTTGCCGTTCTTCTCGTCCTTGAACACCGGGGTGATGACCCGGGCCTGCAGCTTGCGGGTATCGATGGCCTTGAAATACTCATTGGAGGCCAGGTTGACCAGCACCGGGGTGCCACTCTCGGCCACCGCCTTGTCCAGCTCGGCGGTGAGCAGCGGCTTCCAGAAGGCGTAGAGGTCCTTGCCGGCGGCGTTCTCTAGCCGGGTGCCCATCTCCAGGCGATAGGGCTGGATCAGGTCGAGGGGGCGCAGCAGCCCATAGAGGCCGGAGAGGATGCGCAGGTGTTGCTGGGCGAAGGCGTTGTCGTCGTCGTCGAAGCTTGCCGCCTCCAGGCCCACATAGACGTCGCCCTGGAAGGCCTGGGCGGCGGGTTTGGCGTTCTCGGGGGTGAAGGGCGGCGCCCAGTCGGCGAAGCGGGCGGCATTGAGGCCGGCCAGCTTGTCGCTGATGCCCATCAGCTCGCTGAGGCGCTGGGGGGAGTAATTGCGCAGGATCTCGATCAATTCCTGGCTGCGCTCGAGGTGGTCCGGCCGGGTATGGATTTGGGTGGTGGCCGGGGTCTCGAAATCCAGCGTCTTGGCGGGCGAGATCACGCTCAACATGGGGCGCTCCTGGGTCCTGGTGAAGGTGCCTCGAGTATATCAGGCGTCCGCCATGCTGGGGGCTATCGCGGCGATAGCCCCCGGTGGGCTCAGGGGCAGGGGTTGGGCAACTGCCGGTGCACCGCCTCGATGGCCTCCAGCACGGCGGGCTCGAGCTTCAGGGACTCGCTGGCCAGGTTGCTCTCCAGCTGCTCCATGGTGGTAGCACCGATGATATTGCTGGTCAGGAAGGGGCGGGAGTTGACGAAGGCCAGGGCCATCTGGGCCGGATCCAGGCCGTGCTCCCGGGCGATCTCCACATAGGCGCGGGTCGCCTCGGCGGCGCTCTCCGAATTGTAGCGCTGGAAGCGCTCATAGAGGGTCAGGCGCGCCTTGGGGGGCCAGTGGCCGTCGAGGTACTTGCCGGAGAGCACCCCGAAGGCCAGCGGCGAGTAGGCCAACAGGCCCACCTCCTCGCGGTGGGCGATCTCGGCGAGGCCGATCTCGAAGGTGCGGTTGAGCAGGTTGTAGGGGTTCTGGATGCTAGCCACCCTGGGCAGGCCCAGGCGTTCGGCCAGGCGCAGGCTCTGCATCAGCCCCCAGGGGGTCTCGTTGGAGAGGCCGATGGCGCGCACCTTGCCGCTTTCCACCAGTTCCTTGAGGGCCGAGAGGCTCTCCTCCAGGGACGTGCTGATTTCCTCCTCCTTGGGTTCGTAGCCCAGGCGGCCGAAGAAATTGGTGTAGCGGTCGGGCCAATGCAACTGATAGAGGTCGATATAGTCGGTCTGCAGGCGCTGCAGGCTGGTCTCTACCGCCTGGTGGATCTGCTCGCGGGTCAGGCGTGAGCCACCACGCAGGTAGTCCATGCCGGGGCCGGCGATCTTGCTGGCGATAATCACATCGTCCCGGGAGCCGCGGGCCTTGAGCCAATTACCGATGTAGGCCTCGGTGCGACCCTGGGTCTCGGCCCGGGGCGGTACCGGGTACATCTCGGCGGTATCGATGAAATTGATGCCGAAGGCCACCGCCCGGTCGAGCTGCTCGTGGGCCTCGGCTTCGCTGTTCTGCTCGCCGAAGGTCATGGTGCCCAGGCACAGGCGACTGACGTCGATTCCGGTGTCGCCAAGCGGTCGGGTCTGCATGCATCCACTCCTGATCTCGCGATAATCTAGGGCATGGTAGCCAGGCCCCGGGCCGCCGGCAAACTCAGTTGGCGCGGCGCAGGCCCTGTCGAGGGTTGAGTCGCCCTGACGAGGGGCGTATGCTTGCGGCCCGTTCGCCAGAACAGCGGGTTCTGGCGATGCAGTGACGCTTGGTTGCTGGCCTATGCTATATGAGGGGCCGGCCCATTTCTTCGCTATCCAGGAATGCAAGGTTGTTTGCCATGCCGCAGGCATCTTCACTGTTCACGCGCCTTGAATATCGACTGGCGGAGCAGCTCTTCCACATGCGCTGGTTGCCGCGTTCGCCGCGTACCCAGCGCTTGACTATGCATCTGTTTCAGCGCTGTGCCGATGCGGGCCACCCCGCCGCCCTGTCGCTTTATGGACATATGCTGTTTCACCGCGGGGTGTCCCCCCAGGACAAGGCGCGGGGCGCACGCTATGTGCTGGAGGCGGCACACGGTGGCGATGTGCGTGCCCAGTACCAGGTGGGCTGTATCTACGAGCACGGCTGTGCCCAGTACCCGCGTCGCGATGATAATGCCGTGACCTGGTATGCCCGGGCCGGCGAGGCGGGGCATCCCCTGGCCGCCGAGCGCCTGGCCGACGCCTATCGCAAGGGTGAGCTTGGGCTGGCGGTAGACGCCGAGCAGGCCGCCTATTGGCAATCCCTGGCCGATCGTCAGCTGGAGCCCGCCCTCTGGTCATCCCCCGACCTGCCGGATGCCCCCGCCGCGCGCCACTGAAGTCGACCCGGCGCCGCTAACCCAGTAGGCTGAAAAGATTCCCGGGCTCGCCATGAGCCCGGCCGCCCCTTGTTAACCAGAGGACGCCCGAGTGACGCTGCCGACACTGCTGGATATCGAGGCGTCCGGATTCGGGCGTGGTAGCTACCCCATCGAGGTGGGCATCGCCCGCGCCGATGGCAGTAGCTGTGCCTTCCTGATCCAGCCATTGCCGGAGTGGGTGCACTGGGATCCCAAGGCCGAGCTGCTGCACGGCATCTCCCGGGCGCGACTGGCCCGAGAGGGACATCCGGTGGATGAAGTGGCGCGTTGGCTCAATGATGAGTTGGCCCAGGTGGGGGTGGCCTATAGCGACAGCTGGGGCTACGACAATACCTGGCTATCCTTGCTCTTCCATCATGCCGGCGTGCTGCCGCGCTTTCGCCTCGAAGCCCTGCGACGCCTGCTCGACGAGCAGCAGCAGGCGCTATGGCAAGCCACCAAGGAGACCCTGGTGGTGGATCTGGGCATCCACCGTCACCGTGCCGGCGATGATGCCCGCCTGCTGCAGCAGACCTATGCCCGCACCCTGGGTCTCTCCCAGGGCCGGGCCGCCGACTGACCAAGCTCTTTTAGCCCGCCAGGCGCCCCTCCAGGGCGTCGAGCAGCGCCTGCGGCGAGGTCGCGGAGAGTAGCTGCTCGCGGGTACGCTGATCCAGGAAGCCCGCCGATACGGTGCCGTCCAGGAAGCCCAGCAGGGGCGCATAGAAGCCACCGCTGTCCAGGACGCCCAGGGGCTTGTCGTGGAGCCCCAGGTAGCGCCAGGTCCAGATCTCGAACAGCTCCTCCAGGGTGCCGATACCGCCGGGTAGGGCGATAAAGGCGTCCGCATGGGCGGCCATGGTGGCCTTGCGCTCGTGCATATCGGTGACTCGAATCAGCTCGCTGAGCCCCAGGTGGGCCTGCTCCCTGGCCACCAGGTGACGCGGCATCACGCCGATCACCCGGCCTCCCGCCGCCAGGGCCGCATCGGCGAGGCGCCCCATCAGGCCGACGCGGGCGCCGCCATAGACCAGGGTATGGCCGCGTTGGGCGATCAGCCGGCCCAGGGCCTCGGCGGCCTCGCGGTGACGGGGATCCTCGCCATCCCGCGAGCCCAGATAGACACAGATACTTGCCATGCATCACTCCTTGCGTGTGGGAAGCGGCACCTGGCCGCCACGGTCTTGGCGTGTTCGCAAACGCGGAAGGGGCACCCGGCGGTGCCCCTTCCCGATCGCCTCGCCGAGTTTAGCGACTGCTGCGGCTGGCGTCGCGACGCATGGCATCGCGCAGCAGCTTGGCGCCAATGACGCTAATGACCAGCATGCTGCCGATCAGGGCCAGGCTGGCGATCACGTGGGTATCGAAGTACATGGGCGGGTCTCCATTCGAAGGGGGTCAGGGGGAGGGGAAATCAGGGCAGGCAGTCGGCGACGCCGTACTCGGCGTCCAGCCACTGGCCGATAATATTGTCGCCACCCAGGTGGTGGGCGTACTGGGTATGCAGGCAGCGCACCTGATCCCAGTTGGCGATGCCGCCGATACCGCGGCGACGCAGCAGCTCCGCATAGCCCAGGCGCTCCGCCTCGGCCTGTTGGGCGGCGCTCATGGAGGCCCAGCGGCGTGCCACATAGTCCTCGTGGCTGCGGTGGTAGGCGGCCAGGAAGTCGTGGTCATCCTGGAGGCGCGCCTCCAGGCGCTTGATTACCCCGGCGGCCTCGATATGCGAGAGCTCCACCTTGAGGCGCTCGGAGCAGAGCCAGAAGAGGGTCGGAAAAGGCTTGCCGTCGACCAGCGAGTGCATGCGCAGCACCAGGGGGGTGCCCTCGCCGTCGGTGGCGGTCACGGCCTGAATGCCGCGGGGGGCGCGGCCGAGTTGCTCGGTGATGATCGCCAACTGGCGCTCATCGGGAATCTGATCGGTGGGGATCACCATCTTGGGGGTCTCGCAGAAACTTGTTCGAGCGCCCCACGGCACGAAAGAAGGCTTGATTGAGCTGGGCCGGCGTGGGCACATAGCGCCACTGCCGTTCACAGTAGTCGAGGGCCCGGGCCATCAGCGCATCGTAGAGGCGGTTGAAGGGGGCATCATAATCGTAAGGGTCGGCCCCGAACAACCGGATATGGGGATAGTCGGCGAAACGTTCCACGAAGTAGCGCTCCAGATCCGCCTCCACGGCGCGATGGGTGGCGCTATTGTCGGGGTCGAGCCACAGGTTGTAGCGGATGGCCATGGCGGGCTCCCATCCCGGGTCATATGCCTATGACAGCATGGCGCCGATAATGGCTCAAGGCCGCGCCAGGTCGACGAAGCGGGCCTGGCACAGTCGCGCCAGGTCGGCGGGCGCCAGGGTCACCTCCAGGCCGCGCTTGCCGGCGCTGATATGCAGCTCCGAGAGCGTCTCGGCCCGGCGGTCGATCAGGGTCGGCAGGCGCTTCTTCTGCCCCAGGGGGCTGATGCCGCCGACCACATAGCCGGTGGCCCGCTGGGCCTCCTCGGGGTTGGCCATCTGGGCTTTCTTGGCCCCCGCGGCCCGGGCCAGGGCCTTGAGGTCGAGCTGATCGGTTACCGCCACCAGGGCCACCGCCAGGCGACCGTCGTCGAGGCGCGCCAGCAGCGTCTTGAAGACGCTCTCCGGGGGAAGGTCCAGCGCCTCGGCGGCCTCCAGGCCATAGGCGGGGGCCCGCGGGTCATGGGCGTAACTCAATACCCGATGGGGGATGTCGGCGCGCTCCAGGGCACGGATGGCCGGGGTCATGGCGTGGCCTCGGCGAGGGTGTCATGCAGGTGCTCTGCCAGGCGCTGGCGCAGTTCGCCCTCGATGGGCAGCGAGCGTTTGGCGGCGTGGTCATAGTGCACCATCACGGTATGGCCGCGGGCGCCGAGCCGTCCCCCCTGCCAGGCCTCCTGGGTCACGGTGAGAGAGCTGTTGCCCAGCCGCGTCAGGTAGGTGCGAATCTCCACCGGCTGGCCATAGAAGAGCTCGGCCAGGTACTCCACCTCCAGCTTGGCCAGGATCAGGCGCCACTTGCGGGGATCCAGGTCCGGCGTAAAGAGGCGAAACAGCTCGGTGCGGGCCTGCTCGAACCAGACCGGCAGCCGGGTGTTGTTGATATGGCCCAGGGCATCGGTGTCGGTGAAGGCTGGGGTGAGGTCGGTGGTGAACATGGCGGTTTCCTTGGCGAAGAAAGTGCCAGCATTAACCCGAGCAAACGCTAGGTCAAGTCGACATCAGACTGAGGTACGGCTAGATCAGCCGTAGCCCCTGGCGATCGGTCCAGGCCGCCTTCAGGGCCTGAGCCAGGGGCTCCTGCAGGTGCGCCGGCAGGGCCGCCAGGGCGCTGTCGAAGTCGGCGAAGTCGCGGTTGCGTAGCCAGCAGTAGGCCCAGGCGCAGGCCTCGTCGAAACTCTCCGGGGTGGGATGGGCCGGCATCTGCACCAGCAGGTAGGTGGCCGTCTTGGCGGCCCAGAGTGGAAGACTCTCGGCGGCCTCGGGGCGGCTCCAGGCGGCCAGCTCATCGGCGCCGGGCGTGGCTTCCGGCTCGCCGAGCTTGGCGACCCGCGCCGTCTCGGCGAGGATCAGGGCCAGGCGCTCGGGATCGCCCTGGCCCAGCCGGCGCCACTGGTCGATCAGGGCGGGCAGGCCACGACGGACCTTGGCGTAGAAGGGACTTTCCTGCATGGTCAAACCCTTATAAGTGGTGCAATGGCGCCAGCAGTGAACTGACGAGGAGCAGACATGGCCTTCGATTTTGCCACGCCCATCGAGCGACGGCACCCCGATCCCCGGGGCGCCGACTGGCCGTCCCAGAAATGGCACCGCTACGGCGAGGAGGTGCTGCCGCTCTGGGTCGCCGATATGGACTTCGCCTCGCCGCCGGCGGTGATCGAGGCCCTGCAGGCCCGGGTCGCCCATGGGGTCTACGGCTATGGGTTGGTGCCCGCTAGCCTGCGCCGGGCCCTCTGCGACTGGAGCGCCAGGCACTATGACTGGACGATCCTTCCCGACTGGCAGCACTGGCTGCCGGGGGTGGTGCCGGCCCTGCAAGTGGCGGCCCTGGCCCTGACCGAACCCGGCGAGGGCATCCTGACGCTGACGCCCATCTACCCGCCCTTCCTCAAGGTGGCCGAGCGTAGCGGGCGGCTGGCCCAGCAGGCGCGGCTCGCCGAGCCGACGGCCCCCGGCGAGCCCTGGCGCCTCGACCTGGCGGCCCTGGAGGCGGCCATTACCCCCCAGACGCGGCTGCTGCTCTGGTGCCATCCGCATAATCCCACCGGCCGGGTCTGGTGCGACGAGGAGCTGGAGGGCCTGGCGGCGCTGGTGGCTCGCCACGACCTGCTGGTCGCCTCCGATGAGCTGCATTGCGACCTGCTGCTGGAGGAGGGCGCCCGGCATCGTCCCCTGGCGGCGGCCTATCCCGAGCTGGCGGCGCGCACCGTGACGCTGTGGGCGCCTTCCAAGACCTTCAATCTGGCGGGGCTGACCACCGCCTGTGCGGTGATCCCCGACGCCGAGCTGCGGCGGCGCTTCGTGGCGCGCTGCCGGGGCCTGCAGCCGGATATGAATGTGCTGGGCATGGTGGCGGCGGAGGCGGCCTACACCCGGGGCGAACCCTGGCGACAGGCATTGTTGGCGGTGCTGCGCGATAATCGCCGGCGCCTGGTGGCGGCGGTGGCCGGCTGGCCCGGCGTGTCGATGGCGTTTCCGGAATCCACCTACCTGGCCTGGCTCGATATGCGTGAGGCGGGCCTCGGCGACTCGCCCCAGCGGGCATTGCTGGAGCGGGCCGGGGTGGCGCTCTCCGACGGGGCCGACTTCGGCTGGCCGGGCTTCGTCAGGCTCAACTTCGGCACCACGCCGACGCAACTGGTGCAGGCCATCGAGCGACTCGATACGGTGCTGAAATAGCCGGCGGCCGCCCTGAGGCGGCCGCCATGGCGTCTTCGGGCGACTCAGTAAAGCAGGGCGAAGAGCTTGCGGCGATAGGTGACGGTGAGGGGGTGTTCCGCGCCCAGGGCGTCGAAGACCCGCAGCAGGGTCTGGCGGGCGGCATCGTCGCCGTAGGCACGGTCGCGCTTCATCAGCGCCAGCAGGGCCTCCAGGCCGGCCTCATAGCCGCCATCGGCCACCTGGCGCAGGGCGCGCTGGAACTGCGCCTCGCTATCGTCGCGGTCGCCGAGTGCGGCGAGGGCCTGGTCATCGGGGGCCTCTTCGCGGAATGCCAGGCTGGCGCGTACGCCGCGGGCCCTGGGGGCGTCGCGGTGCTCGGGGGGCAGGTTATCGAGCAGGGCCTTGGCATCCTCGGGGCGCCCCTCGGCGAGCAGGGCGCCGGCCAGCTCGATCTGATAGTCATGGTGCTCGGGGTGCTGCTGCACCAGCTGCTCATAGAGCGCCCGAGCGGTGGCCGCATCGCCGGCTTCCAGGGCCGCCCTGGCCTGCTCCTCGGGACTGGCCGGCGCTTCCGCCGGCGGCTGCAGGTACTGCCCCAGCCACTCGCGGATCTGCCCCTCCGGCAGGGCGCCCTGGAACTGATCATAGAGCTGCCCCTGGAGAATCAGCTTGACGTCCGGCACCGAGCGGATGCCCAGCTGCGCCGCGATTTCCTGATTTTCGTCGATATTCAGCTTGGCCAGCACGAAGGCGCCCTGATACTCCCGGGCCAGCTTCTCCAGCACCGGCATCAGGTTCTTGCAGGGTTCGCACCAGGGAGCCCAGCAGTCCAGCAGCACCGGCGTCTGCATCGACCCCTCCAGCACCACCTGCTGGAAGTTGCTCATGTCGATATCGACGATATAGGCGCTGGGGTCGGCCTGAGATTGCGGGCTCGAGGCTTGCGGCTCGGAGGAGAGGGGGGCACCGCTGCGCGGGTCGACGATCTGCATGGGGTCTGCCTTGTGAATCACGGGTTTCCTCACAAGATGCGGGTGATGGGGGTGGGATTCAAGGTCGGAGGGGAGACATGGCGAGAAAACCCAAGGCGAGACGCGATGCTCGTTGGCGACGACATGGGGCCTGGGGGTTGCCGCTTCAGTGGCGGAGCCTCCTCCTCGGGCGCCACGGATAGCGTATACAAGGAATAAACGAACCAAGGGGGATTGGTCGCGGGGAGCGGACTGAGTCGGCGACCTTCCCGGGCTGGTGAAGAGCCGAGCCCAATGCTTTTCTCTTAAAGCAAAAAGGCAGTCACCTTGTTAGGTAACTGCCTCTTCTAAATGGGTAGCGGGGACCGCCGACCTGGAAACCAGAGTGAACCGATGACGGTCATCGGTTCAGCAACGAAAAAAGCCGATCCCCTAAGGAATCGGCCTTTCTCTGTGTTTGGTAGCGGGGAGCGGACTGAGCCGGCGACCTTCCCGGGCTGGTGAAGAGTCGAGCCCGATGCTTTCTCGCAAAGCAAAAAGGCAGTCACCCTGTTAGGTAACTGCCTCTTCTAAATGGGTAGCGGGGACCGCTGGCCTGGAAACCAGAGTGAACCGATGACGGTCATCGGTTCAGCAACGAAAAAAGCCGACTCCCTAAGGAATCGGCCTTTCTCTGTGTTTGGTAGCGGGGACCGGACTGAGCCGGCGACCTTCCCGGGCTGGTGAAGAGTCGAGCCCGATGCTTTCCCGCAAAGCAAAAAGACAGTCACCTTGTTAGGTAACTGCCTCTTCTAAATGGGTAGCGGGGACCGCTGACCTGGAAACCAGAGTGAACCGATGACGGTCATCGGTTCAGCAACGAAAAAAGCCGACTCCCTAGGAATCGGCCTTTCTCTGTGTTTGGTAGCGGGGACCGGATTTGAACCGATGACCTTCGGGTTATGAGCCCGACGAGCTACCAGACTGCTCCACCCCGCATCAACGTGATGCACACTATACGGATTTTATGACGCACGTCAAGCGTTGATAGGGCGCATGCAATGAAACGCTCGTCCTGTTGTGGCGCGGCATCACATACTGGTCGGGCAGTCATCATCTTGACTCGCGGGTCGACGACACTGTGGCCACCTTTCGAGGTACCGCGTCGTTATTCAGGGCCACTAATACAAGGGAGTTATTCTATGACCGATACTGCACCCGTCGCTTGGGTCACCGGGGGCACCGGTGGTATTGGCACCGCCATTTGTCGCGCCTTGGCCAAGGAGGGCTATCGGGTCGTGGCGGGCTATCATAACGCCGAGAAGGCCAAGGGCTGGCTGGCCCAGCAGCAGGCCGACGGTTTCGACAATATCACCCTGTCGGGCATCGATCTGGTGGATTACGCCTCCTGTGAAGCCGGGGTCCGCGAGATTCGCGAGCAGCATGGCCCCATCAGCGTGCTGGTCAACTGTGCGGGGATTACCCGGGACGGCACCCTCAAGAAGATGAGCCCCGAGCAGTGGCACGAGGTCATCGATACCAACCTCAACAGCGTCTTCAATACCTGTCGCAGCGTGATCTCGGACATGCTGGAACAGGGCTATGGGCGAATCGTCAATATCTCCTCAATCAATGGCCGCAAGGGGCAGTTCGGCCAGGTCAACTATGCGGCGGCCAAGGCGGGGATGCATGGGCTGACCATGTCCCTGGCCCAGGAGACCGCCAGCAAGGGCATCACCGTCAACACCCTGTCGCCGGGCTATGTGGCCACCGATATGATCATGAAGATTGCCGACGAGATCCGTGACGGGATCCGTCAGGGGATTCCGGTCAAGCGCTTCGGTACGCCCGAGGAGATCGCCCGGGCGGTGGTCTTCCTGGCCGACAAGGAGTCGGGCTTTATCACCGGCGCCAACCTGGATATCAACGGCGGCCAATTTATGGGCTGAATCGCCGGCTGGCGATCGTCAACAAAACGCGAGGCCCAGGCCTCGCGTTTTGCGTTGGGAGCATTCAAGGAGGGGGCAGGTGCCACAGCCGGGCCAGCAGGGTATCGAGGTCATGGACCTCCCGGGCCCAGAGCTCGGCGGGGATCGGGCCGGTGGCGAGCAGCTCCCGGAGCACGGCATGCACCTCCTCGGCCCGGGAGAGCTCGCGGCCGCGCCCCTCGTTGAGGCGTTCCACCTGGATCGCCAGGCGCAACGGCTCGTCCTGCTGCCCCACCGGCTCGCCGGCCAGTAGGGCCAGATGTACCCGCAGGCGGATCAGTTGCTCCTCCACCTCCTGGGTAGAGGAGGGCTGGCGGCGGGCGGCATTGCGGCGCTCATGGGCCTGGCGCATATCGCCTTCCAGGGTTGCCGGCTCGGGCACCTCGGCCGATGACTCGCCGGCGAGGGCCTGGGCATCCGCCGCCAGGTGGGCATCCAGCAGTGGGCGCAGGGCCTGCCAGCGCGCCACCTCTTCGCTGACCGCCAGGCGCAGCAGGCGCTCGCGGCGGGCGCGCACGATACCGCTCCAGCGTCGGCGCATGCCTTCGCTGCGTCGTCCCGAGGGGAGCGGCTCCAGGGCCTCGGCCTCGGCGATGGCCCGGTCCAGGGTCTCGGCATCGCCGCTGACCTGGGGCTGCCAGGCATCGAGGCGGTCGATCAGCGTCTGCATGGTATCCAGGCGCGCCTTGGCGCGCCGGGCGAGGTCGTCTCGCTCCGCCTCCCGGTGGGCGAAGAGTTGGTCGCAGAGGCCGCGGAATTCCCGCCACAGGATCTGCTCCTCGCCCTTGGGGGCCCGGCCCAGGCTCCGCCAGCGTTGCTGCAGGCGCTTGGCCTCGGTGGTGCGGCGATCGATGGGGGCCGCGTCATCGAGCAGCTCCCGGGCGGCGTCGATCAGCTCGCGCTTGGCGCCGGCGATCTCCTGGGCGCGGCGGTCGATCAGCCCCTGCAGGTCATGGCGGATACGCCCGAAGCGCCGTCCGATGCTCTCGGCCTGTTCCCGGGGCACCGGCGAATGGTGGCGCCACTGTTCCCGGGCCCGGTCACGGATCTCGCGCAGGGCATCCGGATCCGCCGCCGGGTCGGGGTGCGCCAGCAGGGCTTCGAGTTGCTCGCAGAGGGCCTCGCGGGCCTCCAGGTGGCGCTGGCGCTCGGCCTGACGCGCCGACTTCCAGGGTGCCAGGCGCTCATGGATGCGATCCGAGGCGGCCCGGAAGCGCTCGGCGAGATCACGGGTGGCGGCGGCGCTACCCAGTTCCTTCCACTCCTTGACCAGGCGGCGATGCTGGTGGTCCAGCTCGCGATCACCGAGTTGCGTCTCCTCGGCCAGGGCCTCGATGGCCTGGCAGAGCTGATCGCGTTTGGGGCCGGCCACGAAGCCACGCCAGTCGCGCAGTTCCGCGAGCTGGGCAGCGAGTCGCCTGAAGCGTGCCAGGGCGGGGGCGTAGGCCTCCCCGGAAACGCCTTCCAGGCGGTGACGCAGGCTCTGGTGCAGCCGGCTGGCGCCCTTGAAGGCGCCCCGCTCCAGCAGGTGCTGCAACTCGTCCAGTTCCTTGTCGAGCCAGGCGAGGGAAGGCTGTTGGTCCGCCTCGGCGGCGTCGCTTCGCTCGAGGGCGGCGCGGGCGCGCTTGAGCAGCGGCGTGGGGGGGAGGTGGTCGGGCCAGGGACAGTCGGCCAGGGCCGCGGCCAGGGCCGCCGGGTCGGCCTGGGTCAGCGCCTCCTCGATGGCGGCGGTCGGCCCTCGAAGCCCCTCCCAGGCCTGGGTGATGGTGTCATAGTCGCTCAGCGCCTGGTCGTAGCGGCGGCGCAGATCGGCGTCCGGGACATGCTGATCGGAGAGGGCCTGCCAGCGGGTCGCCAGCAGGCGCTTCTGGGACTGCAGGCTGGCGATATCCTGGGCGGTCAGCAGGTCGCTGCGCTGGAGGGCCGAAAGGCTCTCTTCCAAGGCCTCGACCAGCTCGCGACGGACCTGGTCTGCGTCGGCCTGACGCTGAGTGGCGGCTTGATGCGCCTGATGGCGTGCCTCATGGTCGCTGAGGATCTTGCGGCAACGTAGGCAGGCCTCCTGGTAGCGCAGCTCCTGGGCCCGGCTGGGGGGTGACTGGAGGGCTTCCCATTCCCGCTGCAGGTGGCGGAAGCGTCCGCCGAAGAGGGGCTCCCAGGGCGCCTGGGCCTGCTGCTCGACGGTCTCCAGCAGTCGCTCCCGGGCGGCCAGGGCCTCCCGCGCCTGGCTCTCATTGGCGCGCAAGGCGGCCAGTGCCTTGCGCGCCTGACGGGCCACCTGCTTGTCACGCCGGGCCTCTCGGGCCAGGCGTGTCAGTCCGGCCTCGCTGGTGATGCGCTCGGCGGCGGCACGCCGCACGCCGGCGATGCCGTTGTCGCAGGCCTGGCGAATCAGTCGGGCTTCGTCGTCGATTCGCGCCAGGGCGGCCAGACGCAATTGCTGGTTATCCCCCTCGAGCGCCAGGGCCTCCAGCAGGTCGGCATCCTCGAGGGTCTCGACCAGGGGCAGGCGTTCGGCCAGGGGGAGGTCGCCATCGCGACCGCTCAGTAGCTCCACCAGGCGGTGGCGCAGCTCCTGGCTGGCGGCCTCGTCGCCCAGCCAGGCGAGCAAGGGGCGAGGGGCAACGAGGCGCGATAGGGCGGCCTGCCGCACGCCGGCATCCGGGTCGCGCGCCAGTCGCGCCAGTTGCCGATGTTCGGCATCCTTGCCGGGCTCCAGCCTGAGGGCGGCCTGGCGGCGTATCTCGGGGTCCGGATGCTGCCAGCGTGGCGCCAGCCAGCGGCGCAGCCAACCCGAAGCAATCCATCCTGACATAATGGGTGGGGTTCCTGAACGAGTCGGTCGCGGCCAGGAGGCCGCAACGCATCAAGGGGCAATGTCACTTAATCTAAGCATGCGATATGTCACGGCGAAAGTCTCCTCGCACCAACGGCTTGGCGGCTTGCCGACGGATTGCGTGGAGATCATCGGTTGCAGGACTCGGCGCACTCGCTTAGCTTTACTCCCATTATCCGATGCGGAGTCCGGCGATGAGTCTGAAGGCGGATCGGGCCAGCCTGGCCTTTTCCTTCAAGGGGGGCATGCTGCCCATGACGGTCATGGAGCTGACCAGTGCCGACCCTGAACACATTCGTGAGCAGTTGGCGGGGAAACTCAGCCAGTCCCCGGCCTTTTTCCAGCACACCCCGGTGGTGCTCAGCGTGGAGCGGCTCGAGGAGCCGCATCTGGCCCTGGAGCGTATCTGTGCGGTATGTCGTGCCCACAAGCTGCTGCCGGTGGCGGTGCGCGGCGGCAGCGATCCGGTCAAGCAATCGGCCTGGGCCCTGGGGCTGGGCTGGTTTCCGCCCCAGGAAGCGCGCGGCCGGCCGCTGGAGAGCGTCCCCGCCAGTGAGCCCGAGGTCGCCGAGCCGGCTCCCGTCGAAGGCGGTGCGTCCCTCCCGGTGGGGCGAATCTACCGCGGCACGGTACGCTCGGGCCAGCAGGTCAGCGCCCAGGAAGGCGACCTGGTGGTGATCGGGGCGGTCAATGCCGGTGCCGAGGTGTTGGCCGCCGGCAGCGTACATGTCTATGGCGCCCTGCGGGGTCGCGCCCTGGCGGGCATCCATGGTAACGCCGCGGCGGGCATCTACTGCCGCGAGCTGCATGCCGAACTGCTGTCGGTGGCGGGTAGCTACAAGCGGCTCGAGGATATCGACCCGCACCTGCTGGGCACCGCCGTGGAAGTGCATCTCAGCGATGATCAACTGGCGATCGCCGCCCTGAGCTGACGTCAGGCGATGTCAGAGTGGATGGCGAGCCAATCGGGAACCTAATCTGCAACAGGAAGCGTAACTTGGCCAAGATCATTGTAGTGACCTCAGGCAAGGGCGGGGTCGGCAAGACCACCAGCGCCGCGGCCATTGCCACCGGCCTCGCCCTGCGAGGCAACAAGACGGTGGTAATCGATTTCGATGTGGGGCTGCGCAACCTCGACCTGATCATGGGCTGTGAGCGCCGCGTCGTTTATGACCTGGTCAATGTGATTCAGGGAGAGGCGGGCCTGGCCCAGGCATTGATCCGTGACAAGCGGGTCGACAACCTGCACATCCTGCCGGCCTCCCAGACCCGCGACAAGGATGCCCTGACCCCGGAGGGCGTGGAGAAGGTGCTGGAGACCCTCTCCAGCGACTTCGACTATATCCTCTGCGACTCCCCCGCGGGCATCGAGCGGGGTGCCCAGCTGGCCATGTACTTCGCCGACGAGGCCATCGTGGTGACCAATCCCGAGGTCTCTTCGGTGCGTGACTCCGATCGCATCCTCGGCCTGTTGGCGGCCAAGACCCGCCGCGCCGAACGGGGCGAGGAGCCGGTCAAGGAGCATCTGCTGATCACCCGCTATAACCCGGAGCGGGTCGATTATGGCGATATGCTGACCCTGGAGGATATCCGCGAGATCCTGGCCATCGACCTGATCGGCCTGATTCCCGAGTCCGAGGCGGTGCTGCGGGCCTCCAACCAGGGCATCCCGGTGGTCCACGATCAGAAGAGCGATGCCGGCCTGGCCTACACCGATACGGTCTCCCGGCTGTTGGGCGAGGAAGTCCCGCTGCGCTTCCATGAAACTCAGAAGAAGGGGCTGTTGAGCCGTATGTTCGGAGGAGGTCGCCGTTGAAACTCCTGGATTTTTTCCGTGGTGAACGCAAGAAGAGTGCCTCGGTAGCCAAGGAGCGACTGCAGATCATCGTCGCTCACCAGCGTGGCCAGCGCGATCAGCCGGACTATATGCCGATGCTGGAGCGAGAGCTGCTGGAGGTGATTCGCCGCTACGTCAAGGTCGATCGGGACGCGATCAATATCAGCTTGGATAAAGATGACGACTGCTCGATTCTCGAGCTGAACGTGACCTTGCCCAAGGGCTGACCATATCAGCCTGCTCTGGTTTCGACCCAGGATGACGACGGCCCGATTCTCGAGCTGAATGTCATTCTGGCCAAGGGCTAGCCATAGCGGTTGGCCGCGAGAGTCCCGTTGCCGGGTGGCCATGGGCTGAGCCCGGCGGGTGTCTATGCTAGGCTGGGCCTTATTTCGGCCCTGTCTGGAGATCGTCCATGGCGCAGTCCGTCGCCGCACCGCGCACCTTTCTTTGGCATGACTACGAGACCTTCGGGGCCGATCCGCGCCTGGATCGCCCTTCCCAGTTCGCCGCCATCCGCACCGATGCCGAGCTCAACGAGATCGGCGAGCCGCTGACCCTCTACTGCAAGCCGGCGGACGATTACCTGCCCCACCCCCAGGCCTGCCTGATCACCGGCATCACGCCCCAGACGGCACAGCGTCGTGGCCTGCCCGAGGCGGAGTTCGCCGGCCGGGTCAATGCCGCCATGAGCGAGCCGGGCACCTGTGCGGTGGGTTACAACAGCCTGCGCTTCGATGACGAGGTCAGCCGCCACCTCTTCTACCGCAACCTGCTCGACCCCTATGCCCGGGAGTGGCAGAACGGCAACTCCCGCTGGGATCTGATCGACGTGGTGCGCGCCTTCCACGCCCTGCGCCCGGAGGGGATCGAGTGGCCGAAGCGCGAGGATGGTACCCCCAGCTTCCGCCTCGAGGACCTCACCGCCGCCAACGGCATCGAGCATGCCGGGGCCCATGACGCCCTGGTGGATGTGCGCGCCACCATCGCCCTGGCGCGGCTGTTGCGGGAGTGCAATGGGCGCCTCTTCGACTATCTGCTGGGGCTGCGCAACAAGCGCGAGGTGGCGCGCCGCCTCGACCTGGCGTCCCGCAAGCCGCTGCTGCATATCTCCCAGCGCTACCCGGCCAGCCGCGCCTGCGCGGCCCTGGTGATGCCCCTGGCGGAGCATCCCAGCAACCCCAACGGGGTGATCGTCTATGACCTGGCGGAGGATCCGGAGCCGCTGCTGACGCTGAGCCCGGAGGCGATTCGCGAGCGGGTCTTCGTGGCCGCCGACGAGCTGGCGGAAGGCACGGCCCGGGTGCCCCTCAAGGTGATCCATATCAATCGCAGCCCGGTGATCATGCCGGTGAGCTTCCTCAAGGACGTCAATGGGCCCCGGGCCGGTGACTATGGCGATATCGTCGAGGGCATGGGGCTCGACCTGGCGGCCTGTCGGCGCCACTGGAAGCGCCTCCACGAGGCGCCGGAGGCGGCCCGCAAGGCGGCCCAGGTATTCGCCGAGGCACCGCCGGAGGGGCCTCGGGATCCCGATCTGATGCTCTACTCCGGGGGCTTCTTCTCCCCCGCCGACCGCCAGCAGATGCAGCGGGTGCGGGACAGCGACCCCTGGGACCTGGTGGCGGCGCGCTTCGCCTTCCAGGATCCGCGCCTGGAGGAGATGCTGTTTCGCTATCGGGCGCGGAGTTACCCGGAGACCCTGAGCGGCGAGGAGCAGGCCCAGTGGGAGGCCTATCGCTGGAACCGCATGAACGATGCGCGCCTCGGTGGCCTGACCCTGCAGGGCTTTGCCCGGGAGATCGAGCGGCTCAATCAGGTCAGCCTGGACGACCGTCAGCGCCAGATCCTCGAGGAGCTGGTGATGCATGTGGAGGCGATCGTGCCGCCCCAGGCCTTCGACTAGGGAGCGGGGGCAACCAACAACGCCCGACCCGGGAGAGCTCCCGGGTCGGGCGTTTTTCTTGCTACTCCTCGGCGCCATCTTCCGGCAATGGGGCCAGGGAGCGGCTCAAGGTCAGTACGTCGCTGGGCTCGTCGCCAGGATCGAAGGCCACGTCGAGCGGGTCACGCTGGCGCAGGGCCTGCCAGGCCCGGCGCAGCCGCTCGCCATCCACCGCCATCACCTCGGCGGCCAGCCGTTCGCGGCGATCGAAGGTATCGTCACCCAGGGCCAGGCCGCGCCACAGGCGATCGGTGAGCTGGCCGAGGGAGGTGTCCCGGGCCAGCAACTGGTCGCGCACCGCCTGGCGATAGGGGGCCAGGGCCGCGTCGTCCAGGTCTGCCAGGCTGGCATCGAAGGTCTCCAGGAAGGCGTCGATCCGCTCGCCGATGGCCTGGCTCCCGGTCTCCGGCGACTGCACCAGCAGGGCGATGCCCGGGGCATCCAGCAGCGGCCGATAGCCGGCATTGACCACATAACCCAACTGCTCCTCGGTACGCAGCCGGGTATAGAAGGGCGTGCTCAATAGCTGGCCCAGTACCGCCAGCTCCGCCTGGCTGGCCAGGGAGCGGTCGGGGCCCTGCAGGTAGCGCAGCAGCAGCGACTCCTGACGCTGGCTATCCGGGCGCAGCGGCGGCAGCTGCCGGGCGGCCAGCGGTGTCAGGGAGGGAATGGCCTCGGCGTCCAGGCGCGGCGCCAGGGCATCGAAGACCAACTGTGCCTCCTGGCTGGCCAGGGCGGCGTCCAGGTCGCCGACGGCCATGGCCTCGATATGCAGGGCATCCAGGAAGTCGCGGCGATAGGCGTGCAGGGCCTCGCCGTCCAGCGAGGACAGCGCCTCCAGCAGGTCGGCGGTCGGCCACTGGGGGCGAATCAGCGCCTCGCCCAGGGTGCGACTGGCCTGCTGATAGAGGGCCGCCTGGGGAGCATTGCGCCACTCCCGGGCCAGGCGCTGCTTGACCCGTGCCACGCTCTCCTCGGCGATCTCGCCTTCGATCAGTTGGGCCAGGGCCTCGCGCATCACCAGGGGCTGGCGATCCCGCCAGCCGGAGAAGCTCAGGGTCAGGCCGCGGGCGTGGGCATAGGCCTCGAAGTGATGCCCCGCCAGGCGCGCCGGGTAGAAGACCTCGTTGAGGCTGTCGTCCAGCCAGCCCGCCAGCAGCTGGGTCAGCGCCGCTTCCCGGGGCGACTCGCTGGCGGCAGGATGCTGGAGGCTGAAGCGCCACTCGACCTGGGGCGTGCGGAAACCGCTATGGGCCTGGTGCCAGAGCCGCGCTCCCGGGGTCTCCAGGCGCAGCTCGGGACGCGAATCCTGGTGTCCCAGGAGCTCCAGGTCCTGGGCGATAAAGGGGTTGGGCTCGGGCAGTGCCAGGCCACCCAGGGGCGTTGCCTCGGGCCACTCGACCCGCGTCTCGGCCCGGTAGGGGGCATGGAACCAGGGAGAGGTCGCCTCGCCCTCTACCTCGGGGCCGCTATACAGGCGGATCAGCCTGTCCGGCGTCAGGGCCTCCAGGTAGGGGGCCAGGCGCTCGGCATCGAACTCGCCCATGCGGTAGGGGGCATAGAGGGCGTCCTCCTCCGGGTAGTGGGCCAGGTTCATGGCCAGGTGGGTCACGCTGCGGACCGGCGGGCCGTGTTGCAGGAAACGGAACTGCTGCTCCGCCAGGCTGGCCTGCTCCTCGTAACGCCAGGCCTCGAGGCCCCGCTCGGCGATTCCCGCGATGGCGGCAAACAGGCTGGCCTGTATCGTATCGAGGCGCTCGACGCCCTCCGGGGTCAGGCTGAGGGTCACCGCGAAGAGGGCGTTCTCGCCATCGCTGCGGGTCACGCCGGCGGAGAGGGCGTCGGCCAGGCCCGCCTCGCGCAGCGCCGCCAGCAGGCTGCCCTCGCCCTCGTGGCCCAGCAGGTTGGCCAGGAAGTCCACCGGCTTGAAGGGGTAGTCATCGACGGGGTCGGGGATGGGGAACAGGAAGCGCACCTGCTGGCGATCGCGCAGCGACCGGGCCTGCAGCGCCATCGGCAGGGGCTCGTCGAGGGCCAGGGGGACGTCGATGCGCGGAGCCTCGAGGTCGCGGTCGCGAATAGCGCCGAAACGCTCGCGGACCAGGGCCTCCTGGGCGTCCAGGTCCTGGGGCGCGATAAGCGCCAGGTGCATCACGTTGGCGTCGTAGTGACGCTCATAGAAGTCGATGACCCGCTCCCGCAGGTCGGGCTCTCCCTCGGCGGGAGCGGCCAGGGTCTCGCGGCTGCCCACCGAGAAACCGGTGCCCGGGTGCTCGGGATTGAGGAACTGGTCGAGCACATCGAACTCACGGCGGGCCTCGTCACGAATCCGCGCCTGGTACTCCGAGTGGACGACATTGCGCTCGCTCTCCAGTTGGTCGGCGTTGAACAGCGGCGCGATAAAGAACTGGCTGAAGCGATCCAGGGCACCGGGCAGCGCCTCGGGCTCGATATCGAAGAAGTAGTTGGTGTCATGGGGAGCGGTAAAGGCATTGTGGCTGCCGCCATGGCGATTGATATAGCCCTGGTAGGCGTCCGCCTCGGGGAAGGGCTCGGTGCCCAGGAAGAGCATATGCTCGAGGAAGTGGGCCAGCCCCGCCAGGTCCTCGGGGTCGTCGGCGCTGCCCACGCTGACGTTCATGGAGGCGGCGGCCTTGTCCGCCTCGGGGTCATGCACCAGCAACGCGGTCAGGCCGTTGTCCAGGCTCAGCAGGCGATACTCCCGCACGTCGTGAGGGCTGGTCTGGGGCGAGGTGACCTCGGCGATGGCCGGCTCGGGCGAGTCGGCCCGGGCCAGCCCGGTGACGCCGATCCATAGGGCGGTCAGCAGCGATAGCGTGCTGCGGGGGGCGGCGAGAAGCGAGATGGACATTAACTCTCCTGGGCGGGGGTCGCGCGCAGCATGGGACCGGTGGGGTAGCCACAGGCCCACTCCTGGTGCTTGGGATCATTCACTCGTCTTGATACCGGAAAGGCGCCCAACAGTTCCCCGGGGGCGGGGGCCAGCAAGGCCCGGGCTTGCTCCAGGGGCGTGGCCGGGTCGAGCCACTCCCGGGCCGCCGCCGCGTCGATCAGTGCCGGCAGACGATCGCTGAGGGGCGTCAGCAGCGGTGGCGTGGCCACCGTGATCAGGGCGCAGGAGTCGGCGAACTCGGTCAGGCTGGTGTGGTAGCGGCACCACAGCCCCGCCAGCAGCAGCGGGCCGCGATCGGCCCGGGTGACCAGGAAGGGCTGCTTCATGCGCGGCTGGGGCTTCCACACATAGATCCCGCTGGCCGGAATCAGGCAGCGGCGGGCGGCGAAGGCCTCGCGGAACATGGGGCGTGCCGCCAGGGATTCCGCCCGGGCACAGTGGGGGGCGTGGTCGAGCACCTCGAGCCAGGGGGGCGTCAGGCCCCAGAAGGCGGTCACCAGGGTCGGGGTGCCGCCGGCCAGGCGCAGCATCGAGAGCGGCTGGCGTGGCGCCAGATTGGGGCTGGTGATCGGAGTGGCCTCGAGGCGCAGGCCCGGCAGCAGCCGTTCCAGATCCATGGGGGCGATATGCAGGCGGCCTGCCATAGCGGCTCCTGAGCGGCGGAGGGCCTCAAGGGTAGCGGCTTCACCGGGCGCTGAAAAGCGCTTATCCCAGCGCCGGGCTTGCGTTTATGGCAGGTAGCGATATGCTGGTCGGAAACAGTGTTCGATTCCGCATTTCCACTCATCGTGACGAGGAAGCCCATGGCACGTCCTAGACAGCATGCCCCCGAGGCACTGCATGCCCAGGTCATGGCAGCCTGTGATGCCTGGCTGCAGGAGCGCCCGGTGCATGAGCTGTCGCTGCGCGCCCTGGCTCGCGATGTGGGCTGTGCCCCCAGCACCCTGCTCAAGCTCTACGGCAGCTTCGGCAACCTGCTGCAGCACGTCAATCTCGAGACCCTGGCGCGGCTCAAGGAGGCCATGGTGCCGGCGGATACCAACGAGACCCTGGAATCCCAGCTGCGCACCCTGGCCCTGGCCTACTGGCGCTTCGCCCGCCACGAGCCTTATCGCTGGCAGCTGTTGTTCGATTACCCCCTGGCCCAGGAGGGCGAACTGGATCGGCGTCAGAGCGATATGATCGAGGCCCTCTTCCTGCGCGTGGAGACCGGGCTCAAGGCCTATCAGCCGGGGCTCGGCGACCTGGAGGCGCGGCGCATGGCACGCACCCTCTGGGGAAGCGTGCACGGCCTGGTACAGTTGGGCCTCAACGAGCGCCTCGGTGTCTGGCAGGGCCAGCCCCTGGAGGTCACCGAACTGCTGGAGCAGTTGCTGGTCACCATTCTCGCCGGCCTGCGCCATGGCCCCTACGCCCCGTGAGTCGTGAGCCTCACCCCCTCCGGGGGCCCTGTCTCGGCCTGGCGCGTCATCTGATCCTCGTGCTGGTGCGGCTCTGCTATCGACTGCGGGTCGAGGGGCGCGAGCGACTGCCGGTCCGGGGCGCGGCCCTGGTGGTCTGCAACCATGTCAGCTTCGTCGATGCCCTGATCCTCGGCGGCGCCAGCCCGCGGCCGCTGCGCTTTTTGATGGATCGTCCCATCTACGAGTCGCCCTGGCTCAACTGGTGGTTCCGCCTGGTGGGGGCGATTCCCGTGGAGGCGGAGCGTCGCGACCCGGGCAGCGTACGCCGCGCCCTGGAAGAGGTTCGCCGCGCCCTGGATAACGGCGAGGTGGTGATGCTCTTCCCCGAGGGGCGGCTGACCCCGGATGGCGAGATCCATCCCTTCCGGCGAGGCCTGGAGCATATCCTGGCGCGCAACCCGGTACCGGTGGTACCCGCCGGCCTGGCCGGGCTCTGGGGCTCCTGGACCTCCCACCAGGGCGGTCGCGCCCTGACCAAGCGCCCGCGCCGCTTCCGCGCCCGGGTCGGGCTCCATTTCGGGGCGCCCCTGGCCCCGCGGGAGGCCAGCCTGGCGCGCCTCGAGATCGAGGTGCGTGAGCTCAAGGCCGACGCCGAGGCCTGGGGCGTGGCGCCGACCTCGGCTACCCTTAGAAAATACTGAGTTCCCGCGCTCCACGGCTCGGCCGGGCGACGGGATTCCGACGCTGGACCCAGATGAGACCCCTTCCATGAGCAAGCAGCCGCTGATCATCTTCGATACCACCCTGCGCGACGGCGAGCAGTCGCCGGGTGCCTCCATGACCCGCGACGAGAAGGTGCGTATCGCCCTGATGCTGGAGAAGCTGCGCGTCGATGTGATCGAGGCGGGCTTCGCCGCCGCCAGCCCCGGTGACTTCGAGGCGGTGAAGGCGGTGGCCGAGAGCGTCAAGGGCAGCCGCGTCTGCTCCCTGGCCCGGGCCCTGGAACGCGATATCGAGGCCGCCGGCGAGGCCCTGGCCGGCGCCGCCCAGGGGCGCATTCACACCTTTATCGCCACCAGTCCCATCCATATGCAGTACAAGCTGCAGATGGCGCCGGAACAGGTGGTGGAGCGCGCCGTGGCGGCGGTGACGAAGGCCCGCAGCCTGTGTGGCGACGTGGAGTTTTCCTGTGAGGACGCCGGGCGCTCCGAGCTGGACTTCCTGTGCCGCATCGTCGAGGCGGCCATCGCGGCCGGCGCCTCCACCATCAATATTCCCGACACCGTGGGCTATGCCCTGCCGGTGCCCTTCGGCGAGATGGTGGGGGAGCTGATCCGCCGGGTGCCCAACAGCGACAAGGCGGTCTTCTCGGTGCACTGCCATAACGACCTGGGGCTGGCGGTCGCCAACTCCCTGGCCGCGGTGAATGCCGGCGCCCGCCAGGTGGAATGCACCATCAACGGCCTGGGCGAGCGGGCCGGCAATGCCTCCCTGGAGGAGATCGTCATGGCGGTGCGCACCCGCCAGGATGTCCTCGACGTGGAGACCCGCATCGACGCCACCCATATCGTGCCCACCTCGCGGCTGGTTTCCACCGTCACCGGCTTCCCGGTGCAGCCCAACAAGGCCATCGTCGGCAAGAACGCCTTCGCCCACGAGTCGGGGATCCATCAGGACGGCGTGCTCAAGCACCGCGAGACCTACGAGATCATGCGCGCCGAGGATGTGGGCTGGCACACCAACGCCATCGTGCTGGGCAAGCACTCCGGGCGTAATGCCTTCCGCTCGCGGCTGGGCGAGCTGGGCATCCAGTTCGCCTCCGAGGCGGAGCTCAACGATGCCTTCGTGCTGTTCAAGCAGCTCGCCGACAAGAAGCACGAGATCTACGACGAGGACCTCCAGGCCCTGGTCACCGATACCCGCGCCGCGGCCCGGGCCGAGCGTTTCCGCCTGGTGGCCCTGGAGGTCACCTCGCGGACCGGCGAGACGCCTTTGGCCCGGGTGGTGCTCAATCACGACGGCGCGGAGCGCCGCGTCGAGGCCCAGGGCAGCGGGCCGGTGGACGCGGTCTTCAAGGCCATCGAGCAGATCGCCGACAGCCAGGCGGAGCTGGAGCTCTATTCGGTGAACGCCATTACCAGCGGCAGCGATTCCCAGGGCGAGGTCACGGTGCGCTTGCAGAAGGGCGGGCGGATCGTCAACGGCCTGGGGGCGGACACCGATATCGTTATCGCCTCCGCCAGGGCCTATGTGAACGCCCTCAATGCCCTGGCCAGCCGCGGCGAGCGCACCCATCCCCAGGGCGTCCACGAAGGGCCCTGAAAAGTCGGCTGGACGGTATGACATCCGAAACGACCACGGCGCCCCTGGGGCGCCGTGGTCGTTTGTCGTGGGAGGAAGCTTAGCGGCGGCGGGCCGGTCGCCGGGCATGCTGCCAGCAGCGCGCCGAGGTGATCAGCTTGTCCCTGACCTGGAGGATCTCCATGCGGGTGGTGCCCACCTGCAGGCAGGCGGGGCCGTCGGGGAAGGATTCCAGGTGCTCGAGGATCAGGCCATTGAGGGTCTTGGGGCCGTCGGTGGGCAACTGCCAGCCCAGCGACTTGTTGATCTCGCGGATATTGGCGGTGCCCTCGATCAGGTAGCTGCCATCGTCCTGGAGGTGGATCTCCTGGTGCATCCCCGCCACGTCGGTGGTGAATTCGCCGACGATCTCCTCGAGGATATCCTCCAGGGTCACCAGGCCCTCCACGTCGCCATACTCGTCCACCACGATGCCGATACGCCGCTTCTGCTTCTGGAAGTTGAGCAGTTGGGTATGCAACGGGGTGGATTCGGGGATGAAGTAGGGCTCCCGGGCCTCCTGGACGATGGCCGCCTTGGTGACCTCCGCCTTGGCCAGGAAACGTGCCGCGTTGCGCAGGTGCAGCATGCCGATGATGTTGTTGATATCGCCCTTGTAGACCGGAATGCGGGTGTGCTGACTGGTGCGGATCTGGGTGAGGATGCTCTCCAGGTCATCCTCCAGGTCGATGCCGACGATCTCGTGGCGGGGCACCATGATGTCGTTGACGGTGACATTCTCCAGGTCGAGGATCGACAGCAGCATCGCCTGGTGGCGCTGGGGGATCAGGGTGCCCGCCTCGTGGACGATGGTGCGCAGCTCGTCCCGGGTCAGGTTGTCGGCGCCGCCATCGATCTGCTTGACCCCGGCCAGGCGCAGCAGGCCGTTGGAGATGGCGTTGGTCAGCCACACCAGCGGATAGAGCAGCTTGAGCAGCGGCTCCAGGACCACCGAGGCGGGGTAGGCGATGCGCTCCGGCTTGACCGCCGCATAGGTCTTGGGGGTCACCTCGGCGAAGATCAGGATGACGATGGTCAGCACCAGGGGGGCGATGGCCGGCCCGGTCACCTCGCCGAAGAAGTGGATCGCCAGCACGGTGGCGATGGCGGCGGCCAGGTTGTTGACCAGATTGTTGCCGATCAGGATCACGCCGATCAGGCGGTCCGGGCGGGCCAGCAGACGCAGCACCCGTTGTGCCCGGCGCTCGCCGCCGTTGGCGCGATGGCTGAGGCGATAGCGGTTGATGGACATCATGCCGGTCTCGGAACTCGAGAAGAAGGCCGACAGCAGGATCAGCAGCACCAGCAGGCCGAACAGCAATCCCAGAGGGAAGTCGTCGCTCAAGATGGAAGGGTCCTTTATGGCGTATCAGGCACGTTTGTAGAGAAGCGGCGCGTGGCCTGTCAAGGCGGCTCAGGGCCCCCGGAAGATCACTTCCAGGGCGAACTTGCTGCCGAAATAGGCCAGCAGCAGCAGCGCGCAGCCCCCCAGGGTCCAGCGTACCGCCTTGAGGCCCCGCCAGCCGAGCCAGTGGTGGCCGGCCAGGAGAATCGAGAAGATCACCCAGGCGGCCAGGGAGAGCAGCGTCTTGTGGGCCAGGTGCTGGGCGAAGAGGTTGTCGAGGAACAGGAAGCCGCTGAGGATGGCCAGGGTCAGCAGGGTCACCCCGGCCCAGACCAGCTCGAAGAGCACCCGCTCCATGGTGGTCAGGGGGGGCAGGGCCTGGACGATGCCGCGGGTATGGTGGTGGCGCAGGGCCTGGTTCTGCACGCCGAGCAGGATCGCCTGAACGGCGGCGATGGCCAGCACGGCGAAGGCCAGGGCGGAGCTCACCACATGCAGGGCGATGCCCGGGGTCAGGCCGCTGCCGGGAGGCGGGCTGGGCAGGCCTACCGCCAACACCAGGGTCGCGGCGGCCAGCGGGAAGAGTCCCACCGCCACGTTGAGTACCGGCTTGAAGAGGCTGATGGCCAGCAGCAGGGCGGCGATCAGCGCCCCCGCCGCGGTGGCGGTGGTGCCGAGGCCCAGGCTCAGCGGCTCGCTGCCGCCGATCAGGGCGCCGAGTACCAGCAGGTGACAGACCACGGCCAGGCCGCCCAGGGTCAGCACCAGGGGCGGACGCTGGGGGACGCGCCGGGCCAGCGCCAGCGCCTGCCAGGAGGCGGCACCGCAGTAGAGGATGATGGCGATTAAGGCAAAGGGAAGCGCCTGCATAGCGTTGCTGTCCATGGGCCGCCCGGGGCGGCGAAGTGGCGAAATAAGGGCCGCGATCCTGGCGCTACTATACCGAAGCCCCGGGGCGCCGCCCAGCCATGCATGGAGACCGAAGCCATCAAGGCGTATAATCGCGCCAAACGCCAAGGCATCGTTGCCGGAGAGGCCCATGTTCGAAAGTCTATCGGAGCGTCTATCGCGGACGCTGAGGTCCATCAGCGGTCAGGCCAAACTGACCGAGGACAATATCAAGGATACCCTGCGCGAGGTGCGCCGGGCGCTGCTGGAGGCCGATGTCGCCCTACCGGTGGTCAAGGCCTTTATCGACGCGGTGCGTCAGCGCGCCGTGGGTCAGGAGGTCTCCAAGAGCCTGTCGCCGGGGCAGCAGTTCGTCAAGATCGTCCAGCAGGAGCTGGAGGCGGTTATGGGCGAGGCCTTCGATGGCCTCAGCCTCAAGGGCTCGCCGGCGGTGATCCTGATGGCCGGCCTGCAGGGGGCGGGCAAGACCACCTCCGTGGCCAAGCTGGCTCGCTACCTCAAGGAGCGCGAGAAGAAGAAGGTGCTGGTGGTCTCCGCCGACGTCTATCGTCCCGCGGCCATCGACCAGTTGGAGACCCTGGCCGGAGAGATCCAGGCCGACTTCTTCCCCTCGTCCAGCGATCAGCGTCCGGTGGCCATCGCCGAGGCGGCCATCAAGCACGCCAAGATCCAGTTCCATGACGTGGTGATCGTCGATACCGCCGGTCGCCTGCATGTCGATGCCGACATGATGGACGAGATCCAGGCCCTGCATCGGGCGGTGACACCCCAGGAAACGCTGTTCGTGGTCGACGCCATGACCGGCCAGGACGCCGCCAATACCGCCAAGGCCTTCCACGAGGCGCTGCCGCTGACCGGGGTGATCCTCACCAAGGCCGATGGTGACGCCCGTGGCGGGGCGGCCCTCTCGGTGCGCCATATCACCGGCAAGCCGATCAAGTTCATGGGCATGGGCGAGAAGACCGATGCCCTGGAGCCCTTCCATCCGGATCGGGTGGCCTCGCGCATCCTCGGCATGGGCGATGTCCTGTCGCTGATCGAGGAGGCCGAGCGTACCGTCGACAAGGGCAAGGCCGCCAAGCTGGCCAAGAAGGTCAAGAAGGGCGAAGGCTTCGACCTGGAGGACTTCCGCGACCAGCTCCAGCAGCTCAAGAAGATGGGCGGCATGGGAGGCCTGCTCGGCAAGCTGCCGGGCATGGGGCAGATGGCCGAGATGGCCCAGGGCCCCGGGCCGGAGAAGGAGCTGGGCAAGCTCGAGGCACTGATCAACTCCATGACGCCCCAGGAGCGCCACAAGCCGGAGATCATCAATGGCTCCCGCAAGCGGCGCATCGCCACCGGTGCCGGCCTGCAGGTGCCCGACCTCAATCGTCTGCTCAAGCAGCACAAGCAGATGCAGAAGATGATGAAGAAGGCGGGCAAGAAGGGCGGCATGCAGAAGATGATGCGCGGCATGTCCGGCATGATGGGCGGCGGTGGCCCGGGCGGCCCCGGCGGTATGGGTGGGCCCGGAGGCATGGGCGGCCCGGGGGGCATGGGCGGCCCCGGTGGCTTCCCCTGGCGCTGATGCCGGGGGCTGTCAAGGAAAAAGGTTCCCAAACGGTGCCGCTTTCCGTAGAATGTCGCGTCTTCATGACTGGGTCGTGAGTCCGCTCGCGCCCTGAAGACTCCAAATTTCAGCAATCTAACCGAAGGACTGTTTAACGCCATGGTTACCATTCGTTTGGCACGTGGTGGCGCCAAGAAGCGTCCCTTCTATCACCTGACCGTGACCGACTCTCGCAAATCCCGCGACGGTCGTTTCCTGGAGCGCGTCGGCTTCTTCAACCCGGTGGCCCGTGGTCAGGAAGAGCGTCTGCGCGTCGACCTGGAGCGCGTCACCCACTGGCAGGACCAGGGTGCCCAGCTCTCCGACCGTGTCGCCGAGCTGATCAAGGAAGCCCGCAAGCAGGCCAGCGCCTGATCGTGAGCTCGGTGCAGGAAACCACCATGACCTCTCCCCAGGGCCGCGATAAGGCTCAGCATGTCGTGCTGGGCAAGCTGACCAGCTCCTACGGGGTGAAGGGATGGCTCAAGGTGTACTCCTACACCAGCCCCATGGAGGGCATTCTCGACTACCCCGAGTGGTGGGTGCGTCTCGATGGTCGGGTGACGAAATACCGCCTGACTCAGGGGCGTCGCCATGGCAAGGGACTGGTCGCGAACCTCGATGGGGTGAACGACCGCGATGCCGCCGAGCGGCTGGCCGGGGCGGAGATCCTGCTGCCCAAGTCGGCGCTGCCCGAGCTGCCCGCGGACGAGTATTACTGGTACCAACTGGAAGGCCTCGAAGTGGTGACCGCCGAGGGGCAAGCCCTGGGGCGCGTGGCCAGCCTGTTCGAGACCGGCGCCAACGACGTCATGGTCGTGCGCGGTGCCGCCGACGGCAAGGAGCGGCTGCTGCCCTTTTTGCCCGACGAGGTGATACTCGATGTGGATCTCGATGCCGGCCGCATGACGGTGGCCTGGGATCCCGACTTTTGACTCTAGGGTCGACCGCCCGAGGCGGAACCCCCAGAGCCGATGCCTGGAATGAATTGCCGTGTGGATAGGTGTTGTCTCGCTGTTCCCGGAGATGTTCGATGCGATCGGCCGCTATGGCGTGACCGGTCGGGCGGTCAAGCAAGGGTTGCTGGAACTGGAATTCTGGAATCCCCGGGACTTTGCCATCGACAAGCACCGCACGGTGGATGATCGCCCCTATGGGGGTGGGCCGGGCATGCTGATGAAGGTCGAGACGCTGCGTCAGGCGATCCATGCCGCGCGCGCCGAGGCCGAAGCGACACAGGGCCAGCCGGCCCGCGTGATCTACCTGTCGCCCCAGGGGCGACCTCTGGATCAGCGCGGTGTCCAGGAGTTGGCCGCGGCGGGGCCATTGATCGTGGTGGCCGGCCGTTACGAGGGCATCGACGAGCGTATCGTCGAGGCCGATATCGATGAAGAGTGGTCCATCGGCGACTATGTGCTGAGCGGCGGCGAGCTGCCCGCCATGGTGCTGATCGATGCCGCCGCCCGGCTGGTGCCGGGAGTGCTGGGACACCAGGACTCGGCGGTGGAGGACTCCTTCAACGAGGGACTGCTGGATTGCCCCCACTATACGCGCCCGGAAGTGATCGACGGGCGGGCGGTACCCGAGGTACTGCTGAGCGGCAATCATGGCGCCATTCGTCGCTGGCGCCACAAGCAGTCCTTGGGACGCACCTGGCTCAGGCGTCCCGACCTTCTCGAGGGTCGCGAATTGAGCCGAGAGCAGCGGCAACTGCTCGACGAGTTTATCGACGAATACGCCAGTCAGGCGGAGGTGCGAGACACCCCCGAGGCCCCATAAAGCCAGGGCAGACTCGCGTCACACACCCGATTCCCGCGTCCGCGTGCCTACGCCGAGCGTCGGGATCACGGCCACCCCAGGGTGGCGATGAGATATTGAGGAGCTAGCAATGAGCAGCAAGAACAAGGTGATCCAGGCGATCGAGAACGAGCAGATGGCCAAGGAAGTCCCGGCCTTCGCCCCCGGCGACACCGTGATCGTACAGGTCAAGGTCAAGGAAGGTAACCGCGAGCGTCTGCAGGCCTTCGAAGGCGTGGTGATCGGCAAGCGCAACCGCGGTCTGAACTCCGCCTTCACCGTGCGCAAGATCTCCCACGGTGTCGGCGTCGAGCGGACCTTCCAGACCTACAGCCCGCTGGTCGACTCCATCAGCGTCAAGCGTCGCGGCGACGTGCGCCAGGCCAAGCTGTACTACCTCCGCGAGCGCAGCGGCAAGTCTGCCCGCATCAAGGAAAAGCTGGCCTAAGTCGGGCCAGGCCGCGACCCGGCACCGCCGAGGTCGCCGGGAAACCCCGTCACCGCTCGCGCGGGGCGGGGTTTCCCTGCATTTGAGGCCCGTCGATGTCCGATACCACCCTGATCGATGCCTTCCTCGATGCCCTGTGGCTCGAGCAGGGCGCCAGTGAGCATACCCTGGCCGCCTATCGGCGCGACCTCGGCGCCTGGGCGGCCTGCCTGGCCGAGCACGGCGCCTGCCTGCTGGCCCCCGGCGCCGAGACCCTGCCCGAGTGGCTGGCGGCGCGCCGCGAGGCGGGTTACCAGCTGCGCTCCAATGCCCGGCTGCTGTCGAGCCTGCGGCGCTTCTACCGCTGGGCACTGATGACCGAGCGGCTGAGCGCCGACCCCCTGGCTGGGGTGCGCCTCCCCAAGGTGCGGCCCAACCTGCCGAACACCCTGGACGAGGCCGAAGTGGAACGGCTGCTGGCGGCCCCGGACACCGACACCCCCCTGGGGCTGCGCGATCGCGCCATGCTGGAGGTGCTCTACGGCTGTGGCCTGCGCGTCTCGGAGCTGGTCAACCTGAGCCTGGCCAGCGTCAACCTGCGCCAGGGGGTGGTGCGGGTGCTGGGCAAGGGCGACAAGGAGCGCCTGGTGCCCCTGGGCGAGGAGGGCATCGTCTGGCTCGCGCGTTACCTGCGCGGCGGGCGGGGCGCCCTGATGCGCGATCCCACGCGGCCGGCGCTCTTTCCCGGGCGCGGCGATGCCTGCCTGACCCGCCAGGCCTTCTGGCATCGCATCAAGGCCCATGCCCGCGCCGCGGGCATCGCGCGCCCCCTGTCGCCGCATACCCTGCGCCACGCCTTCGCCACCCACCTGTTGAATCATGGGGCCAATTTGCGTGTCGTACAGCTGTTACTCGGTCATAGCGACCTGTCGACGACCCAGATCTATACCCATGTGGCCCAGGCGCGCCTGGAGCTGCTGCATGCCGAACATCACCCGCGAGGCTGAGAATGCAACGAGCGACACGATTCGCCCTGGGCGGCCTGCTGGCCGCCGCCTTGACCACCCCGGCCCTGGCCGACCCCGCCGATGAGCTGGCCCGGCACCTGAGCGTGGGTGGCGAGCCGATGCCGGTGGAGAGCGTGACCGCCACCCCCCTGGCGGGCTTCTTCGAGGTGCGTCTGGAGAATGGCGAGACCTTCTACAGCGACAGCAGCGGGCGCTTCTTCCTGGTGGGGGACCTCTACGAGAATGGCGACCAGGGGCTGGTCAATCTCACCGAGCAGGCCCGCAATGCCGAGCGCGCCGGACGCCTGGCGATGATTCCCGAGGCCGAGCGGGTGATCTTCCGCGGCGCCGAGAGCCGGGCCACGGTGACCGTCTTCACCGATACCACCTGCCCCTACTGCGTGCGTCTCCACGAGGAGGTGCCGGCGCTCAACGCGATGGGAATCGAGGTACACTATCTGGCCTTCCCGCGCAGCGGCATGGGCTCCCGGGGCGCCCGGGAGCTGCAGCAGGTGTGGTGCGACGCCAATCCCAGCGAGGCGATGAGCCGGGTCAAGGGGGGCGCGACCCTGGAAGGGCCCGCGGACTGCGACAATCCGGTCGAGGCCCAGTATCATCTGGGGATGGAGCTTGGCGTCCAGGGTACGCCGGCCATCGTGCTGCCCGACGGGCGCCTAGTGCCGGGCTATGTGCCCGCCGAGCGCCTGGCCGCCATGCTGGGCCTCAACGACTAAGCATACGCAAGACGATGACGAGTGGCGGGCGCAGGCCCGGGCCGGAACCGCCACCGCTGGACCGCCGCCCGACGACCCGGGCGGACACCGAACACTAAAGCAAGGGGATATCACGTTGAAACCGGTGAGAGTGGGAATCTGTGGCCTGGGTACCGTCGGTGGCGGTACCTTCAATGTCCTGACGCGCAATGCCGACGAGATCGCCCGGCGGGCCGGGCGGCCCATCGTGATCGAGCAGGTGGCGATGCGTCGCGACAACCCGGACTGCGACACCACCGGCGTCAAGACCACCTCCGATATCTTCGAAGTGGCCCGCAACCCCGACGTGGACGTGCTGGTGGAGCTGATCGGCGGCTACGAGGTGGCCCGCGAACTGGTGCTCACCGCCATCGAACATGGCAAGCATGTGGTCACCGCCAACAAGGCGCTGATCGCCGTGCACGGCAACGAGATCTTCCAGGCCGCCCATGAGAAGGGCGTGATCGTCGCCTTCGAGGCCGCCGTGGCCGGCGGCATCCCGGTGATCAAGTCGCTGCGCGAGGGCCTGGGCGCCAACCGCATCGAGTGGGTGGCCGGCATCATCAACGGCACCGGCAACTATATCCTCACCCATATGCGCGACGAGGGTCGGGCCTTCGAGGACGTCCTGGCCGAGGCCCAGGCGCTGGGTTACGCCGAGGCCGACCCCACCTTCGACGTGGAGGGGATCGACGCCGCCCACAAGCTGACCATCCTCGCCTCCATCGCCTACGGCGTGCCGCTGCAGTTCGAGAAGGCCTACACCGAGGGCATCTCCCGGGTCACCGCCGAGGACGTGGAGCAGGCCGATAACCTGGGCTATATCATCAAGCACCTGGGCATCTCCAAGCGCACCGAGCAGGGCCTGGAGCTGCGGGTCCACCCGACCCTGATTCCCAAGGAGCGCCTGCTGGCCAATGTGCACGGCGTCAAGAACGCCATCGCGGTGATGGGCGACGCCGTGGGTCCGACCCTCTACTACGGCGCCGGCGCCGGCGCCGAGCCCACCGCGTCCGCGGTGGTGGCCGACCTGCTCGACGTGGCCCGGGATATCACCACCGCCCACCACTACCGGGTGCCCTACCTGGCCTTCAGCGGCATCGACGAGGACGTCAGCCAGCTGCCGATCCTGCCCATGGAGGAGATCAGCACCGCCTACTACCTGCGGCTGCTGGCGGTGGATCGTCCCGGCGTGCTGGCCCGGGTGGCCACTATCCTCTCCGAGCAGGGCATCTCCATCGAGGCGCTGATCCAGAAGGAGGCCACCGAAGGCGAGCTGGTGCCGATCATCCTGCTGACCCATCGCACCCGCGAGCAGCAGATGAACGAGGCGATTCGCCTGATCGAGTCCATGGCCGATATCGCCGGGCCGGTGACGCGGATCCGCGTGGAATCCCTCGACGAACACGAATAACCCGAGCTTTCGCTGGATAGAGACCGTCATGGCCAGGGCCATGGCGGCAAGGGAACCGAATCATGCGCTATATCAGTACCCGCGGGCAGGCGCCCGCGCTCTCCTTCGAGGACGTGGTGCTCACCGGCCTGGCCAGCGATGGCGGCCTCTATGTGCCCGAGACCGTGCCGCGGTTCTCCCGCGAGGAGCTGGCCGAGATGGCCGGGCTCTCCTATGCCGAGATCGCCTTCCGGGTGATGAAGCCCTTCGTCAACGGCGAGATCGATGACGAGACCTTCCGTCGCCTGGTCACCGAGGCCTACGCCACCTTTAGTCACGACGCCGTGGTGCCGCTCAATCAGCTCGACGCCAACCACTTCCTGCTCGAGCTGTTCCACGGCCCGACGCTCGCCTTCAAGGACGTGGCCCTGCAGCTGCTCGGCCGTATCCTCGATCACTTCCTGAAGAAGCGTGGCGAGCGGGCGGTGATCATGGGCGCCACCTCCGGCGACACCGGTTCCGCGGCCATCGAGGGCTGCCGCCACTGCGACAACCTCGACATCTTTATTCTCCACCCGCATAACCGGGTCTCCGAGGTGCAGCGCCGCCAGATGACCTCGGTGCTGGCGGACAACGTCTTCAATATCGCCATCGAGGGCAACTTCGATGACGCCCAGGCGATGGTCAAGGCGAGCTTCGCCGACCAGGGCTTCCTCGACGGCACCCGGCTGGTGGCGGTCAACTCCATCAACTGGGCGCGGATCATGGCCCAGATCGTCTACTACGTGGCCGCCGGCGTGGCCCTGGGTGCCCCGCATCGCCAGGTGAGCTTCTGCGTGCCCTCGGCCAACTTCGGCAACGTCTTCGCCGGCTTTATGGCCTACCGCATGGGGCTGCCGGTGGAGCGTTTCGTGATCGCCACCAACGCCAACGACATCCTGCACCGCACGCTCGCCGACAACGACTTCTCCAAGAAGGAACTGGTGGCGACCCTGGCGCCCTCCATGGATATCGTCGTCTCCTCCAACTTCGAGCGGCTGCTGTTCGAGGCCTATGATCGCGATGGCGCCGCCGTGGCCGCGCTGCTGGAGCGCTTCCAGGCCGAACCCGCGGCGCTCGCCGACGCCCCCCTGGCCAAGCTGCGCGAGATGTTTGCCAGCCATAGCGTCGATGACGCCACCATCCTCGAGGTGATCCGCGAGGCGCATCATCGCACCCAGGAGATCCTCGACCCGCATACCGCCACCGGCTACCGCGCCGCCGAGCGCGAGCGTGGCGACGAAGCCGTGCCGATGATCACCCTGGCCACCGCGCACCCGGCCAAGTTCGCCGAGGCGGTGGTCAAGGCGGGCTTCCCCGGCGTGCCGCTGCCGCCGCATATGGACGACCTGCTGGAGCGCGAGGAGCGCTACAGCGTGCTGCCGGCGGAGCTGGCTGCGGTGCAGCAGTTTGTCGCCGAGAACCGCCGCTAAAGCCGGAAGCCGGAAGCCGGAAGCCGGAAGCGAGGGGCGCCGGGGACAGGCCTGAAGGGGGTCCTATGCCAGGGGTGAAGAAGCACTGCTTCGAACGGGCTGGCCATGGATGGCCTGCCCCGGTCCTGCAAGCGGAGCAGGATGCGAGAGCGAAGCAGGGCATCGGTAGCGCCCAGGGAGGGGTTCACAGCGCCCCGAACAGGCCTGTCGCCGGATCAGCCCCGAGTGGGCATATGCCCCTCTACATCGTGTGCCTACCTGCAGGAGCCTGACTTGAGTGCCGCCAGTGATCCCATGAAGTTGAGTGAGCGGCTACGGCCGCGGATTCAGCCGCGCCCCCTGAATCAGGCCCTCTATGCTCGGGCCCAGCGGGAGGGCCTCTCGGAGCTTCAGGCGCGGATCCTCGCCGGGCGCCTCGACGACTACCGCGGCGAGCTGGCGCCGCTGATCTCGCCCAGCCTGCGCCACCTGGCGCATCCCGAACGGCTGGCCGATGGCCGCCGCGCCGCCGAGCGCATCGCCCAGGCGGTGGCCGAGGGCGAGCATATCGGCATCCTTACCGACTACGACGTGGACGGCATCACCTCCCATGTGGTGATTCGCCGGACCCTGCACGAGCTGTTCGGGGTGCCCGAAGCCAAGCTGCATAGCCTGATCGGCCACCGCATCCATGACGGCTACGGCATCAGCCTGCCCCTGGTGGAGCGCACCCTCTCGCTCGCGCCGCGCCCCAGCCTGGTGATCACCGCCGACTGCGGCAGCAGCGACGAGCCGCGTATCGCCCGCCTGGCCGCCGAAGGGGTCGAGGTGGTGGTCACCGATCACCACGCCCTGCCCCTGGAGGGGCCGCCGGCCTCGGCCTATGCCACCGTCAACCCCACCCGGGACGACTGCGACTACCCGGACCCCACCATCGCCGGCTGCATGGTCGCCTGGCTGACCATGTCGCTGGCCCGCGGCGTGCTGATCGACTGGGGCGTGCTGCCCGAGGCGACCCCCAAGCTCTCCCCCTGGCTCTCCTACGTGGCGCTGGGCACGGTGGCGGATTGCGTGTCGCTGGGCGGCAGCCCCGCCAATCGCGCCGTGGTCAGCCATGGCCTGACCCTGATCAACCGCCTGGAGGCCGCCTGCTGGCGCACCATGGCGGCGCGCCTGGGCCCCGATAGCCTGCCCTTCGACGCCGAGACCCTGGCCTTCCAGATGGGCCCGCGCATCAATGCCCGCTCGCGGCTCGACGACCCCTATGCGGCCCTGCATTTTATGCTGGCCGCCGATGACGCCAGCGCGGCGCGGCACCTGGAGATCCTCGACCAGGACAACCAGTCGCGCAAGGCGATCGAGGCGGAGATGACCGAGCAGGCCAAGGCCCTGGCCCAGGCGCCACTGGCCGAGGACGCCCCGGCCCTGGTGATCTTCCTGGAGCAGGGCCATGCGGGGGTGCAGGGCATCGTCGCCTCGAGGCTGGTGCAGGCCTACGGGCGGCCGGCCCTGGTGCTGACCCCTGCCGCGGCCCCGGGCATGCTCACCGGCTCCGGGCGTTCCATCGAGGGGCTGCACCTGCGCGATGCCCTGCAGCGCGCTTATGAGTTGGCCCCCGAGGCGCTACCGCGCTTCGGCGGGCATCGCGGCGCCGCCGGGGTGGGCGTGCCCCGGGAGCGACTGGACGCCTTCCGGGAGGCCATGCTGACGGCGGTGGCGGAGCGGCTCGGCGGCGCCGAACTCTACCCCAGGGTGCTGACCGATGGGGAGTTATCGTCCGAGCAGCTCAGCCTCACCACCCTGGAGACCCTCGACGCCCTGGGCCCCTATGGCCGGGAGTTCGAGGCGCCGCTCTTCGAGGGGGACTTCCTGGTGGAGTCGCTGCGCCCGGTGGGCGCCGATGGCAGCCACCTGATGATGGACCTCTCTCTGGGGCGCATGAGCCACCGGGCGATCTGGTTCCGTGCCTTGACCCCCGGCGAGCTGCCCGCCTTCGGCCTGGGCGACCGCCTGCGTTGCGCCTACAAGCTCAACCGCAACCGCTGGAAGGGTCGCGAGTCGCTGCAGCTGATGGTGGAGCATGCCGAGCCGCTAGGCGCCTAGGCGACTTCCGAGCCTAGGAGTCTGTCGGACTTAACACTAATCTGCTGCGAACCCCGGGCTTTCGGCCAATTTCATTCGATCTGATTCGTTAAATAGCGCGCTATTCGCCTCATCCGATCGATAAACTTGTCTCGAAATCCGTCTTTCTCGCGACGATCGGTCAAATCCGACAGGCTCCTAGCGAAACCAGAACCACCAGACGATGGCGGCGATCAGCGCCAGGCCCGCCAGATTGATCAGCCAGCTCATGGGGTTGCCTCCCGCGGAGTCGCTTCGGTGGGGTGGCCACTCGGCGCGCCGAGCCTGAGCAACCGCAGGCGGTTGGCGTTGCTGACCACGGTGATGGACGAGAGCGACATGGCGGCACCGGCGATCATCGGTGACAGCAGCATGCCGGTGAGGGGGTAGAGCACCCCCGCGGCGATGGGAATGCACAGGGCGTTGTAGCCGAAGGCTCCCACCAGGTTCTGCTTGATATTGGCCAGCGTCGCCCGGCTGATCTCGATGGCATCGGCGACGCCGTGCAGGGAGCCGCGCATCAGGGTGATACCGGCGCTCTCGATGGCCACGTCGGTGCCCTGGCCGATGGCGAAGCCCACGTCGGCCCGGGCCAGGGCCGGGGCGTCGTTGATGCCATCGCCGACCATGCCCACCACCTCGCCTTCGCCCTGCAGACGCGCGATCTCGGCGTGCTTGTCCTCGGGCAGCAGGCCGGCACGGAAGTCGTCGATGGCCAGCTCGGCGGCGATGGCGGCGGCGGTGTGCCGGTTGTCGCCGGTCAGCATCACCACCCGGAGGCCGTCGGCCTGCAGGCGCTTCACCGCCTCGACCGTGTCGTGGCGCAGCGGGTCGCTGATACCGAATAGCGCGGCCAGCTCGCCGCCCACGGCCAGGTAGACCACGGTGCGGGCCTGCTTTTCCCACTGGGTGGCCCGCTCGGCGGCGGCGCCCAGGTCGACGCCGGCTTCCTCCAGCAGGCGGGCATTGCCCAGCAGCAGCGGCCGGCCGTCCCCATCGATGGCCCGGACGCCGCCACCGGTAATGCTCGTGAAGTCGTGGGTCTCGGCGGCCGTGTCGCCGATCCGCTCCTGTGCATAGCTCACCAAGGCGCTGGCCAGGGGATGCTCGGAGCCCCGCTCCAGGGCCGCGACCAGGCCCAGCAGCCGGGCCTCATCGCCGTCGAGCCCCGTGCCAGAGAAAAAGTGGGCCTCGGTTACCCGTGGCTTGCCCTCGGTGAGGGTGCCGGTCTTGTCCACCACCAGGGTGGTGAGCCTGCTGGCGGTCTGCAGGGCTTCGCCGTTTCTCACCAGCACGCCCCGCTCGGCGGCCTTGCCCACGCCGATCATGGTGGAGATGGGCGTGGCCAGGCCCAGGGCGCAGGGGCAGGCGATGATCAGCACCGTGGTCGCGGTGACCAGCATATGAATGACCCGCGGCTCGGCGCCGAAATTGAACCAGGCCAGCGCCGTCAGCACGGCGATGATCATCACCGAGGGCACGAAGATGCTGGAGATCCTGTCGGCCAGGGCGCCGATGGGCGGGCGGGAGTTCTGGGCGCTGGCCACCTGCTCGGTGATCTGCCCCAGCCGGGTATCGGCACCGACCCGGGTCGCCTCGTAGACCAGCCCCCCCTTGCCGTTGACGGTGCCGGCGCTGACCTCGTCATCCACCCCCTTGGCCACCGGGACCGGCTCGCCGGTCAGCATCGATTCGTCGATATGGCTGGCGCCCTCCACCACCAGGCCGTCCACCGGCAGACGCTCGCCGGGGCGCACGCGGATCCGGTCGCCCTGGCGCACCGCGTCGATCTCCACCTCCCGCTCCTCGCCGTCGCGGATCACCCGGGCGGTGCGGCTCTGCAGGTCGAGCAGGCGCTTGAGGGCTTCGCTGGTGCGGCCCCGGGCACGCAGCTCCAGGGCATTGCCCAGCAGCACCAGGCCGATCACCATCGCCGAGGCCTCGAAGTAGATGCCGTGGGCCACCTCGGGAAGCCAGGGGGCAAAGGCCACCACCGCCATGGAGTAGCCCCAGGCGGTGCCGGTGCCCATGGCGATCAGGGTATCCATATTGGCCTGGTGGTGACGGAAGTTCTTCCAGGCGTTGATAAAGAAGTGGCGGCCGGGGCCGGCCAGCACCGCCAGCGTCAGCAGCCCGATCGCCAGCCAGAAGAGCCGCCCCGGACCCGATGGGTGGGGGTGGAAGAAGACCATGCTGACCATCAGCGGCACCGCCAGCGCCAGCGACCAGAAGCTGCCGTGCAGGCGACGGCGATACTCCTTGGCGTCCTGTTCGGCGCGGCTGGCCTCGGCCTGGCGCAGGTCGACGATCGGCTCGGCCTCGTAGCCCACCGAGCGCACGGCCTGGATCAGGGCCTCGGCCTCGGCGCTGCCATGGACCTGGGCGGTGCGGGTGCCGAAATTGACGCTGGCGGTGGCCACCCTTGGGGTGCGCTCCAGGGCCTGCCGGACGCTCTTCATGCAGCTGGCGCAGGTCATGCCGCCGATCGCCAGCCGTTGGGTGATGGCATGTTCCGTCGCCGACGGGGCCTCGGCGTCCTTGGTATCCGCGGCGCCGGGTGCCTTGTCTTCGTCGGCTGTCGCGGCGTCGGGCGCTTCGTCGGCGTGGGCGATCTCGCCGGTCGGGTAGCCGGCCTGGGCGAGGATGGCATCGAGGGCCCCGCCATCCAGCGAGGAGGTGACGGTGAGGCGCTTCTCGGCGGGCTCGCCCACTACCTCGGCCTCGGGATCCCGGGCCTGAATCGCCTCGCGTAGGCGCTTGACGCAGCCCTGGCAGCTCATGCCGGGGACGCTGCGCTGCAGTGATGTCTGGGCGTTCATGGTGTCTCCTTCTTGGAGGGGGCGTCGGGCGAGGCGTCGGCCGTGGTATTGCTGAGGGGCTCGGGGAAACTCTCGATCAGGCGGCACAGGCTATGACCATCCGGGGTGCCGTCGGGCATCGCCTCCCAGGTCGACAGCGCCTGCTCCATGCGTTTGGCCAGGGCCTGCAGCTCGGCGATACGGGCGTGGATCTCCGGCAGGCGGCTGGCCAGCAGGTCGCGCACCAGGGGGCAGGGGGAGTCGCCCTGGTCGGCATGGGCGAGGATGTCGCGAATCTCGGCGACGCTGAAGCCCAGGGTGCGGGCACGCTGGATAAAGCGCAGCCGCTCCAGGTCCCGGGGACCATAGCGCTGGTAGCCGTTGTCCGGATCGCGGGAGGGATGCAGCAGCCCTTCCCGGGTGTAGTGGCGCACCGTTTCTCCGCTGACCCCGGCGGCCCGGGCGAGCTCGATCACTTTCATGGCGTCTCTCGAGGTGGAATCGCTAGCGGGAAGTGTAAAACCTATGAGTTACACCTAGGTCAAGCAGCGCTTTCCGGGGCAGGGCAAGACGCCCGGCGGGGACTCGGCAAGTGATTGAAAGTTCAGGGAGTCAAACGATCGTGCGACCAAAGTATTAGCAAATATTGCATTAAAACGAACGTTTGGCCTTGATCCGCCCAGGGGGTTGCGCCAACACTGGGGGAACGCCATCGCGGGCGGGGTTATTACCACGTACAGCTCACCCCCTGAACAGGACGTCGTGATCATGCATAACAAGTTCAATAAGCTCTCCTGGGCCGTGGCCATCGCCGCCGCCACCTTCGCCGGCCAGGCCAGTGCCGGCGGGTACCAGATCAACGAACAGAGTGTCAGTGGCCAGGGCTATGGCCATGCCGGGCGCAGCTCCAATGTCCATGATGCCACCATCGTCTTCGGCAACCCGGCGGGCATGTCCTTCCTGGACCGGGCCCAGGTCACTGCCGGGGGGACCTATCTCGACGTCAGCAGCGATATCAGCAATGTGCAGGCCAATGCCATGCTCGATAGCGGGTTCGCCGCGACCGGCAATCCGGCTAACGCCTCCGGTCAGCAGGTGCCGGTGGGGACGATTCCCGGCACCAGCGAGGGCGATATGGTGCCCGGCAAGCTGATTCCCTTCGCCTTCTATGCTCAGCCGCTGAACGAGCGCCTGGCCTTCGGCTTCGGCGTCTATGCGCCCTTCGGCTCCATGACCGAGTATGAGGAGGGCTTCCAGGGGCGCTACTTCGGCGACTATACCGAGGTACGGGTGGTCAGCGCCCAACCGACCCTCTCCTATCGCATCAATGAGCAATGGTCGGTCGGGGCCGGCATCAGCTACAACCGGGTCGATGGGGAGCTGCGGCGGCGGGTGCCGGGGAATCCCGCCCAGCCCTTCGACCCCTCCGCCGATATCGACTCCCGGGTCGAGGGCGACGACGATGGCTGGGGCTATAACCTGGGGGTGATCTATCAACCGGTGCCCGAGACCACCCTGGGTCTGACCTATCGCTCCAAGGTGGATTACACCCTGACCGGTGACTTCCGGGCCACGGCGCCAGATGGGAGTATTGCGCTGGATCCCAATACAGGTGTCCCGCTGCAGGATAGTGCCAGCCTGGATCTGACCACGCCGGAGACCGTCAACTTCTCGGTGACCCAGCAAATGTCGGATCGCCTGAAGCTGATGTTCGGTGCCTCCTGGACCCGCTGGAGCCGCTTCGAGCAGATTCTGGTCACCGGCAGCCAGGGCCAGCAGATCACCCAGGAGACGCAGGGCTACTCCAACGCCTGGGCCTTCGCCGTGGGGGGCGAGTATCAGCTGAATCCTCAGCTGGCGCTGCGCGCCGGGGTGAGCCTGGATAATACGCCCACCAGCGATCAACATCGCAGCGTGCGGATTCCTTCGGACGATCGCCGGATCTTCTCTATCGGCGCCGGCTGGACGCCTATCGAGGACCTGACCCTGGACTTCGCCTACTCCTACCTGACCGAGCGGAGTACCCGAATCAGTCAGTCCCGGGATGATCTCTATAGTGGTTTGGGCGGGGCCACCTATGCGGCAGATTACAAGAACGAGGCCCATGGCTTCGGCGCCCAGTTGACCTACCGCTTCTAAGCCTCGTCGCCCGACGAACTAGGAGCCCGGCCCCGGCCGGGCTCCTGACGTTAGGGGGCATCGTGGCGGATGCGGCCCGGCGCCAGGTTCGCTACAATAATGCCCTTTCCGCGCCACCCCGCCCTGGCCACCCGCCGGGGCCGGGTGGCCGCTTGTTCACCGCAGATTCAGGCGAGACGCCCCTATGCTGGAAACCAATCCCATTCATAACCTGATCAAGGACCTGTCCGAGCGGACAGACGTCCTGAGGGGGTATCTTTGACTATGCCGAACGCAAGGATCGGCTAGAAGAAGTCTCCCGCGAGCTGGAAGACCCCAACGTCTGGAACGACCCGGACTACGCCCAGAAGCTCGGCAAGGAGCGCGCCTCCCTGGAGCAGATCGTCCAGACCATCGACGAGCTCGATCAGGGCCTCGGCGATAGCCGTGACCTGCTGGAGCTGGCCGAGATGGAGGAGGACGAGGCCACCGTCGACGAGGTGCGCAAGGAGCTCGAGGGGCTCCAGGCGGCCCTGGAGAAACTCGAGTTTCGGCGCATGTTCTCCGGCGAGATGGACGAGAACAACGCCTACCTGGATATCCAGGCCGGCTCCGGCGGCACCGAGGCCCAGGACTGGGCCAATATCCTGCTGCGCATGTACCTGCGCTGGGCCGAGCATCATGGCTTCAAGGCCGAGATCATCGAGGCCTCCGCCGGCGAGGTGGCGGGTATCAAGTCGGCGACCATCCATGTCCAGGGCGACTACGCCTTCGGCTGGCTGCGCACCGAGACCGGGGTGCACCGCCTGGTGCGCAAGAGTCCCTTCGACTCCGGTGGCCGGCGTCACACCTCCTTCGCCTCGGTGTTCCTGTCGCCGGAGGTGGATGACAGCTTCGAGGTGGAGATCAACCCGGCGGACCTGCGGGTCGATACCTATCGCTCCAGCGGTGCCGGCGGTCAGCACGTCAACACCACCGACTCGGCGGTGCGTATCACCCACGAGCCCACCGGCATCGTGGTGGCCTGTCAGAGCCAGCGCAGCCAGCACGCCAACCGCGACTTCGCCATGAAACAGCTCAAGGCGAAGCTGTGGGAACACGAGATGCAGAAGCGCAACGCCGCCAAGCAGGAAGCGGAAGAGTCCAAGGCCGATATCGGCTGGGGCAGCCAGATCCGCTCCTATGTGCTGGATGATCAGCGCATCAAGGACCTGCGCACCGGGGTGCAGACCAGCAACTGCGATAAGGTGCTGGACGGCGACCTGGATCAGTTTATCGAAGCCAGCCTTAAACAGGGTCTCTGACCCTCGCCCATCGCGGCGGGGCGGTGGCCTCGCCGTGATCGGCCGTTTCACCGCTCCGCCGCCCTCTTTGCTTAACTCGACTACAGGTAGCGATATGGCCAACCAGAGCCCCTCCACGGATAGCCCCCAGCAGGACGAGAACCACCTGATCGCCGAGCGCCGCGCCAAGCTGGCCGCGCGCCGCGAGAAGGCCGTTGCCCAGGGGGCCAGTGCCTTCCCCAACGATTTCCGCCGTGACAGCCAGGCCGCCGAGCTGATGGCCGAGCTCGGCGACAAGGCGAAGGAGGAGCTCGAGGCGCTGGGGCGCCGGGCGGCGGTGGCCGGGCGCATCATGCGCAAGCGTGGTCCCTTTATCGTCATCCAGGACGTCTCCGGGCAGATCCAGCTTTATGTCGACAAGAAGGGGCTGCCGGCCGAGGTGCTCGAGGACGTCAAGGGCTGGGATATCGGCGATATCGTCGCCGGGCGCGGGCCGGTCCACAAGTCCGGCAAGGGCGACCTCTATGTGATGATGGAAGAGGCCAGGCTGCTCACCAAGAGCCTGCGCCCGCTGCCCGACAAGTTCCACGGCCTCACCGACATGGAGGCGCGCTACCGCCAGCGCTACGTGGACCTGATCATGAACCCCGACTCGCGCCAGGTCTTCGCGACCCGCGCCGGGGTGATCAGCGCCATGCGCCGCTTCTTCGAGGCCCGCGGCTTCATGGAGGTGGAGACCCCCATGCTGCAGCCGATCCCCGGTGGCGCCACGGCGCGCCCCTTTATCACCCACCACAATGCGCTGGACCTGGATATGTACCTGCGCATCGCCCCGGAGCTCTACCTCAAGCGCCTGGTGGTGGGGGGCTTCGAGAAGGTCTTCGAGATCAACCGCAACTTCCGCAACGAAGGCCTCTCCACTCGGCACAACCCCGAGTTCACCATGATCGAGTTCTATCAGGCCTACGCGGACTATAACGACCTGATGGACCTCACCGAGGCGATGCTGCGCACCCTGACTCAGGAGGTGCTGGGTACCACCACCGTGGTCAACACCGTGCGTAGCCGCGACGGCGAGGTGCTGGAGACCTTCGAGTATGACTTCGGCCAGCCGCTGCGCCGCCTGAGCGTCTTCGACTCGATTCTCGAGTACAACCCGGAGATCCACGCCGAGGCGCTGGCCGATGAGGCCGCCGCCCGCCAGATCGCCGAGCGCCTGGATATCGACGTCAAGGATGGCTGGGGCCTGGGCAAGATCCAGATCGAGATCTTCGAGAAGACCGTGGAACACCGCCTCCAGCAGCCCACCTTTATCACCGAGTATCCCACCGAGGTGAGCCCGCTGGCGCGGCGCAAGGATTCGAACCCCTTCGTCACCGAGCGCTTCGAGTTCTTCGTCGGCGGCCGCGAGATCGCCAACGGCTTCTCCGAGCTCAACGACGCCGAGGACCAGGCCGAGCGCTTCCGCGAGCAGGTGGCCGAGAAGGAGGCCGGCGACGACGAGGCGATGTATTACGACGCCGACTATGTGCGCGCCCTCGAATACGGCCTGCCGCCCACCGCCGGTGAGGGCATCGGTATCGACCGCCTGGTGATGCTGCTTACCGACAGCGCCTCGATCCGCGATGTGTTGCTGTTCCCGGCCATGCGCCCCGAGGTGGAGTAAAAGGAGCCGCGCCTCCTTCCGCGACCGTGAGGGGGCGCATGAACCGGGTCGGGAAGTATTGGTAACCGGGGGGCCTTGCGCCCATAATGCCCAGGAATCGTCATCGAGGAGAGTGCGATGAAACTGCTCAACCGCTCCGCCCTGAGCGTCAAGCCGACCCAGCCCTTCCTGGACTGGATCAACTCCCTGGAGCCCACGGTGGGCGAGGATGACCTGACCCTCGATGATGTCGATCGGGAGAGCACCGTCTACCTGATCCCCGAGATGGATACCCCGGAGGCCCTACAGGCCTTCGTGCGGGAGCGTTACCTGGAGATCCTCGAGACCGAGCTGCGGGCCTGGGAAGAGGACGAGCGCCTCTGGCCCGAGACCCTCGACTGGGCGCTCTTCCAGCGTTTCCTGCGGGTTGAGCACAGCTACCTGGCCATGGACCTGGACGACGAGGCGCCCCTGGAGATCTCTGAGTTCGACGATGCCCTGCTGATGGAGACCGACCCGGACTAGGAGACAGCCTCCTAAGCGGGTCGTCTCACCGTCTTCCAAGACCGGCCGCGGCCGGTCTTTTCGTTGCGCTGGCATAAACGGAAGCCCATGAGCCGACTCTTCTCCACCCGCCCCGGCGACGACGGCCTGCCGGGGCCCGAGCGCCGCCTGGCCGTATTGACCCTGGTGCTGGGCACCCTGATCACGGTGGTGGATGTCACCATGATCAACGTGGCCCTGCCCTCCATTGCCCGCGACCTGGCCATCTCCGAGGCCCGGGCGGTGTGGGTGGTCACCAGCTTCCAACTGGTGTGTGGCGCCAGCCTGCTGCTGTGCGCCGCCCTGAGCGAGCTGCTCAGTCGCCGCCGGCTCTATATCCTGGGGCTGCTGCTGTTCTCCGCCGCCTCCCTGGGCGCCGCCCTCTCCAGCCAATTGGAGGCCTTGCTGCTGTTCCGCGCCCTGCAGGGGCTGGGTGCCGCCGCCACCCTCTCCATCGGCCCCTCCCTCTATCGCCAGGTCTTCCCCTCGCGGCTGCTGGGGGCGGCTATGGGCTTCAGCGCCATGGTGGTGGCGGTGGGCTACGCCTCGGGGCCGGCCCTGGGCGGGCTGGTGCTGGCCATCGCCGACTGGCCCTGGCTGTTCGCCCTCAATGTGCCCCTGGGGCTGATCGCCGCCGCGGTGGCCTGGCGGGCGCTACCTGCCGAGCCGCGCCGACAGGGCGGTTTCGACCTGGCCGGGGCGCTGCTCTCGGCGGCCATGCTGGTGAGCTTCTTCCTGGCCATGGATGCCCTGGGCCATGGCGACGCCTGGGGCCTGGCGCTGCTGGCCCTGAGCCTGGCCTGTGGCGGTGGCTTCCTGGTTCGCCAGCGTCGCGCCCGCCACCCGCTGCTGCCGCTGGGGCTCTTTCGCGAGCCGCGCTTCGCCCTGGGGATCCAGGCCCAGGGGTTGACCTTTATCGCCCAGGGGCTGGTCTTCGTGGCGCTCTCCTTCTACTACCAGAAGGAGCTGGGTTACTCGCCCCTGCAGACCGCCTGGCTCTTCACCCCCTGGCCGCTGACCATCATGCTGACCGCGCCCCTGGCCGGACGCCTGGCGGACCGCTTCAATCCGGCCCTGCTGGCCAGCACCGGCCTGGGATTGCTGATGGGCGGCCTGGCGGCCCTGGCGCTGCTGGGGCCCGAGGCGAGCCTCGCCGATAGCCTGTGGCGCATGGCGCTGTGCGGCCTGGGCTTCGGCCTCTTCCAGGCCCCCAACAACCGTGAACTGATGAGCAGCGTGCCTCGGGCGCGCAGTGCCAACGCCTCCGGGGTGATGAGCACCACCCGTACCCTGGGGCAGTCCCTGGGGGTCGCCGTGGTCGGCCTGGTGCTGGCCACCGGCTGGCTGGCCTCGGTGCAGACCACCCTCTGGCTGGGCTGCCTGGCCTGCCTGCTGGCGCTGCTGGCCAGCCTGCGGCGCCTGCCCCTGAGTGGTACGGCACGTCGCGAGGCCCATCGTCGGAGCCTGGCCGAATGAGTACAATGGAGGTCCTTTCCATCTCCCCAAGCGAGGCTCCCATGAGCGTACAGGCGTCCATCGAAGCGAAACTCCAGGCCCTCGAGCCCAGCGTGCTGGTGGTGGAGAACGAGAGTCACAAGCACCATGTGCCGCCGAACTCCGAGACGCACTTCAAGGTGACCCTGGTCTCCGAGCGCTTCGGCGGCATGCTGCCGGTCAAGCGCCATCAGCAGATCTATGCCCTGTTGGCCGATGAGCTGGCCGGGCCCGTTCATGCCCTGGCCTTGCATCCCTACACCCCGGAGGAGTGGGCCGCCCGGGGTGGCGAGCGGCCCGATTCCCCGAACTGTCGCGGCGGCGGCCGGTGATCAACGAACCGCAGCGCCTCCAGTACCTGGAGGCCATGGGGCTGACCGCCTGGACGGCCCGCTATCGGCTGCCCGGGGCGGCAGAAACCCCGGCCTGCGACTGGCCCGAGGAGGCGCCGGTCCCGGCTCAGGCGCCCCAGGCCCGTTTGCAGGCTTTGCTGCAGGAGCCCGCGGCGCCACGTCGCGAGTCCCCCGAGGCGACGCCCAAGGCATCTCCCGAGGCGACGGCCGGGCCGGGGCGGGCCAAGGCCTTGTTGGGCGAGGCCCCTCAGGCCCCGGCTGCCAAGCCGTCGGAGCCCCAGCCCCAACCCGCCGACCCCTCCGCCTCGACGGACCCCCCGCAGGCGTTGCGCTTCTCCGTGCAACTGATGGCCCTGGAGGGGCGCTGGCTGGTGCTCTTGCCCGAGGCCCCGGATGCCATGCAGCAGCGACTGCTGAATAACCTGGGGCGCGCCGCCGGCTTGCCTCTGGTGGCGCCGGCCTTCCAGCGCTTCGACTGGCCAATGATGGAGGGGTTGCCGGTGGAGGCCCCCCTGGAGGAGGCCCGGGAGGGGCTCAAGGCCTTTATCGCCGGGCGCGGCTGGCACCCGGAGCGACTGCTGGTCTTCGGGCCCTCGCCGGAGCTGAGCCGGGTGCTGGCCATCGACGCCGAGCGCAGCGAGGGCCTGGCATTGCCGGCCTGGCAGGGGCCGAGTCTCGCCGAGCTGGCCGGGGACGGCGAGGCCAAGCGGGCCCTCTGGCCGCGGCTGCGGGCCCTGGGCCAGGCCTGGTCGGCCGGGGAGGACGGCGATGCCTGAGCCGATACGCCTGGCGCGGGCGGACCTGTCGGCCCTGCTGGCCCTGGAACGGGCCGGGCAACCTTATCCCTGGAGCGAGCACCAGCTGGCCGCGGCCCTGGAGGACGAGGCGGCCCGGGTCTGGGGGATTCGTGATGGGGAGGCACTGCTGGGGCAGGCGATCGTCTACCGCTTGCCCTTCGAGGCGGAGCTGCAGGCCATCACGGTGTCGCCCCAGGCGCGGCGTCTTGGCCTGGCCCGGCGGCTACTGGCGGAGGTGATCGCGACGGCGAAAGGGTGGGAGAGCGAGCGGCTGCTGCTGGAGGTGCGGGCCGGCAATGCGCCGGCCCTGGCGCTCTATCGGGCCGCCGGCTTCAGCGAGGATGGGCGTCGCCGGGGCTACTATCCCGGTGAGGCGGGGGCGCCCCGGGAGGACGCCGTGCTGATGTCGCTCGCGCTGGCGCCCGCGAAGGAGACGGCTTAGGACTGACTTCCGCCGTCCAGCTCCTGGAACTTGCTCAACAGGCCACTGAGGCGACGCTGCCACTCGTCGTGCTCCTGCTTCAGGCGGCTGTTTTCTTCGCGCAGCTCCTCGGCTTCCATCTTCAGCAGTTCCAGGGCCTCCACGGCCTGGGACACCTTCTGTTCGAGCTGGTTGAAGAGTTCGATACTCATCCTGTTTCTCCTGATCGCTGAGCGTGTGGCATGGGCCTACAGGGCGCAGCGTACGATGGCTGGCGCGGCTCAGCAAGCGTCGCCGGCCGGCGACGGGGAGGCGTGGCGCGCCTGGCGTCGGTAGAGGCGCCCCAGGGTATCGCCGGCCTTGACCTCCCGATGCAGCTGCCAGCGGGCCGGTACGCTCAGTGCCAGCTCCTGCTCCACCTCCACATAGATCCACGCCTCGGGGGCGAGCCAGCCGTTCTCCTCCAGGGCGACACAGGCCGCCTCGGCCAGTTCCTGGCGAAAGGGCGGGTCGAGGAAGACCAGGTCGAAGGGCGTGGCGGGGCCGGCCAGGAAGACCTCCGTGGCCTGGGCCGCGACCCGGCCCCGGTCGCTAGCCCCCAGGGTCTCCAGGTTGGTGCCCAGGCCCTGGGCCACCCGGGATTCACGCTCCACGAAGCAGGCCTGCCGGGCGCCCCGGGAGAGCGCCTCCAGCCCCAGGGCGCCGGTGCCGGCATAGAGGTCCAGCACCCGGGCGCCGGGCGTCACCCCGGTCAGCCAGTTGAACAGGGTCTCGCGGACCCGATCCGGGGTAGGGCGCAGGCCGGGGCTGTCGGGCACCGGCAGCTGGCGACGGCGATAGTCGCCGCCGATGATGCGCAGCTTGCCGCGGCCACCCGGGCCAGGCCCTGGGGCAGTCCCCCGGGACGAGGAGCGGCGGTGGCGAGAGGGGGAAGAGGAGCGTCGTGTCATGGCCGGGATTGTACCCCCGGGCTTCTCCATAGTCATGGCCGGGGTCACACCCCCGGCCTTATCCACAGTAATGGTCGGCGGCGGCAAGAGGAGGATGTGGTTCGTCGTGTCAGGGGCGAGGGCATCTCACCGGGCTATCCACATCCACAGTAATGGTCGGCGGCGGCAAGAGGAGGATGTGGTTCGTCGTGTCAGGGGCGAGGGCATCTCACCGGGCTATCCACATCCACAGTAATGATTGGCGGCGGCAAGAGGAGGATGTGGTTCGATGTGTTAGGGGAAAGCGTATCCCTCCGGCCTTATCCACATCCACAGTAATGATTGGCAGTGGTAGGATGAGCCGATTCTTCAGACCTCGAGGTCAGATCACCCCATGTTCGGATTTTTCAAGCGCAAGAAGAAACAGGAAGAGCAGAAGCAACAGGCCGAGGAGACTCGGCTGGAGGAGTCCCTGGCGCCCGACGTCGACGGCCAGGATGATGAGGCCTCGGCAGACGAGGCAAGCCATCGCGAGCCGCAGCCGGCGGCACCCGTTGCCGAGGCGTCAGAGCACCCCGAGAAGGCCGCCGCTAGCGATCCCGAGGCAAGCACCGAGGCAAATAAGTCAGAGTCGCCCCAGGCGGCGGACGAGCCGGTCGCCGAGGCCGCCCCCGAGGTAGCGGCGCCGGCGCCAGTCGAAGAGACTGTCTCGCCTGAGCCTGAGCCTGAGCCTGAGCCTGAGCCTGAGCCTGAGCCTGAGCCTGAGCCTGAGCCTGAGCCTGAGCCTGAGCCTGAGCCTGAGCCTGAGCCCGAGCCCGAGCCCGAGCCCGAGCCCGAGCCCGAGCCGATGGCGGCAGCCGAGCCGGAGGAGGCGCCCAGGAAGAAGGGCTGGTTCGCGCGGATCAAGGCGGGGCTCGGCAAGACCCGCGCCAACCTGACCGACGGCATCGCCGACCTCTTCCTGGGCAAGAAGCAGATCGATGACGACCTGATGGAGGAGTTGGAGACCCAGCTGCTGCTGGCGGACGTGGGCATCGAGGCCACCACCGAGATCATCGACAGCCTCACCGACCGGGTCTCCCGCAAGGAGCTCAAGGATTCCGAGGCCCTCTACCAGGCCCTGCAGGAGGAGCTGACCGCCCTGCTGGCGCCGGTGGCCAGGCCGCTCGACCTGCCGCCCAAGGGCGAGGGCCCCTTCGTGATCCTGATGGTGGGCGTCAACGGCGTCGGCAAGACCACCACTATCGGCAAGCTCACCCAGCACTTCCAGGCCGAGGGGCGCAGCGTGATGCTGGCCGCCGGCGATACCTTCCGCGCCGCCGCGGTGGAGCAGCTCAAGGTGTGGGGCGAGCGCAACAGCGTGCCGGTGATCGCCCAGCACACCGGCGCCGACAGCGCCTCGGTGATCTACGACGCCCTGGCCGCCGCCAAGGCCCGCCAGGTGGACGTGCTGATCGCCGATACCGCCGGCCGCCTGCACAACAAGGGCCACCTGATGGAGGAGCTCAAGAAGGTGCAGCGAGTGATGGGCAAGCTGGACGCCCAGGCTCCCCATGAGGTGATGCTGGTGCTCGACGCCGGCACCGGTCAGAACGCCCTCGCCCAGGCCAGCACCTTCAACGAGGCGGTGCCGGTCACCGGCATCACCCTGACCAAGCTGGATGGTACCGCCAAGGGCGGTATCATCTTCGCCCTGGCCAAGCAGCTGGGCACGCCGATCCGCTATATCGGCGTCGGCGAGTCCCTGGACGACCTGCGCTCCTTCGCCGCCGAGGAGTTCGTCGGCGCGCTCTTCGAGCGTGACGACGCCCGGCGCGACGACGCCTGAGCCCGCCGATGATCGTCTTCGAGCATGTGGGCAAGCGCTATGGCGGGCGCTTCGAGGCGCTGGCCAATCTCGACTTCCGGGTGCGCCGTGGCGAGATGGTCTTCCTGACCGGCCACTCCGGGGCCGGCAAGAGTTCCCTGCTGCGGCTGATCATGCGCCTGGAGCGCCCCAGCCGTGGCCGGGTGCTGGTGGCCGGCCACGATATCGAACGCCTGCATGCCAGCCAGCTGCCCTTCTATCGTCGCCAGATCGGCGTGGTCTTTCAGGATCACCAGCTGCTCTTCGATCGCAGCGTCTTCGCCAACGTGGCCCTGCCGCTGGAGATCCAGGGCATGGAGCCCCGGGAGGTCGCCCGTCGGGTGCGTGCCGCCCTCGACAAGGTGGGCCTGCTCTACCGCGAGAAGGCGCTGCCCATCGAGCTCTCCGGGGGCGAGCAGCAGCGGGTCGGCATCGCTCGGGCAGTGGTCAACAAGCCGGCCCTGCTGCTGGCCGACGAACCCACCGGTAACCTGGATCCCCAGCTCTCCGCCGATATCATGGCGCTGTTCGAGGACTTCAATCGCATCGGCACCACGGTGATGATCGCCAGCCACGACCTGGCGCTGATCGCCCGCCTGCGCCATCGCATCCTGCGCCTGCGCGAGGGGCGCCTGGTGGCCGATGAGGAGGCCGCATGAGCCGTGACGATACGCCCGCCCGGCGCGGTGCCCGCAGCCAGCGCCCCCAGGCCTCCAGTCGCCTGCGTGCCTGGGGGCGCCACCATCGGGCCATGGGCCTGGACAGCGGCCGGCGCCTGGTGCGCCAGCCCCTGGGCAGCCTGTTGACCATGCTGGCCATCGCCATCGCCCTGGTGCTGCCGGCGGGCCTCTGGCTGATGCTCGACAGCGCCCGCCTGCTGGACGCCGAGCTGGCCGAGAGCGCCACCCTCACCGCCTACCTGGAGCCCCGGGGCGGCGAGGGCGAGGCGATGCGTATCGCCGAGGCCCTGGGCGCCCATGAAGACGTGGCGGCGGTGCGCCTGATCACCGCCGCCGAGGGCATGGCGGAGTTCCAGCAGGCCCTGGGGCTGGGCGACGCCCTGGGACGGCTCGAGACCAACCCGCTGCCCGCCAGCGTGGTGGTGATGCCGCGCCAGGAGGCGCCGGCGGCCATGCAGGCCCTGGCCGGCGAGCTGGAGGCCGTCACCGGCGTGGAGGAGGTGCGCCTGGACCTGGCCTGGGTGGAGCGCCTGGCCCAGTTGGCCGAGCTGGGGCGCCGTGTCGCCCTGGCCCTGGCGTTGCTGTTCGGCCTGGGGGTGCTGTTGATCGTCGGCAACACCATCCGCCTGGCGGTGGAGAGCCGCCGCCAGGAGATCGAGGTGGTCACCCTGATCGGCGCCACCCACGCCTTCGTGCGCAGGCCCTTCCTCTACAGCGGCGCCTGGTATGGGCTGGGCGGCGGCCTGCTGGCGCTGGGCCTGCTCAACCTGGGCGGGCACTGGCTGGCCGCGCCGGTCTCGGCCCTGGCCGCCAGCTACGGGGCCAGTTTCGCCATGCCGCGACTGGATGTCGCGGGCTCGGCAACGCTGCTGCTTTGCAGTACACTCTTGGGTTGGCTGGGGGCCTGGATCGCCGTGGGACGCCACCTGGCGAGTATCCGCCCCCGCTAGGCTGGTCCGATGATCGGCGGCCTGCGCCGGCGGTTTCGGTAAAGCCGAGAAGGTTATCGGCCCGCTCGGGAACTCCGTGGTCACACCGGGGTCAAAGCGGACAGTCATTAGTTACCTAACGTTATCGTGAGTTAAGGGCATCTTGGAGACACGCACCCTATGAGCACTCGTCTTCTGCCTGTTGGCCAGTTATCACCGGGCCATGATCTGAACGGGTATATCCAGGCCGTCAACGGCATTCCCGTGCTCTCCGCCGAGGAGGAGCGCGAGCTGGCCTATCGCCTCTATGACGAGGGCGACCTGGAAGCGGCACGCCGCCTGGTGTTGGCGCACCTGCGCTTCGTGGTGCATATCGCTCGCAGTTACTCCGGCTATGGCCTGCCCCAGGCCGACCTGATCCAGGAGGGCAATGTGGGCCTGATGAAAGCGGTCAAGCGCTTCGACCCCAATCAGGGGGTACGCCTGGTCTCCTTCGCCGTGCATTGGATCAAGGCCGAGATTCACGAATACGTGCTGCGCAACTGGCGCATCGTCAAGGTGGCCACCACCAAGGCCCAGCGCAAGCTGTTCTTCAACCTGCGCAGCGCCAAGAAGCGCCTGGCCTGGCTGAACAACGACGAGGTCGACGCCATCGCCAAGGACCTGGATGTCAAGCCGGAGGTGGTGCGCGAGATGGAAGGGCGCCTGGCCGCCTATGACGCCGGCTTCGACGCTTCCCCCGCCGAGGAGGAGGATCAGGGCTATCAGGCGCCGGTCCACTACCTGGAGGATGGCCGCTACGACCCGGCCGTGCAGCTGGAAGACAGCGATTGGGAGGAGGGGGCCACCCGGCGCCTGCAGCAGGCCCTGGAGGGCCTCGACGAGCGCTCCCGGGATATCCTCCATCGTCGCTGGCTCAGCGAGCCCAAGGCGACCCTCCACGACCTGGCCGATATCTATGGTGTCTCCGCCGAGCGTATCCGCCAGCTGGAGAAGAACGCCATGAAGAAGATCAAGCAGCAGATCGGCGACGCCCTGGTGGCCTGATCGCTATCAATGTAGGAGCGCACTTCAGTGCGCGATTGGCGCCGAAGGCGCCTGAAACCAAGAACCCCCGCCGGTACGCCGGCGGGGGTTCTTGGTTTTATGCGGCCCGAGAGGGCAGCCTTGCTCCTGTCTTCCTTAGGCCGTCTGCGCCTGGCGCGCCTCGGTCAGCAGGCCGGCGGAGAGCAGTTGCCACTGATCCTCCCAGAACTCGGTGGGGCGGCGCCGGAAGTCGCTGCGCACGTACTGGCTGATGCGACCCTCCACATGGGCGAGCAGCAGGTTGGCGGCGCTGCTGGCACCGAGCACCGGGCGCCGCCCCTCGTGGATCTCCGCCTCGCGGAGGATCTGCTTGAACTGGGTCTCCAGGCGCTCGAACAACTGGTGCATGCGCAGCCGCAGCCGGGCGGTCTCGCCGGTCAGGGCGTCGCCCCCCAGCAGCCGCGACAACCCGGGGTTCTTCTCGGCGAAGCCCAGCAGCAGGGTGAGGATCTGCTGGCAGCGGGGCAGGGCCTCCGGGGTCTCGTCGAGGATGCGGCGAATCCGTGCGAAGAGGCTCTCCTCGATAAACTCGATCAGCCCCTCGAACATCCGCGCCTTGCTGGGAAAGTGACGGTAGAGGGCCGCCTCGGAGACGCCCACCTGGCGTGCCAGGGCGGCGATGGTGATGCGCTTGCCGCTGTCCTCTTCGAGCATCAGGGCCAGGGCCTGGAGGATCTGCTCGCGGCGATTGATCTTGGTAGCTTCCTGCGTCATGAGCTTCTTCTGATTATTCCGTGCGATGGGCTCATCCTAATCAGGCCCGGGAGGCGGCGCAAATCGCGCCGCCCAGCCGTGCCTCACTCGGCGTCGAGAATTTGCGTGCCGACCCCCGCATTGGTAAAGATCTCCAGCAGGGTCGCGTGGGGCACCCGGCCATCGATGATATGGGCGCTCTGCACGCCGCCCTTGACGGCCTCCAGGGCGCAGCGAATCTTCGGCAGCATGCCGCCGTGGATGGTGCCGTCACTGATCAGGGCATCCACGTCCTGGGTGGAGAGGCCGGTCAGCACCTCGCCCTCGCCATTCATCAGGCCGGCCACATTGGTCAGCAGCATCAGCTTCTCGGCGCCCAGGGCCTCGGCCACCTTGCCGGCCACCAGGTCGGCGTTGATATTGTAGCTGTGGCCCTCGGCATCCACCCCGATGGGGGCGATCACCGGGATGAAATCACGCTCGGCGAGCATCTCGATCAGGTCGGTGGAGACATGCTCCACCTCGCCCACATGGCCGATATCGATGATCTCCGGGGCGGTCATCTCCGGGGACTGGTGCTCCACCTTGAGCTGGCGGGCGCGGATCTGGCTGCCGTCCTTGCCGGTCAGGCCGATGGCCTTGCCGCCGCACTGGTTGATCAGGTTGACGATGCCCTTGTTGACCAGGCCGCCGAGTACCATCTCCACCACGTCCATGGTCTCGGCATCGGTGACCCGCATGCCGTTGACGAAGCGCGACTCGATATTGAGCTTGGCCAGCAGGTCGCCGATCTGGGGGCCGCCACCGTGGACCACCACCGGATTGATGCCCACCTCCTTGAGCAGCACCATGTCCCGGGCGAAGGAGTCGATCAGGGTGTCCTCGGTCATGGCGTTGCCGCCGTACTTGACCACCACCGTCTTGCCGGAGAAGCGCTGGATATAGGGCAGCGCCTCGGAGAGCACCTCCACGGTGAGCTGGGGATCGCGGGTCTGTTGGTCGGTCATGGGCGTGTCCTTGGTGTCGATCGTGGTGATTCAGAAGGGCAGGGCCAGCTCCGGGGCGATGGCCTTCAGGGCCGCGCCGAAGCGCGCCTGGATACGCGCCAGCGCCGCCTGGTTCTTGCCCTCGAAGCGCAGTACCAGCACCGGCGTGGTATTGGAGGCGCGGCACAGCCCCCAGCCGTCCGGGTAGTCGACGCGGATGCCGTCCAGGGTGGTCTTGACGCCGTCGTCGCCGAAGTCGCCTTCCCGGGCCAGCTGGCTCACCAGGGCGAACTTGTTCTCGTCGGTGACGCCGATATTGAGCTCCGGGGTGCCCAGGTCCTGGGGGTAGCGGGAGAAGAAGGCATCGGCGTCGGCGGCCTGGCGGGAGAGCAGCTCCAGCAGGCGGGCGGCGCCGTAGAGGCCGTCATCGAAGCCGTACCAGCGCTGCTGGAAGAAGATATGGCCGCTCATCTCGCCGGCAAGCGCCGCACCGGTCTCCTTCATGCGCGCCTTGATCAGGGAGTGGCCGGTGCGCCACATCTCCGGGGTGCCGCCGGCGGCCTCGATCACCCTGGCCAGGTTGCCGGTGCACTTCACGTCGAAGATCACCCGGGCGCCGGGGGTCTCCTCGAGCATCGCCTCGGCGAAGGCCATCATCAGCCGATCCGGGTAGATCAGCTCGCCGGCGGGGGTGACCACGCCCAGGCGGTCGCCGTCGCCGTCGAAGGCCAGGCCGATATCAGCGCCGCTCTCCCGCACGCTGCGGATCAGGTCCACCAGGTTCTCCGGCTTGCCGGGGTCCGGGTGGTGGTTGGGGAAGGTGCCATCGATCTCCGCATAGAGCGGGATCGTCTCCACCCCCAGGCGTTCGATCAGTTGCGGCCCCAGCTCACCGGCCACGCCGTTGCCGCAGTCCACCACCGCCTTGAGGGGGCGCTCGACGCGGATATCGCCGAGGATGCGCGCCAGATAGGCCTCGCGCACGTCCTCTTGCCGGATGCGGCCCTGGCCCTCGCTCAGCTCGCCGGTCGCGAGGCGGGTATGCAGGGCGGTGATCGCCTCGCCGGAGAGGGTCTCGCCGCCCAGCACGATCTTGAAGCCGTTATAGTCCGGCGGATTGTGGCTGCCGGTGACCATCACCCCGGAGGCAGTGCCTTCCAGCACATGGGTGGCGTAGTAGAGCACCGGGGTGGGCACCATGCCGATATCGATGACGTCGCAGCCGGCCTGGGTCAGGCCCCGCATCAGGGCGGCCTGCAGGCGCGGCCCGGAGAGGCGGCCATCCCGGGCCACCACCAGGGTGGTCTCGTCGCGGGCACGGGCCTCGCTGCCGATGGCCTGGCCGATGCGGGTCACATTGACCTCGGTGAGGCTGTCGTCGACGATGCCGCGGATATCGTAGGCGCGGAAGATGGAGGCGGGGACCTGGGTCATGGGGCGTTTCCTTGGCTAACGGGGAGGCGTTCAGCGACGACCGGAGCTACCGAAACCGCCGGTGCCGCGGTCGCTGGCGGCGAAGTCGTCGACCACCTCGAGCTCGGCCTGCACCACCGGCACCAGCACGTACTGGGCCAGGCGCTCGAAGGGCTCCAGGGTGAAGTCGGCCTGGCCGCGGTTCCATACCGAGATCATCAGCTCGCCCTGGTAGTCGGAGTCGATCAGCCCCACCAGGTTGCCCAGCACGATGCCGTGCTTATGGCCCAGGCCGGAGCGGGGCAGGATCACCCCGGCCAGGCCCGGGTCGGCGATATGGATGGCCAGGCCGGTGCGCACCAGCTGGCACTCGCCGGGGGCCAGGCTCAGGGGGGCATCGAGCAGGGCGCGCAGGTCCATGCCCGCGGAGCCGCCGGTGGCGTAGTGGGGCAGGCCGAACTCGCGGACGCGCTCGTCGAGGATCTTGACCGCCAGGCGCGGGCGGGAAGCGTGATGGGTCATGGGCAAACCTGTGCTTATCGAGGGGAGGTCGGAGGCGCCGCCTGGGCGTCCAGGGCGGTCTCGAGGATCGCCCGGGCCAGGTCGCGCTTGGATTGGGCCGGCAGCTCGCGGCGGGCCTCCCGGTTGCCCTGGCGCCACAGCAGCAGGGCGGCGTTGTCATCGGCGCCGAAGCCGAGGCCGGCCCGGGAGACGTCGTTGGCCACCACCATGTCGAGCTTCTTGCGGGTCAGCTTGTCCCGGGCGTAGCGCTCCACATCGCGGGTCTCGGCGGCGAAGCCCACCACATAGGGGCGGTCGGCGCGGGCCGCCACGGCGGCGATGATATCCGGGTTCTTGACCAACCTGAGGGTCAGGCCGTCGTTTTCATCGGTCTTCTTGATCTTGTGCTCGGCCACCTGCTCGGCGCGGTAGTCCGCTACCGCCGCGCAGCCGATAAAGAGGTCGCACTCGCCGGCCAGGCGCTGGGCGGCGTAATGCATCTCGGCGGCGCTCTCCACGTCGAGGCGCTCGACCCCGGCGGGGGTGGCCAGGGTGACCGGGCCGCTGATCAGGGTGACCTTGGCGCCCAGGGCCGCGGCGGCCTCGGCCAGGGCGTAGCCCATCTTGCCGGAGCTGTGGTTGGAGAGGTAGCGCACCGGGTCCAGGGGCTCACGGGTGGGACCGGCGGTGATCACCACATGGCGCCCGGCGGCGGGCTGGTTCCTGGCCGCCTCCAGGTCGGCGATGATCTCCTCCGGCTCCAGCATGCGCCCCGGCCCCACGTCACCGCAGGCCTGATCGCCGGCGTCCGGGCCCAGCAGGCGCCAGCCGTCGGCCTGCAGGCGCAGGGCGTTGCGTTGGGTCGCCGGGTGGCGCCACATGGCCTGGTTCATGGCCGGGGCCATCACTCGCTCGGCCTCGCTGGCCAGGCACAGGGTGGTGAGCAGGTCATCCGCCATGCCCTGGGCCAGGCGCGCCATCAGGTCGGCGGTGGCCGGGGCGATCAGGATCAGCTCGGCCCACTTGGCCAGCTCGATATGGCCCATGCCCGCCTCGGCCTCGGGGTCGAGCAATGAGGTGCGCACCGGCTCGCCGGTCAGGGCCTGGAGGGTCAGGGGCGTAATAAAGGCCTGGGCGCCCTCGGTCATGACCACGCGCACCTCGGCGCCGGCCTTCTTCAGCAGGCGGGCCAGGTGGGCGCTCTTGTAGGCGGCGATGCCGGCGCTGATGCCCAGCAGGACGCGACGGCCGGCGAGGGGAGTGCCGGGGAGTGAAGACATGGCGGTATCCGCACGAAAAATCCAGGCGCCTACCTTACCACCGGCGCCCCGCCTTGCGTAGTTATGGTGCCTACACTGGGAGGAGGTCCAGGCCGTGCAAGGAGGCACCTTTATGTCGATTCGTGACTGGCCGGAGGGGGAGCGCCCCCGGGAAAAACTCCTGGCGCTGGGGCCCGAGGCGCTGTCGGACGCGGAGCTGCTGGCGATCTTCCTGCGGGTGGGGGTGCAGGGGCGCTCGGCGGTGGACCTGGCCCGGGACCTGCTGAGCGCCTTCGGCGGCCTGCGCTCGCTGCTGGAGGCCGATCAGGCGCGCTTCTGCGCCGAGCGGGGCCTGGGCATGGCCAAATTCGTGCAGCTCCAGGCCACCCTGGAGCTCTCCCGGCGGCATCTGGCCAGCCAACTGGCTCGGGAGGCGGCCCTGACCTCGCCGACCCTGGTGCGTGCCTATCTTGCCTCGCGGCTGCGCCACCTGGGCCATGAGGAGTTCGCGGCCCTCTTCCTGGACAGCCAGCACCGGGTGATCCGCTTCGAGTCGCTGTTCCGCGGCACCCTCGACAGCGCCTCCGTCTATCCCCGGGAGGTGGCCAGGCGCGCCCTGGAACTGGGCGCCGGGGCGCTGATCTTCGCCCATAACCACCCCTCGGGGGTGGCCGAGCCCAGCGACGCGGACCGGCGTATCACCGAGCGTCTCAAGGCGGCCCTGGAACTCTTCGAGATCCGCGTGCTGGACCATTTCGTGGTGGGCGATGCCGAGGTGGTCTCCTTCGCCGAGCGGGGCTGGCTGTAACGCTGGAACGCCCGCCCCGCTTGGGGTAGGATGGCGCCTCGATGGCCTCGCTGTCCCCGACAATTTTGCCGGCAACTGCCGGCTCCGAGTGCGAATCCCGAGCTGCCGCCCGGGGCGGAACAACGCACGGCGCTTGCCGTGTCTTGCCGCGTCTGGTATAAAGTGCAGCCTTTGAATTCCCTTGGGTTAAATGTAGGGGGCATGAGGCGGTGACCTGCCGTTCGCCCTTCCCGGTTTGCCCGACAGGTTTTGAACAACTCGCCACGCGGTTGGAGGCTCCCATGTCCAAAGTATGTCAGGTTACCGGCAAGCGCCCGGTGACTGGTAATAACGTTTCACACTCCCAGCGCAAGACCCGTCGTCGTTTCTTGCCGAACCTGCACAGCCACCGTTTCTGGGTGGAGTCCGAGAAGCGCTTCGTCAAGCTGCGCGTCTCCTCCAAAGGCATGCGCATCATCGACAAGAAGGGCATCGAAGCGGTGCTCGGCGATATCCGCAAGCGCGGTGAAAGCATCTAAGTCTTAACTCCTGGGAGAAGCTGTCATGCGTGACAAGATCAAGTTGGTGTCCAGCGCCGGTACCGGCCACTTCTACACCACCAACAAGAACAAGCGGAACACTCCGGACAAGCTCGAATTCAAGAAGTACGATCCGGTCGTCCGCAAGCACGTGATGTACAAGGAAGCCAAGATCAAGTAAGTCTTGATCGCTTCCACCGCAGGCGAGTCGGCCTGCCCCGAGAACCCGGTCACGACCGGGTTCTTGCGTATCTGACAGGCAGCGAGGAGGCGCCAGATGCCGGAATTGCCCGAGGTCGAGACGACGCGGCGGGGAATCGCGCCGCATGATAGAGAGGGAGGGGCGCGAGGCTCGCGCCCCTCCGCAGGCCGCTAGCCATCAGCCGATAAGGAGGCGATCGAGAAATGCCGGAATTGCCCGAGGTCGAGACGACGCGGCGAGGGATTGCTCCTTATGTCGAAGGTCGCGAGATCCGCGAGGTGCGGGTGCGCGAGCGGCGCCTGCGCACCCCGGTGCCCGAGGGGCTGGAGAATGCCCTGGTGGGGGCGCGTATCGGCGCCCTGGGGCGCCGCGCCAAGTACCTGCTGATGCCGCTGGCGGATGAGGCTCGTAGCCTGATCTGGCACCTGGGCATGTCCGGCAGCCTGCGTATCGTCCGCCTCGGCGAGCTGCCCCGCAAGCACGACCATATCGACCTGGTGCTCGACGATGGCGGCGTGCTGCGCTACCACGACCCGCGTCGCTTCGGTTTCGTCGATTGGCTCCAGGGGAGCCCCGAGAGCGACCCGCGCCTGGCGCGCCTGGGACCGGAGCCCCTCTCCGAGGCCTTCGATGGGGCGCGCCTCTATCGACTGTCACGAGGGCGTCGCCTGGGCGTGAAACCCTTCCTGATGGACAATGCCGTGGTGGTGGGCGTGGGCAATATTTACGCTAGCGAGGCACTCTTCCTGGCCGGTATCGACCCGCGGCGCGCCGCCGGGCGTATCTCGCTCGAGCGCTATGAGCGCCTGGCCACGGCGGTGCGCGAGGTGCTCGCCGCCGCCATCACCCAGGGCGGTACCACCCTGCGCGACTTCGTTAGCGGCACCGGCGAGCCGGGCTACTTCGCCCAGCGCCTCAACGTCTATGGACGTGATGGCCAGCCCTGCCAACGCTGCGGCGCCGAGCTGCGCCTGGTGACCCTGGGGCAGCGGGCCAGCGTCTACTGCGCCGCCTGCCAACACTGATTCGGGGCCGCTTGACGGCCCCTCCTGGGGTACAATGCCCCTATGAACCAAACGTCTGCTTGACGGAGAGCCCCGTGACCGAACGCCTGCGCCTGAAGAAGAATGCCGACCGCCGCCTCAAGGCGGGCCACCTGTGGCTCTACTCTAACGAGATCGATATCGAGGCCACGCCCCTCAAGGGCATCGAGCCCGGCGCCCAGGCGGTGATCGAGGCGGCCAATGGCAAGGCCATGGGGATCGCCTACGTGAACCCCCACTCGCTGATCTGCGCCCGGGTGGTCTCCCGGGACGCCGAGGTCCGCCTCGACCGCTCCCTGCTGGTGCATCGCTTCAAGCAGGCCCTGGGCCTGCGCGAGCGCCTCTATGCCAAGCCCTTCTATCGCCTGGTTCACGGCGAGGGCGACCTGCTGCCGGGCCTGGTGGTGGATCGCTTCGACGATGTGCTGGTGGTGCAGCTCAACACCCTGGGCATGGAGCGCCTCGCCGAGGAAGTGGTGGCGGCCCTGGACAAGGTCCTCTCGCCGCGGGCCATCGTCTTCAAGAACGACTCCTCCGGGCGTCGCCAGGAGCAGCTCGAGGCCCAGGTGGAGGTCGTCCACGGCGAGCTGCCCGACCAGGTGCTGCTGGAGGAGAACGGCGTGCGCTTCGTGGCGCCGGTGCTGGATGGCCAGAAGACCGGCTGGTTCTATGATCACCGCAGCAACCGCGCCTGGCTCAATGGCCTGGTGGCCGGCAAGCGGGTGCTCGACCTGTTCAGCTATGTGGGCGGCTGGGGCGTGCAGGCCGCGGCCCATGGCGCCAGCGAGGTGCTCTGCGTGGATGCCTCCGCCCAGGCCCTGGAGCGGGTCGCCGAGAACGCCGCCCTCAATGGCCTGACCGACCAGGTGGCGGTGGGCGAGGGCGATGCCTTCGAGGCCCTGGCCGCCCTCAAGGCCGATGGCGAGCAGTTCGACGTGGTGATTCTCGACCCGCCCGCCTTTATCAAGAAGCGCAAGGATATCCCCAACGGCGAGCGGGCCTACTCGCGGCTCAACCGCGAGGCGATGCGCCTGCTGGGCCGCGACGGCCTGCTGCTCTCCGCCTCCTGCTCCATGCACCTGGCCCCCGAGCGGCTGGTGGAGGTGGTGCGCGGGGCGGTGCGTCACCAGGACCGCCACGGCCAGGTGATCTACCAGGGCCATCAGGGGCCGGATCACCCGGTGCATCCGGCGATTCCGGAAACCAGCTACCTCAAGGCCCTGGGCGTCCGGGTCTTCCGGGACTGAGGTTCGATGACGGCACCCTCCTATGTGCGGGTCTTTGCCCATAGCAATGCGCTGCTGGTGAGCCATCTGCATAACCTGCTGGAGGCCGCCGGCATCCCCGCGGAGCTGCGCAATATGACCCTGGGCGGCGGCGCCGGCGAGCTGCCCCTGGGGGAGTGCGAGCCGGAGGTCTGGGTGGCGCCCCATAATGCCGCCCGGGCCGAGGCGCTGATTCGTGACGCCCTGGAGGGCACCTCACGCCGTCCCGCCTGGCACTGCCCGGGCTGCGGCGAGCATCTGGAGGGCGTCTTCGATACCTGCTGGAAGTGTGGCACCCCCAGGGAAGGAGGCCAGAGATGAGCTGGGACCTGACCGGGCCCTTTATCCTCGAGCTCGAGGTGGAGGCCGCCGCCATCGACGAGTATGGCCACGTCAACAACGCCGAGTACCTGCGCTGGATCGAGAAGGTCAGCTGGGCCCACTCCGCCTCCCTGGGCTTGACCCTGGAGGACTACCGGGCCCTGGATCGCGGCATGGCGGTGCACCGTCACGAGATCGACTACCTGGCCCCGGCCTTCGCGGGCGAGCGCCTGGCGTTGGCCACCTGGATCGTCGCCAGCGACGGTCGCCTGACCCTGACCCGGCGCTTCCAGCTGCGCCGCCCCACCGATGACCGGACCCTGCTGCGGGCCCGCACCCGCTTCGCCTGTATCGAGCTCTCCAGCGGACGCCCCCGGCGCCTGCCGACGGCCTTCCGCGAGCGCTACGGCGCCGCCCTGGTCTGTGAGGCGCCATGATTTCGGACGAACCTTCTGTGTCAGTCCTGTGATTCCGGAGATATTGCTGAATATCTCCGTGGAACTATCGTGATGGCATGGCTGTGCTGTAATGAGAGCATGATCTCACGCCAGTCACCGATGTTGATCAGGAGGTGCCATGAAGATCGCCATTCCCAAGGAGATCAAGAACCACGAATACCGGGTGGCCCTGACCCCCACCGGGGCTCGCGAGCTGGTGGCCCGGGGGCATCGGGTGACGGTACAGGCCGGGGCCGGGGAGGGGGCCGGCTTCCCCGATGCCGACTACCGGGCCGCCGGGGCCGAGCTGGAAGCCGAGGTGGCCAGGCTCTGGGCCGAGGCCGAGTTGATCCTCAAGGTCAAGGAGCCCCAGCCCGAGGAGGTGGAACGCCTGAGCGCCGGCCAGACCCTCTTCACCTATCTGCACCTGGCCGCCGAGGAGGCTCTGACCCGGGGGCTGATGCAAAGCGGCGCCACCTGCATCGCTTATGAAACCATCACCGATCGTCAGGGCGGCCTGCCGCTGCTGGCGCCCATGAGCACCGTGGCCGGGCGCATGGCCATCCAGGCCGGCGCCCATAGCCTGGAGAAGGCCCAGGGCGGTGCCGGCATCCTGCTGCCGGGGGTGCCCGGGGTGGCCCCGGCGAGGGTGGCGGTGATCGGCGGCGGCGTGGTGGGCGAGAATGCCGCCCGCATGGCGCTGGGGCTGGGCGCCGAGGTGACGGTGCTGGACAAGTCGATTCCGCGCCTGGAGACCCTGGACGATCGCTACCAGGGACGCATGAAGACGGTCTTCTCCACCGCCGACGCCATCGACGAGGTGGTGCGCGAGTCCGACCTGATCGTCGGCGCCGTGCTGATCCCCGGCGCCGCCGCCCCCAAGCTGATCACCCGCGCCATGCTGGCCGACATGAGGCCGGGCAGCGTGCTGGTGGACGTGGCCATCGACCAGGGCGGCTGCTTCGAGACCAGTCGACCCACCACCCATGCCGAGCCCACCTATGTGGTGGACGAGGTCGTCCACTACTGCGTGGCCAATATGCCCGGGGCGGTGGCGCGCACCTCCACCCAGGCGCTGACCAATGCCACCCTGCCCTTCGTGATCGCCCTGGCCGACAAGGGCTGGCAGCGGGCCCTGGCCGACGACCCCCACTTCCTGCCGGGGCTCAACGTGCACCAGGGCCGGGTCACCTATGCCGCCGTGGCCGAGGCCTTCGGCCTGGAGAGCATCGACCCCGCTTCCGTGGTCGGCTAAACCAGGATGCGGTCGGCGCCCCGGTCGCCTTGATCGGGGCGCCGCGTTAAGATGGGCCCATTCGTCAACGATCCCGACAGAGCCCATCGATTTCATGACCAAGACACGCGTTCTTACCGGTATCACCACCACCGGCACGCCCCACCTCGGCAACTATGTGGGGGCCATCCGCCCGGCCATCGCGGCGAGCCAGGACCCCAACGTGCAGTCCTACTACTTCCTCGCCGACTTCCACGCCCTGATCAAGTGTCAGGATCCCAAGCGGGTGCAGGAGTCACGGCGGGAGATCGCCGCCACCTGGCTGGCCCTGGGCCTGGATACCGATAACGCCATCTTCTATCGCCAGTCGGATATTCCCGAGATTCCCGAGCTGACCTGGATGCTCTCCTGCGTCTGCGCCAAGGGGCTGATGAACCGCGCCCACGCCTACAAGGCGGCGGTGGCCGAGAACGAAGAGGCCGGCAACCAGGATCCGGACAAGGGCATCACCATGGGGCTGTTCGGCTATCCGGTGCTGATGGCCGCGGACATCCTGATGTTCAACGCCAACAAGGTGCCGGTGGGCCGCGACCAGATCCAGCATATCGAGATGGCCCGGGACATGGCCGGGCGCTTCAACCACCTCTTCAAGGACAACTTCTTCACCCTCCCCGAGGCGGTGGTGGACGACAAGGTGGCGGTACTCAATGGCCTGGACGGTCGCAAGATGTCCAAGAGCTACAACAACACCATCCCGCTGTTCGTTGCCGAGAAGAAGCTGCTCAAGCTGGTGCGCAAGATCAAGACCAACTCCCTGGAGCCCGGCGAGCCCAAGGATCCGGACACCTGCACCCTGTTCCAGATCTACTCCGCCTTCGCCAGCGCCGAGGAGGCCGAGGCGATGCGCCAGGAGTATGCCAATGGCATCGGCTGGGGTGACGCCAAGAACCGCCTCTTCGAGTACCTCAACGAGCAGCTTCGCGAGCCCCGGGAGCGCTATCAGGCGCTGATGGAGGACCCCGGCCATATCGAGTCGGTGCTGATGAAGGGCGCCGAGCGGGCCCGGGCCGAGGCGGCGCCCACCATGGATCGCCTGCGTCAGGCGATGGGGCTGGGACGCTTCGTCTAGGACGCCTCGCACACTGCCACCCGGCCCCCGAAGGGCCCGTCTCACCCATCCGAGCCGCCCGGCCCGGGTGGGTGATTTTGTATACGGACATGCTAAGCTCGCAGCCAGCAGAGAAGGCGCCGGCAGAGCGCCAAACGGCCCACGACCCCATACAGAACAGCGCGAGACGAGAGATGAACGATACCAAGCGTCCCCTCTATGTACCCTATGCCGGCCCTTCGCTTCTGGAAATGCCGCTGCTCAACAAGGGCAGTGCCTTTACCCTCCAGGAGCGCATCGCCTTCAATCTGGTGGGGCTCCTGCCGCAGAACGTGGAGTCCATCGAGGAGCAGGCGGAGCGAGCCTACCGCCAGTATCGGCAGTGCCAGACCAACCTGGACCGGCATATCTATTTGCGCGCCATCCAGGACGACAACGAGACCCTCTTCTTCCGGTTGCTGGAGGAGCACCTGGAGGAGATGCTGCCGATCATCTATACCCCCACGGTGGGCGAGGCCTGCGAAGAGTTCTCCAATATCTATCGCAACCACCGGGGGCTCTTTATCGGCTACCCGGATCGCGAGCATATGGATGACATGCTGCGCAGCGCCACCAAGGACAACGTCAAGGTGATCGTGGTCACCGATGGCGAGCGTATCCTGGGCCTCGGCGATCAGGGCATCGGTGGCATGGGCATCCCCATCGGTAAGCTCTCCCTCTACACCGCCTGTGGCGGCATCAGCCCCGCCTATACCCTGCCCATCACCCTGGACGTGGGCACCAACAACCAGCAGCTCCTCGACGACCCCATGTACATGGGCTGGCGCCATCCGCGGGTCTCCCAGGCCGAGTACGACGCCTTTATCGCCGACTTTATCGCCGCGGTGAAACGCCGCTGGCCCAAGGTGCTGCTGCAGTTCGAGGACTTCGCCCAGACCAATGCCATGCCGCTGCTGGAGCGCTATCGCGACGAGCTGTGCTGCTTCAACGACGATATCCAGGGCACCGCCGCGGTCTGCGTGGGGACCCTGCTGGCCGCCTGCAAGGCGAAGGGCGAGAAGGTCAGCGAGCAACGGGTCGCCTTCGTGGGCGCCGGCTCCGCCGGCTGCGGCATCGCCGAGCAGATCGTGCTGGCCATGCAGAGCGAGGGCCTCGCCGAGGCCGAGGCCCGGGCGCGAATCTTCATGGTGGATCGCCACGGCCTGCTGACCCGGGACATGAGCGGGCTGCACGACTTCCAGGCGCGCCTGGCCCACGATGCCGCCGATTTCGCCGATACCAGCCTGCTGGGGGTGATCACCCAGGCCAGGCCCACGGTGCTGATCGGGGTCTCCGGCCAGCGCGGCCTCTTTACCCGGGAGGTGATCGAGGGGCTGCACGCCGGCTGCGCGCAGCCCCTGGTGATGCCGCTCTCCAACCCCACCTCCAAGGTGGAGGCGACCCCCGAGGAGGTGCTGACCTGGACGAAGGGGCAGGCCCTGGTGGCCACCGGCAGCCCCTTCGCGCCGGTGGAACTCGAGGGGCAGACCTACCCCATCGCTCAGTGCAATAACGCTTATATTTTCCCCGGCATCGGCCTGGGGGCGATCGCCGTCGGGGCCAGCCGAATCACCGACGGCATGCTGATGGCCGCCTCCAATGCCCTGGCCAAGAGCGCCCCCATGGTCAAGGAGGGCAAGGGCGCCCTGCTGCCGTCCCTGTCGGAGATCCGCGAGGTCAGCCTGGCCATCGCCTTCGACGTGGCCAAGCGGGCCCAGGCCGAAGGCGTGGCGCTGCGCAGCGATGACGAGACCCTCAGGGCGGCCATCGAGGCCAACTTCTGGTACCCCCGCTATCGCGAGTACCGCCGCCGGGCCTTCTAAGGAGGGCGACGGCGCAACGCAGCCGGCCCCGCCATTTGGCGGGGCCGGCTGCGTTAGGAAACTGGTCGAGCCGTCAGGCCGAACCAATCATCTTGCGCAGCACATAGTGGAGGATGCCGCCGTGGCGGTAGTACTCCAGTTCGTTGGCGGTATCGATACGGCACAGCGCCTCGATGCGCTTCTCGCCCTTGTCGGAGGCGATGGTCACCCTGACCCTGCCGCCCGGGCTCAGCTCGCCGAGCCCCTCGATGGAGATCCGCTCGTCGCCGGTCAGGCCCAGGCTCTTGCGGTTCTCGCCCTCGGGAAACTGCAGTGGTACCACCCCCATGCCGATCAGGTTGGAGCGGTGGATGCGCTCGAAGGACTCCGCCAGCACCGCGCGCACGCCGAGCAGCCGGGTGCCCTTGGCGGCCCAGTCGCGGGAGGAGCCGGTGCCGTACTCCTTGCCGGCGATCACCACCAGCGGCGTGCCCTCCTGCTGGTATTTCATGGCGGCGTCATAGATCGCCATCTGCTCGCCGCTGGGCACATGGCGGGTCTCGCCGCCCACCACGCCGTCGAGCATCTCGTTTCTGATGCGCACATTGGCGAAGGTGCCGCGCATCATGATCTCGTGGTTGCCGCGCCGCGAGCCGTAGGAGTTGAAATCCACCGGCTTGACCCCGCGCTGCTGCAGGTAGCGCCCGGCGGGGCTGTCGGGCTTGATGGCCCCGGCCGGGGAGATATGGTCGGTGGTCACCGAGTCGCCCAGCAGGGCCAGGATATGCGCCCCCTCGACGTCCTCGATGGCCTCGGGGGTGCGTCCCATGCCCGCGAAGAAGGGCGGATGCTGGATATAGGTGGAGTCCGTCGACCACTGGTAGACCCGGCTCTCGGGCACCTCGATGGCCCGCCAGGCGTCGTCGCCGTCGAACACCTCGGCGTACTCCTTGTGGAACATCGCGGTGTTGACCTGGGCCACGGCCTCGGCGATCTCCGCCTGGCTCGGCCATAGGTCCTTGAGATAGATCGGCTTCCCATCCTTGCCGGTGCCGAGCGGGTCGCGGCTGAGGTCGAGGCGCATATTGCCGGCCAGGGCATAGGCCACCACCAGGGGCGGCGAGGCGAGCCAGTTGGTCTTGACCAAGGGGTGCACCCGGCCCTCGAAGTTGCGGTTGCCGGAGAGCACCGAGGCCACCGCCAGGTCGCCGGCCTGGATGGCCTCCTCGATGGGTTCCGCCAGGGGGCCGGAGTTGCCGATGCAGGTGGTGCAGCCGTAACCCACCAGGTGGAAGCCCAGGGCCTCCAGGTCCTCGCTGAAGCCGCCTGCCTCGAGGTAATCGGTGACCACCTTGGAGCCCGGCGCCAGGGAGGTCTTCACCCAGGGCTGGGTGGTCAGGCCCTTCTCCCGGGCCTTCCGGGCCAGTAGGCCGGCGGCCATCATCACGCTGGGATTGGAGGTGTTGGTGCAGGAGGTGATGGCGGCGATCACCACGGCGCCGGGGTGGAGCTTGAACGCCTTGCCATCCAGGTCGATCTCCTGGCTGTCGTGGTGCTCGTAGCTGTCCTCGATACCCACCGCGGTCTGGCCGCCTTCCGAGGCGAGATTGCCGTTCTCGTTGGAGGTGTCGGCGGGGGCCTCGATCGGGGCCTTGCCATCGTCGCGCATGAAACGCGCGAAGGCCGCGGGCACCTCGGGCAGGACGACGCGATCCTGGGGCCGCTTGGGCCCGGCCAGGCTGGCCTCCACCTCGCCCATGTCCAGGTGCAGGGTGTCGCTGAAGATCGGCTCGTCGCCGGGCTCCCGCCATAGCCCCTGGGCCTTGCAGTAGGCCTCCACCAGGGCCAGCTGGGCGTCGTCGCGGCCGGTCAGGCGCAGGTAGTGGAGGGTCTCCTCGTCCACCGGGAAGAAGCCGCAGGTGGCGCCATACTCCGGGGCCATATTGGCGATGGTGGCGCGGTCGGCCAGCGGCAAATCCTTGAGGCCGTCGCCGTAGAACTCCACGAACTTGCCCACCACGCCGTGGCTGCGCAGCATCTCGGTGACCGTCAGCACCAGGTCGGTGGCGGTGATGCCTTCCTTGAGCCTGCCGGTGAGCTTGAAGCCGATCACCTCGGGGATCAGCATCGAGACCGGCTGGCCGAGCATGGCCGCCTCGGCCTCGATGCCGCCCACGCCCCAGCCCAGCACGCCCAGGCCGTTGATCATGGTGGTATGGGAGTCGGTGCCCACCAGGGTGTCGGGATAGGCCAGGGTCTTGCCGTTCTCCTGCTTGGTCCACACCGTCCTGCCCAGGTACTCCAGGTTGACCTGATGGCAGATGCCGGTGCCCGGCGGCACCACGCGGAAGTTATCGAAGGCCTGCTGGCCCCAGCGCAGGAACTCGTAGCGCTCGTGGTTGCGCTCCATCTCGATGGCCACGTTGTCCTTGAAGGCGGTGAGGTTGCCGAACTTGTCCACCATCACCGAGTGGTCGATGACCAGGTCCACCGGCGACAGTGGGTTGATGCGTGCCGGGTCTTCCCCAAGGGCCTCCACCGCGGCGCGCATGGAGGCCAGGTCCACCACCCCGGGCACGCCGGTGAAGTCCTGCATCAGTACCCGGGCGGGGCGGTAGCCGATCTCGCGATCGGAGCGGCCCTGGCGCTGCCAGTCGACCAGGGCCTGCATATCGTCCGCCGAGACGCTGTCGTCATCGGCGAAGCGCAACTGGTTCTCCAGGAGGATCTTCAGGGTCTTGGGCAGGCGGTCGATATCGCCCAGTGCTTCGGCGGCCTTGGGCAGGCTGTAGTAGTGATAGGTGATGCCATCGGCGTCCAGGGTCTGCCGGTAGTTCGGCGTGGTCGTGTTCATGCGCTCCTCCTTGTCGAGGGGGTCGAGCATCCATGAGTATCACATGGGCATAACGGAAGACGTCTTCAAGGCGAGGGGCGGCTAGACTTGAAGGCAATGCGCATCGCCCCCATCTTTTCACTCGCCCGGCGGTGCGCGGGGAGCCTGGCATGCATGAAGAAATGCTGAATTCTCTGGCCGTGCACTGTCCCTACTGTAGCACCGCCTTCGACCTGCTGGTGGATGCCAGTCAGGGCAGTCACCAGACCTGGGAAGATTGCCCGCGCTGTTGCGCGCCGATCCAGGTTCGGGTGGAGGTCGCCGCCGCCGATGGGGAGTCGGTGGAGGTGACCCTGGGCCGGGACGACGAGGTCGTCTAGGCGATGTCCGAAAGCGGGCTGCGCTCGCCGAGGTGTCGGACGACGCCGAGTCGTCATGGCGTCGTCATCGGTCGCAGATAGGGTCCGGCTATATGTCCTATTGGGCTTATTAAATTGCCATATGGGGACACCCCCCTTAGTCTAGTCCCCGTTCGAGTTCACGACAGCAACACCCACTCTCGTTAAGGAGATTTGCATGAGCATACTGGTTGGTCGTCAAGCCCCTGATTTCGAAGCGGCAGCCGTTCTGGGTAACGGTGAGATCGTCGAGAACTTCAAGCTCTCCGACAGCAACGGCAAGCTCCGCGTCCTGTTCTTCTGGCCGCTGGACTTCACCTTCGTGTGCCCGTCCGAAATCATCGCCCACGACAACCGTCTGGCCGCTTTCCGTGACCTGGGCGTCGAGGTGATCGGTGTCTCCATCGACTCCCAGTTCACCCACTACGCCTGGCGCAAGACCTCTCCGGAGGCCGGCGGCATCGGCGAAGTCGGCTTCCCCATCGTGGCCGACGTCAAGCACGACATCGCTCAGGCCTACGGCATCGAGCATCCGGAAGCCGGCGTTGCCCTGCGCGCCTCCTTCCTGATCGACGAAGACGGCGTCGTCCAGCACCAGGTGGTCAACAACCTGCCGCTGGGCCGCAACGTCGACGAGATGGTGCGCATGGTCAAGGCCCTCAAGCACCACCAGACCCACGGCGAAGTCTGCCCGGCCGGCTGGGAAGAGGGTAAAGAAGGTATGCAGGCCGACGCCGAAGGCGTCGCCAAGTACCTGGGCGCTAACGCAGAAGCCCTGTAAGCGACCCCGATGTGAGGAGGCGGCCTGCGGGCCGCCTCTTTACGTTCTGGGCGATGTTACAATGCCGCCGGTGTTGTGGTCTGTGCCCTGTCAGGACCCAGACCAGAGCATCCCGCCTTTGATGAAGCGACGAGGTTTCCGATGAGCGAAGTACGCCATGAACGCCTGATCATTCTCGGTTCCGGCCCGGCCGGCTATACCGCCGCCGTCTATGCGGCCCGTGCCAACCTCAAGCCGCTGCTGATCACCGGCATCCAGGCGGGGGGGCAGCTGACCACCACCACCGACGTGGACAACTGGCCCGGCGACGAGAACGGCGTCCAGGGGCCGGAACTGATGGAGCGCATGAAGCGTCATGCCGAGCGCTTCGATACCGAGGTGCTGTTCGACCATATCAACGAGGTGAGCCTGGGCGAGCGCCCCTTTACCCTCAAGGGCGACAGCGGCACCTACAGCTGCGATGCCCTGATCATCGCCACCGGCGCCAGCGCCCGCTACCTGGGGCTCGAATCCGAGCAGAAGTTCATGGGCCAGGGGGTCTCCGCCTGCGCCACCTGCGACGGCTTCTTCTACCGTAACCAGGAAGTGGTGGTGGTGGGCGGCGGCAACACCGCCGTGGAGGAGGCGCTCTACCTCTCCAATATCGCCGCCAAGGTGACCCTGGTGCACCGCCGCGATAGCCTGCGCGCCGAGAAGATCCTCCAGGACAAGCTGTTCGAGAAGGCCGCGAACGGCAATATCGTGCTGGAGTGGAACCACACCCTGGACGAGGTGCTGGGCGACAACAGCGGCGTGACCGGGGTGCGTATCCAGTCCACCCTGGATGGCAGCACCAAGGAGATCCAGGCGCCGGGGCTCTTTATCGCCATCGGCCATAGCCCCAACACCGGCATCTTCGAGGGGCAACTGGAGATGAACAACGGCTATATCCAGGTCAAGTCGGGCCTCGACGGCAATGCCACCGCCACCAGCGTGCCCGGCGTCTTCGCCGCCGGCGACGTGATGGACCATGTCTACCGCCAGGCGGTCACCTCCGCCGGCACCGGCTGCATGGCCGCCCTCGACGCCGAGCGCTTCCTCGACGAGCTCTGATCGGGCTGCGCCCGGAGCTTGAAGCTGGAAGAAAAATCGCCCCCATGGCAAGGCCATGGGGGCGATTAACATTAGGCTGGCTTCCAAGCTTCCGCGAAGCTGTTAGTAGTGCGGCGGCACCTCGTCCGCGGGGGAATAGCCGCCGTCCTCCTGCTCCTGCAGGGTGCGGTGCTGCTCCCGCAGCCGGGCCTGCATCAGCTGGCTCAGGCGCTCCAGCTGGTCCAGCCGGTGCTCCTTGTCGGCCACCGCCCCATCCAGGGTTTCCAGCCAGTGCTCCTGGTAGGCGATGCGGCTTTCCAGGGCCTCCAGGCGTGTCTCCAGCCGGGCGAGCGGGCCTGGATTTGACGTGCTAGAATCGCTCGGGTCTGTCTCGTCATGCATAGCGGCACCTTCCATCGTGGTTGTTACCGAACACCGCTTCTCGTCGCCGCCGTGCTGGCGCTTTTACTGTCTTCATAACAAGAGAAGTCGAGGTCCATGAATCAAAAGGTATTACTTCGTTGTAGCCTGATCAGCCTGCTGCTCGCCACTCCGGCCCCGCTGCTGGTGGCCGTGTTGGTGGCCCAGGCCAATGCCGAGCTGGCGGCCCTGCTCGGCGAGCTGCTCGCCTCCGGCGAGGTGGCGGCCACCTACCTGGCGGCGGCCGCCGCGGTCTTCCTCTCGCTGCTGGTGGCGACCCTGGCGGTCAACCTGCTGACGCCCCGGCTGGCGACCCTGGCCGAGGTAGAGGCCGACGATCGCGAGATCGGTGAGGTGAAGTGGTTTAACGTCAACAAGGGTTACGGCTTTATCACCCGCGGCAACGGCCAGGATGTCTTCGTGCACTTCCGGGCCATCCGCGGCAAGGGACACCGGACCCTGGCCGAGGGCCAGAAGGTGCGTTACCAGGTGATCGAGAATGAGCGGGGGCTGCAGGCCGACGATGTCACCGTGATTACTTGAATCGAAGCGCCTGGCCATCGCTCGGCGCGTTTTATCTGGCACCCTTCCCAGGGTCTCAAACACAATGCCCCGCCTCGGCGGGGCATTGTCGTATCCGGGGTAGGGCATCGCTCACTGGCCGGAGTCGGGCCAGTGGAAGACCTCCCCCTCCTGGCCGGGGCGCACCCGCCAGAAGCGATCCGGGTCGTCGCCGGGCTGCCAGCCGCCCAGGGAGCAGCGCACCTCGCAGCCGAGGGCGTCGGCGGCCTCCCGGGCGCAGGCGCGGTCATCCGCCCAGGGGGTGGCGGGGCTGTCGAACCACAGGCTGGCGAAGCCGTCGGCGGCCTTTTCCACCAGCAGCACCGGCACGCAGTCGCCCTGACAACGCCCCCGGGTGCGCCACTTGCCACGACCCGCGGGGGCCAGGGGCGGGGCATCGAGACGCTCCCCCAGCCAGGCGTCGAGGCGTTCGCGGTCGGCTTCGGCCAGGTAGATTTCGATATCTGGATAATGATCCATGGTCGCCTCAGGCGTTAATGAAGAGACGTTCGAGGATCGCCTCGTAGATCTGACTCAGGGTATCCAGGTCGGCGGCGCGAATGCGCTCGTTGACCTGGTGGATGGTGGCATTCAGGGGCCCCAGCTCCACCACCTGGGTTCCCAGGGTGGCGATAAAGCGGCCGTCCGAGGTACCGCCGGCGGTGGAGAGCTCGGGGCGCCGCCCCAGCACCGCCTCGACGCCATCCACCGCGGCCTCCACCAGTTCGCCCTCGGCGGTGAGGAAGGGTTCACCGTTAAGGGTCCAGTCGATATGGAAGTCGAGGCCCTGGGCGGCGAGGATCGCCTCGGTGCGCTCCCGCAGCTGCTCGTGAGTCACTTCGGTGGAGTAGCGGAAGTTGAACACCACCTCCAGCTCGCCGGGGATCACGTTGGTGGCACCGGTGCCGGAACGGATATTGGAGATCTGGAAGCTGGTGGCCGGGAAGAAGGCGTTGCCGTCGTCCCAGTGCTCCCTGGCCAGGACATCCAGGGCCGGCGCCGCTTCGTGGATGGGGTTGCGAGCCAGGTGGGGGTAGGCCACATGACCCTGCTTGCCCTTGATATGCAGCACGCCACCCAGGGAGCCGCGACGCCCGTTCTTGATCACGTCGGCGAGCTCCTCGGTGGAGGAGGGTTCGCCGACGATGCAGTAGTCGAGGCGCTCGTGGGCCTCGCGCAGATGCGCCACCACGGCTCGGGTGCCGTCGACGGCGGGACCCTCCTCGTCGGAGGTGATCAGGAAGGCGATCTTGCCATGGTGCTCCGGGTGGGCGGCCACGAAGCGCTCCACCGCGGTGACCATGGCCGCCAGGCTGCCCTTCATGTCGGCGGCGCCCCGCCCCCAGAGCATGCCCTCATCATCGATGCAGGGCTCGAAGGGGGGGTGCTGCCAATGAATCTCCGGGCCGCTGGGCACCACATCGGTATGGCCGGCGAAGGCCAGCACCGGACCGTGGTGGCCGCGCACCGCCCAGAAGTTCTCCACATCGCCGAAGGGCAGCGACTCGATATGGAAGCCGAGGCGCTCCAGGCGCTCGATCATCAGCGCCTGGCAGCCGGCGTCATCGGGGGTCACCGAGGGGCGCCGCATCAGCTCCATGGCGAGGTCGAGGGTGGGGGAGAGGTCGGCGGGGGTGGGGCTGGCGGACATGGGCATTCCTGGTCGGGAAGACGACCGGGCCCGCCGAGGCGGGCCCGGAGACGCTTAGTTGTGGGCGTGCAGCGCTTCGTTGAGGGCGATGGCACTCTTGTTGGTCAGGCACTCGATGCGGCCATTGACCGAGTTGCGACGCAGCAGCAGGTCATCCTGGCCGGCCAGCTCGCGGGCGGCCACGGTCTGGACCTCCTGGCCCTGGTCGTCGAGCACCGCCACCTTGGCGCCGGCGGTGATATAGAGGCCCGCCTCCACGGTGCAGCGATCGCCCAGGGGGATGCCGATACCGGCATTGGCGCCGATCAGGCAGCCCTCGCCCACCTTGATGACGATATTGCCGCCGCCGGAGAGGGTGCCCATGGTGGAGCAGCCGCCGCCCAGGTCGGAGCCCTTGCCGACCATGACGCCGGCGGAGATACGCCCCTCGATCATGCCGGGGCCTTCGGTGCCGGCATTGAAGTTGACGAAGCCCTCGTGCATCACGGTGGTGCCCTCGCCCAGGTAGGCGCCCAAGCGCACCCGGGCGGTGTCGGCGATGCGCACGCCGCCGGGTACCACGTAGTCGGTCATCTTGGGGAACTTGTCGACGCAGTCCACCGAGAGGGGGCGCCCCTCCAGGCGCGCCTTGAGACGGCGGGCCGGCAGTTCCTCGATATCGATGGCGCCCTCGCTGCTCCAGGCCACGTTGCGCAGCAGGCCGAACATGCCGGTGAGGTCCAGGCCGTGGGGCTTGACCAGGCGATGGGAGAGCAGGTGCAGCTTGAGGTAGACCTCGGGGGCGGACTCCGGGGCGCTATCCTCGGCCAGGAACATCGCCACCAGCGGGCGAGTGCTGGCGGCGAAGGCCTCGGCCAGCTCGGCCTGGTCGGCATGACCGGCGTCGCGCAGGGCGCTGGCCAGGGCGGCGCATTGCTCGGGCAGGAAGCTCACCGCGGCCTTGCCGGCGGGGGCGTCCAGGGCCTTGGCGGCGGCCGCCACCAGGCTATCGTCGGGGTCGAGCAGGGGCGCCGGATAGTAGATCTCCAGCCAGTCGCCCTGGGTGTTCTGGGTGCCGATTCCGAGTGCAAAGCTCAGCATGGGGTGTGTCCTCTTGAAAAATAGGGGCCGAGCCGTGGCTCAGCCCGGGAGATTGTCGTAGTCGCCGTCGCGGTAGCCCACCAGGATCTCGTCGCCGGTATCCAGCAGCGGGCGCTTGAGCAGGGTGGGGTGGGCCAGCATCAGTTCCCGCGCCTTGTTGGCATCGATATCGGCCTTGTCGGCCTCATCGAGCTGGCGCCAGGTGGTGCTGCGCCTGTTGAGCAGGGTCATCACCGGCACCCGCTCGAGGAGGTGCTCGAGCAGCGGCGCCGAGAGGCCATCCTCGCGCAGGTCGTGGAATTGGTAGGGGATGCCGGCCCCGTCCATGGCCTTGCGGGCCTTGCGGCAGGTATCGCAGTTCTTGATGCCGTACAAGGTGAACATCAGCTTCTCCTCTCGATAAAGCGGCGCAGGCGCCGGGCCGCTTCCACCGTGGCCTCCACCTCGGCCACCAGGGCCAGGCGCAGGCGCCCGCTGCCGGGATTGGTACCGTCGGCGCCGGGGCGGCCCATATAGCTGCCCGGCAGCACGCTGACGTGCTCCTCGGCGAACAGCTCGCGGGTGAAGGCCTCGTCGTCGCCGCCGGGCACCGCCGGCCACAGGTAGAAGCTGGCCTCCGGCGTGGGGAAGTCCATCACCGGGGCGAGGATCTCGGTGACCGCGGCGAACTTCTCCCGGTAGGCGTCGCGGTTGGCGCGCACATGGGTCTCGTCGTGCCAGGCGGTGATGGAGGCGTGCTGCAGGGGCAGCGACATGGCGCAGCCGTGATAGGTACGGTAGCGCTTGAAGGGGGCGATCAGCTCGGCACTGCCTGCCACGAAGCCGGAGCGCAGCCCCGGCAGGTTGGAGCGCTTGGAGAGCGAGTGGAAGACCAGGCAGCGGTGGTAGTCGTGACGCCCCAGGGCCGCGCAGGCCTCCAGCAGCCCGGGGGGCGGGGCGGCCTCGTCCAGGTAGAGTTCCGAGTAGCACTCGTCGGAGGCGATAATAAAGTCGTGCTCGTCGGCGAGCGCGATCAGCTTCTTGAACTCGGCCAGCGGCGTGACCGCCCCGGTGGGGTTGCCCGGCGAGCAGAGGAAGACGATCTGCACATCGCGCCAGGTCTCGGCGGGCACGGCGTCGAAATCGGGGCGGAAGCCGCTCGCGGCGGTGCAGTCCAGGTAGAGGGGCTCGCCACCGGCCAGCAGGGTGGCGCCCTCGTAGATCTGGTAGAAGGGGTTGGGCACCGCCACCCGAGCCGGGCGCGTGCGGTCGAGTGCCGCCTGGACGAAGGCGAAGATCGCCTCCCGGGTGCCATTCACCGGCAGCACCTGGGACTCGGCATCCAGCCCCGCCAGGGCGAAGCGACGGCTCGCCCAAGCGGCGATGGCGCGACGCAGTTCGGGCAGCCCCGTGGTGGCCGGGTAGCGGGCCATCTCGTCGCGATGGGCACTGAGGCTCTCCAGCGCCGCCGCATAGGGGGCGTGCTGCGGCTCGCCGATGGTCAGGGGAATCGGCGCGAGGCCCGCGGGGGGCGTGACGCCGGCACGCAGGGCGGCGAGCTTCTCGAAGGGGTAGGGCTGGAGGGCGTCGAGATCGGGATTCATGGGTGTCCTGGCCGCCCGGCGCGGGCGAAATATCGTTATTGGCGTGGGCCCGTGGATGCCGAGGCCCCGGATGCGTCTAGGCAAGCGATTATAGGGAAGCGGCCCTGGGGCCTCAAACCCGGGGCGGCTTAGACGTCCAACACTTCGATAAGGCGCGCCCGTAGCTGCTCCTGGCGGGCCGGGTCGGTCAGCGGCTCGCCGGCCTTGGTGGTGATAAAGAAGACGTCCTCGACCCGCTCGCCCAGGGTGGCGATCTTGGCCGCCGAGAGGGCGATGTCCTGCTCCATGAAGATGCGCCCCACCCGGGCCAGCAGGCCGGGGCGGTCCGGTGCCACCAGCTCGAGCATGGTGCGCTCGTTGGCCAGGTCCTGCTCCAGGGCGACCCGGGTCGGCACCTGGAAGTGCTTGAGCTGGCGGGGGGTGTGACGGGTGACGATCTGCGGATAGTCCTCCGGGTCGTCCAGTTCCTCCACCAGGCGGACGCGGATCTCCTCCAACTGGGCGCGATCGCGGATCGCCTGGTGCTGGTGATCCAGGACGATAAAGGTGTTGAGGGTCCAGTCGTTGCTGGAGGTGGCGATACGGGCGTCGTGGATGGAGAGGCCCAGTTGATCCATGGCGGCGGCGGTGGCGGCGAAGAGGTCGTCCGCGGAGCGGGTGTGGATAAATACCTTGGTGCCGCCCTCGGCCATGTCCTCGGTGGGGGCGCTGATCAGGATCAGCGGCAGTGCCGAGCCCTCGTGGGCGAGGATGCCCTGAGTCTGCCAGACGATCTCGCTGGGGGCGTACTGCAGGAAGTACTCCTCGCCGAGGGACTCCCACAGCTGGGCCACCCGCTGGCCGTCGGCGCCCACCGCCAGCAGCAGCGAGAAGGCCTCCTCGCGGGTCTCGCGCACCCAGTCCTCGCGATCCGGCGGGTTCTCCAGGCCGCGGCGCAGGGCGCGCTTGGTCTCGCCGTGCAACTGACGCAGCAGCGAGGCCCGCCAGCCATTCCATAGCGCCGGGTTGGTGGCACTGATATCCGCCACGGTGAGCACATAGAGGTAGTCCAGGTGGATCTCGTCGCGCACCAGGCGGGCGAAGTCGCGGATCACGTCCGGGTCGGTGATATCGCGCTTCTGGGCCACCTTGGACATCAAGAGATGGTTCTCCACCAGCCAGCTCACCAGCCGGGTGTCCCGGGGCGAGAGGCCGTGGCGCTCGCAGAAGGCCTCGGCGTCCCGGGCGCCGAGGATGGAGTGGTCGCCGCCGCGGCCCTTGCCGATATCGTGGTAGAGGCCGGCGATCCACAGCAGCTCCAGCTTGGGCAGCTGGTGCACCAGCACCGAGGCCACCGGAAACTCCTCCCGGGCCTCGGGCTCGCGAAAGCGCTGGATGCACTTGAGCAGGCGCAGGGTATGGGCGTCGACGGTGTAGATATGGAAGAGGTCGTGCTGCATCAGGCCCACCGCCTGGCCGAACTCCGGCAGGTACTTGCCCAGCACCCCGTAACGATTCATGCGCCGCAACTGGCGCGCCACGTTGCCGGAAGAGCGCAGCAGCTCCATGAACAGGCTCTGGTGGCGCAGGTCGTCCCGGTAGAGGTCATCGATCAGGTGGCGATGATCGCGAATCAGCCGGATGGTGTCGGCGCGCACCCCCTCGATCTCCGGGTGCTGGGCCATCAGCAGGAAGAGTTCCAGCAGCGCCGCCGGGCGATAGCGGAAGACCCCGGGGTTGCGGGCCTGGATATAGCCGCCGGTGACCTCGAAGCGGGCATTGAGGGGGTGGGTCTCGAGGCGCTCCTCGCCGCGCAGGATCTCCTCGTCGAAGTGCTGCAGCAGCATGTCGTTGAGGCCGGCCAGCGCCGTCACATGGCGGTAGTAGCGCTTCATGAACTGCTCCACCGCCAGGCGCTCCGGGGTGTCCCGATAGCCGAACAGCTCGGCGATGGCACGCTGATGGTCGAACTGCAGGCGATCTTCGGCGCGGCCGGTGAGCATATGCAGGGCGTAGCGCACCTGCCACAGGAAGGCCTGGCCCTGGCTGAGGATGCGCAGCTCGGCATCGTTCATGAAGCCGTTGGCCACCAGCTCCTCGTAGCCTAGGGGACCGAAGTGGCGCTTGGCGACCCAGCCGATCATCTGGATATCCCGCAGCCCGCCCGGGGAGCTCTTGATATTCGGCTCCAGGTGATACTCGGAGTTGTTGTAGCGGTAGTGGCGGCTGATCTGCTCCTGCCACTTGGCCTCGAAGAAACGGTCCGCGGGCCATAGCCGCTCGGTGGCCAGGCGCCGGCGCATGGCCTGGCGCAGCGGCTCGGGGCCGGCCAGGGTGCGGCTCTCCAGCAGGTTGGTGATCACCGTGACATCATCGCGGGCCTCCCGCTCGCAGTCGCTTAGCGAGCGCACGCTATGGCCGATCTCCAGGCCGATATCCCAGAGGAAGGTGATAAAGGCGGTAAGCGGCTCCCGGTAGGGGGTGTCGTCGTCCTCCTCCAGCAGGAACAGCAGGTCGATATCGGAGTAGGGGTGCAGCTCGCCACGGCCATAGCCGCCCACGGCGAGCAGGGCGATCCCCTCATCGGGCCAGGGGTGGCGCGCCCAGGCGATGGCCAGCAGTTGGTCCAGGCACCAGGCGCGACCGTGGATCAGGTCGCGGATATCGGCGCCGCCCCGGAAACGCTCGTCGAGGCGCGCCTGGATCGCCTTCAGCTCCGCCTTGAAGGGGGCGATGGGGGAGCGGTGGGTGGCCAGCTCGGCGGCGAAGGCCTCGCCGTCGAACAGGCCCGGGTCGGGGCGAAAGCGATGATGATGTAGCAGCATGTCAGCGCTCGAGGAAGCCGAGGTCTTCCTCGCTGCGGGCGGTGAGCACCTCGACGCCGTCGGCGGTGACCAGCATAGTGTGCTCCCACTGGGCGGAGAGGCTGCGGTCCTTGGTGACCGCGGTCCAGTTGTCGCGCAGCACCTTGGTGCGGTAGTCGCCCACGTTGATCATCGGCTCGATGGTGAAGCACATGCCCTCGGCCAGTTCGATATCGGCCTCGGGGGCATAGCCGTCATAGTGCAGGATCTGCGGGTCCTCGTGGAAGCCGGCGCCGATGCCGTGGCCGCAGAAGTCGCGTACCACCGAATAGCCGTTGGCCTCGGCATGCTGCTGGATCACCCGGGCCAGCTCGGAGAGGCGCACCCCGGGCCTGACCAGGGCGATGCTCTTGTAGAGGCACTCCTGGGTGATACGGCACAGCCGCTCGCCCTGGATGGTCTCGCCGACGATAAACATCTTGCTGGTGTCGCCATGGTAGCCGTCGGCGGTCTTGACGGTGACATCCAGGTTCATGATGTCGCCCTTCTTGAGCCTCTTGCCGTCGTCGGGGATGCCGTGGCACACCACATGATTGATGGAGGTGCAGATCGACTTGGGGAAGCCGTGGTAGTTGAGGGGCGCCGGCACCGAGCCCAGCTCGTCGACGATAAAGTCGTGGCACAGGCGGTCGAGCTCGCCGGTGGTAACGCCGGCCTGCACATGGGGGGTGATCATCTCCAGCACCAGGGCGGCCTGGCGACCGGCCTCGCGCATCTTCTCGATCTCGTCGGGCGTCTTGATGGGAACGTTCATGGAATCTCGATCATGGGGAGGGTGGCGCCCCTGGGTCACTCTCAAGGAGGTGGCCTCGGCAGAGGGGGCGGCTTCATCTTGGCATCGTTCTATGGTATAAAGCCGCGCGCTTTCCTGCAATCGTCCGCCCTTGTGGCCCCCGGGCCCGGCGGCGATAATAGAGGGGGCGTGATCCAAACGCCTAAAACACACATGCACCGACACAGGGTCCCGGGTGCCGTGGCGACCAGCGGTCGAACGGTCGGATCCCTGGGGTGCATGGAGGCCTAACCCGAGTTTTCAGGAGTCTTTCATGTCTCAAGTCAATATGCGTGACCTGCTCAAGGCGGGTGCTCACTTCGGTCACCAGACCAAGTACTGGAACCCCAAGATGAGCAAGTTCATCTTCGGCGCGCGCAACAAGATCCACATCATCAACCTCGAGCACACCCTGCCGGCCCTGAACGACGCCGTGGCCGTGGTCGAGAAGATGGCTGCCGCCAACAACAAGATCATGTTCGTCGGCACCAAGCGTGCCGCCAGCAAGATCATCAAGGAAGAAGCCAGCCGCGTGGGCATGCCCTTCGTGAACCATCGCTGGCTGGGCGGCATGCTCACCAACTACAAGACCATCCGCGTCTCCATCAAGCGTCTGCGCGAACTCGAAGCCATGCATGAAGATGGCACCTTCGAGAAGCTGACCAAGAAGGAAGTCCTGATGGCCACCCGCGAGCAGGAGAAGCTGGATCGCTCCATCGGTGGTATCAAGGAGATGGGTGGCCTGCCCGATGCCCTCTTCGTGATCGACGTCGACCACGAGCGTATCGCCATCAACGAAGCCAACAAGCTGGGCATCCCGGTCATCGGCGTGGTGGACACCAACTCCAACCCGGACGGTGTGGACTACGTGATCCCCGGCAACGATGACTCCATCCGCGCGATCCAGATCTACGTCCAGGCCATCGCCGGCGCCTGCGCCAAGGCGAAGGAAGGTCGTCCCGACGAGTTCGTCGAGGTCTCCGAGTCCGACGAAGTCGCCGAGTGATGCCGTACCGCCGACACTGAGTGTCATCTAAGCCTGCGACCCTGGGTCGCGGGCCGGCAGACCCCACCAGGGTCGGCGGATAAGGAGGGGGCCTATGCCCCCTTTTTTCCCGTCCAGGGTGCGGTGAGCGCTAAGCCCCAAGGCTTGCCCGCTCTGCCCTGGAGGGTGGTGGAAACAACGCCCCGATTACCGACGCGAATCATTCAGAGGTTATTACCATGGCAGCTATCAGCGCCTCACAGGTCAAGGAACTGCGCGAGCGTACCGGGCTCGGCATGATGGAGTGCAAGAAGGCTCTCACCGAAGCCGGCGGCGACATCGAACTGGCCATCGAGAACCTGCGCAAGAGCTCTGGCCTCAAGGCCGCCAAGAAGGCCGACCGCACCGCCGCCGAAGGCGCCGTGGTCACCCGCGTGGCCGCCGACGGCAGCTACGGCGTGATGGTCGAGATCAACTCCGAGACCGACTTCGTGGCCCGCGACGACAACTTCAAGGCCTTCGCCGGCAAGGTCGTCGATGCCCTGTTCGAGTCCAAGAGCGACGACGTGGCCGCCCTGATGGGTGGTGAGATGGAAGACGTGCGCCAGCAGCTGGTGCAGAAGATCGGCGAAAACATCTCCGTGCGTCGCGCCGTGCTGGTCGAGGCCGGCGAAGGCAACCGCGTGGGCGCCTATGTTCACGGCGGCCGCATCGGCGTGCTGACCGTGCTCCAGGGTGCCACCGACGAGGCCGCCAAGGATGTCGCCATGCACGTGGCCGCCATCAACCCGGCCGTGGCCCGTCCCGAGCATATGGCTCAGGAGCAGCTCGACAAGGAGAAGGCGATCATCCTGGCCCAGCCGGACATGGCCGGCAAGCCGGAGAACATCGCCGAGAAGATGGTTCAAGGCCGCCTGAAGAAGTACCTGGCCGAGAACAGCCTGACCGAGCAGCCCTTCGTCAAGAACCCGGACCAGTCCGTGGCCGAGTTCGTCAAGGCCGCCGGCGGCGAAGTGATTGGCTTTACCCGCTACGAAGTGGGTGAGGGCATCGAGAAGGAAGAAGTCGACTTCGCCAAGGAAGTGATGGAACAGGCCAAGCGCAGCTAAGGTCTGAGTTCATCGAGACGTGTTGGCGTGCGCGCAAGCGCACGCCTTCGCGTATCCGGCCGGCGCTTTCGTCGGCCACGCGTTAACTACGCCAGGAGTCGTCCCCCTTGGTCGCCAAACGGTTGAGCTAAGGTAGACAGACTCCCCGAATGATTACTGCCGCCGCCAGGAGACCCGCCCATGACCCCAGAGATTCCCGCCACCGACCGCGCCCAGCCCGAGCGCGGTGCCAAGAGCAAGTACAAGCGCATCCTGCTCAAACTCTCCGGTGAGGCCCTGATGGGGGAGCATGACTTCGGGATCGATCCCAAGGTGCTCGATCGCATGGCCCTGGAGATCGGCCAACTGGTGGGGATCGGTGTCCAGGTGGGGATCGTCATCGGCGGCGGTAACCTGTTCCGTGGGGCGGCCCTCCACGAGGCCGGCATGGAGCGGGTGACTGGCGATCATATGGGCATGCTGGCCACGGTGATGAACGCCCTGGCCATGCGCGATGCCCTGGAACGCTCCAATATTCGCTCCCGGGTCATGTCGGCCATTCCCATGAGCGGGGTGGTGGAGCACTATGATCGCCGCACCGCCATTCGCTACCTCACCTCCGGTGACGTGGTACTCTTCTCCGCCGGTACCGGCAACCCCTTCTTCACCACCGATTCCGCGGCCTGCCTGCGCGGTATCGAGATCGATGCCGACGTGGTGGTCAAGGCCACCAAGGTGGACGGGGTCTACGACAAGGACCCGGTGAAGCATGCCGATGCCGTCAAGTACGAGCAGCTCAACTACGATGAGGTGCTCGACCAGAAGCTCGGGGTGATGGATTTGACCGCCATCTGCCTGGTGCGGGACCATGGCATGCCGGTGCGCGTGTTCGACATGAACAAGCCCGGCGCGCTGCTGAACCTGGTGGTGGGTGGCAAGGAAGGCACGCTGATAGATAGAGGTTGAAATCGTGATCGACGACATCAAGAAAGACGCCGAAGGCCGCATGAAGAAGACCCTGGAGTCGCTCCAGGCCAACTTCCACAAGATCCGTACCGGGCGTGCCCATACCAGCATTCTCGACGCCGTGACCGTGGAGTACTACGGCTCCCAGGTGCCCCTGAACCAGGTGGCCAACGTGAATATCGAGGATGCCCGGACCCTCTCCGTGGTGCCCTGGGAGAAGCCCATGGTGCCCAAGGTGGAGAAGGCCATCCTGACCTCGGACCTGGGCCTCAATCCCTCCACCAACGGTAACGTGATTCGCGTGCCGATGCCGATGCTCACCGAGGAGACCCGCAAGGGCTATATCAAGCAGGCTCGAGGCGAGGCGGAGCAGGCGCGGGTGGCGGTACGCAATGTGCGCCGCGATGCCAATGGTGATATCAAGTCTCTGCTCAAGGAGAAGGAGATCACCGAGGACGAGCAGCATCAGGGCGAGGATGCCATCCAGAAGCTCACCGACAAGTACATCGCCGAGATCGACAAGCTGCTGGAAACCAAGGAACACGACCTGATGCAGGTCTGAGGTGCGGCGGGCCCACCAGGCCCGCCTTTCCATCCCTCCCGTGCGAGTCCCCATGACGTCAACGCAGTCCCCCCAAACCCATCGTGGTGGTACGCCGCGCCATGTGGCGATCATCATGGATGGCAACAATCGTTGGGCCAAGGCCCGTGGCCTTTCCGGCGTTCGCGGCCACCATGCCGGCGTCGAGTCGGTGCGGGCGGTGATCCGTCGCGCCGCCGAACGCGGCGTCGAGACCCTGACCCTGTTCGCCTTCTCCAGCGAGAACTGGAAGCGTCCCCCCGCCGAGGTGCGCGCGCTGATGGAACTCTTCCTGTTGGCGCTGAAACGCGAGGTGCGCAAGCTCCACGAGCACGACATTCGCCTCTCGGTGATCGGTGAGCGCAGCGCCTTCTCGACCTCCATCCAGAAGCATGTGGCCCGGGCCGAGGCGCTGACCGCCGACAATCGCGGCCTGCACCTAGTGATCGCCGCCAACTATGGCGGACGCTGGGACATCGCCAGCGCCGCCCGGCGCCTCGCCGAGCGCGTCCAGGCCGGCGAGCTGGCGCCCGCCGAGATCGATGAGACGGCCCTGGATCGCGAGATCAGCCTGGCCGACGATGCCCCGGTGGATCTGTGCATCCGCACCAGCGGCGAGCAGCGCATCTCCAACTTCCTGCTCTGGCAGCTGGCCTATGCGGAGTTCCATTTCTCGCCACTGCTATGGCCCGACTTCGATGCCGCCGCCTTCGACCTGGCCCTCGATGATTTCGCCCGCCGCCTGCGGCGCTTCGGCATGACCGACGAACAGATCGAGGCTCAAGGTGCTTAAGCAGCGACTGATTACCGCCCTGATCCTGGCGCCCCTGGTCCTGCTGGGGCTGTTTGGCCTCAGCGGTGGCGCCTTCGCCCTCTTCACCGCCGCCATCGTCCTGCTGGGCGTCTGGGAGTGGGTCAACCTGGCCGGCTATGAGCGCCCGGGCCAGCGCCTGCTGGGCGTCGCCGTGGCGACGGCGCTGATGGGGCTGCTGTGGATCGGTGGTGCCGCCCAGGCCACCTGGCCGCTGTGGCTGGCCGCCGCCGGCTGGCTGGCCAACCTCTACTGGGTCACCCGCTATCCCGAGCGCCAGGCCCAGTGGCAGGCGCCGCCCCGGCGTCTGGCCATGGGGCTCTGGGTGCTGTTGCCCACCTGGGTGGGCTTTATCGCCCTGCGCGACGGCGGTGCCGAATGGTTGCTCTTCGTGCTGCTGCTGGTGTGGACCGCGGATAGCGGCGCCTACTTCGCCGGTCGCGCCTATGGGCGCCGCAAGCTGGCGCCCAGCGTCAGTCCCGGCAAGTCCTGGGAAGGCGTGCTGGGCGGCCTGGCGGCCACCACCCTGCTGGCGCTGGGCTTCGCCCTCTGGCTGGGCCTCTCCCCGGGGCAGCTGGTGCTGCTGGTGGTGATCACCTGGCTGGTGACCGGTATCTCGGTGGTGGGCGATCTCTTCGAGAGCATGCTCAAGCGCAGCCGCGGCATCAAGGACTCCAGTGCCCTGCTGCCCGGCCATGGCGGGGTGCTCGATCGCATCGATAGCCTGACCGCCGCCGTGCCCCTCTTCGCCTTGCTGCGCCTATGGTTATGACGACTCCCCCCCAGGGCGTCACGGTGCTGGGCGCCACCGGTTCCATCGGCACCAGCACCCTGGACGTGATCGCCCGCCACCCGGAGCGCTATCGGGTACATGCCCTCACCGCCCACCGCGACCGCCGGGGGCTCTTGACCCTCTGCCTGCGCCATCGCCCCGCGGTGGCGGTGCTGGGCGGGGAGGCGGATGCCGCCTGGCTGCGCCGGCAGCTGGCCGCGGCGGGCCTGGATACTGAGGTGGCCGCCGGCGAGGCGGCGCTGTGCGAGGTGGCCGCGGCCCCCGAGGCGGCGGTGGTGATGGCGGCCATCGTCGGCGCCGCCGGCCTGCTGCCGACCCTGGCCGCGGTGCGCGCCGGCAAGCGGGTGCTGCTGGCCAACAAGGAGGCCCTGGTGATGTCCGGGGCCCTGTTCATGGAGGCGGTGGCGGCACACGGCGCGACCCTGCTGCCCATCGACTCCGAACACAATGCCATCTTCCAGTGTCTACCGAGCGAGCACCGCGGCGGCCTGGGGCGCCACGGCGTCACCCAGCTGCTGCTGACCGCCTCCGGCGGCCCCTTCCGGGGCTGGAGCACCGAGCAACTGGCCGAGGTGACCCCGGAGCAGGCCTGCGCCCACCCCAACTGGTCCATGGGGCGGAAGATCTCCGTGGACAGTGCCACCCTGATGAACAAGGGGCTGGAGCTGATCGAGGCGTGCTGGCTGTTCGATGCCACGCCGCAACAGATTCAGGTGGTGGTGCACCCCCAGAGCGTGATCCATTCCATGGCCGCCTACAGCGACGGCTCGGTGCTGGCCCAACTGGGCAATCCGGACATGCGCACGCCCATCGCCTATGGCCTGGCCTGGCCGGAGCGCATCGACGCCGGGGTCGAGGCGCTGGACCTCTTCCAGGTGGCGCGCCTCGACTTCGAGGCCCCGGACGAGGTGGCCTTCCCTTGCCTGCGCCTGGCGCGGCAGGCCATGGAGGCCGGTGGCACGGCGCCGGCGGTGCTCAATGCCGCCAATGAGGTGGCGGTGACCGCCTTCCTCGAGGGGCGCCTCGGCTTCACCGGGATTCCGCGCCTGGTGGCGGCGGTGCTCGACGAGTTGGAAGTGCTCTCGGCCCGGACCCTGGAGGGGATCCTGGCCGAGGATGCCCGGGCACGGCGCAGCGCCGAGGCCTTGCTGGCGGCATTCACCCGGGGAGGGTAAGCGATGGGCGTGATCCAGAACGTGCTGGCGGTGATCGTGGTCCTGGGCCTGCTGATCACCTTCCATGAATATGGCCACTACTGGGTGGCCAGGCGCTGTGGCGTCAAGGTGCTGCGCTTCTCGGTGGGCTTCGGCAAGCCGCTCTGGTCGCGCACCGACCGCCACGGCACCGAATTCGCCGTGGCCGCCATCCCCCTGGGGGGCTACGTCAAGATGCTCGACGAGCGGGAGGGACCGGTGGCTCCCGACGAGCGTCACCGGGCCTTCAACAACCAGTCGGTCTGGGCGCGGATCGCCATCGTTGCCGCCGGCCCCCTGGCCAACTTCCTGCTCGCCATCGTCGCCTACTGGTTGCTCTTCGTGGTGGGGACCACTACGGTGGCGCCGGTGGTGGGGGCGGTGGATCCCGACTCGCCGGCGGCCCGCGGCGGCCTGGCCCCGGGTCAGGAGATCGTCGCCATCCAGGGCGATCGGGTGCGCTCCTGGGAAGAGGTCAATCTCAAGCTGGTGGCGGCCATCGGCCATAGCGGCGAGCTGCGTTTCACCACCCTGGACGAGGGCAGCGAGGTGGCCCGGGAACGCGGCCTGCCGGTGGCGAACTATCTGGTGCGCCAGGATCCCCCTCAGCCGCTATTGAGCCTGGGCATCACCCCCTGGCGACCGGCCTTCCCGGCCGAGCTGGGTCAGGTGCTGGAGGGCGAGGCGGCCGCTGCGGCGGGGCTCGAACCCGGCGATCGGGTGCTCAGCGTCGATGGCGAGGCCATCGACGACTGGATGCACTTCGTCGAGGTGGTGCGGGCCCACCCCGGCGAGTCCCTGGCCCTGGAGGTCGAGCGCGACGACGAGCGGCTGAGCCTGACCCTGGTGCCGGGCCGCAACGAGCTGGAGACGGGGACGAGCGTCGGTTATATCGGCGCCGGGGTGGCACCGGTGGAGTGGCCCGAGGAGTATCGTCGCGAGGTGCGCTATGGCCCCGTGGCGGCCCTGGGGCAGTCGCTGTCGCGCACCGGCGAGATGTCGTTGCTGACCCTGGACGCGATCCGCAAGATGCTGGTAGGACTGATCTCGCCCTCCAACCTCTCCGGCCCCATCACCATCGCGCGGGTGGCGGGGGATACCGCCCGCAGTGGCCTGGAGAGCTTTGTCAGCTTCATGGCCTACCTCTCGATCAGCCTGGGGATCCTCAACCTGTTGCCGATCCCGGTGCTGGATGGCGGGCACCTGGTCTACTACGCCATCGAGGCGCTGCGCGGTCGGCCGGTCTCCGAGAAGACCCAGGCCATCGGCCTGCGTATCGGCCTGGCCCTGGTGGGCAGCCTGATGATCATGGCCCTCTATTTCGATTTAATGCGACTATAAGCCCACGGTTGAGGGCGGCGCATGGGCCGCGGCGATGATCGGGCGCGGATGGCGCCATTCGAACGATTTAATGCGACTATAAGCCGGCGGGTGGCGCCAGCCGCCGGCCCTGACGTTGGCTGGAGCAGACGGCCCGGCCTTGTCAGTTACCCGCACAAATGTATAAGGTGCCTATTTCGAACACCGTTCCTCCTGGCAGGGAAGCACGGGATCTCGATGGGCAGACCAACGCGAGCGAAGCGACTGAATGAAACTCAAGACCATCGGATTGGCAGCGCTGCTTCTGGCCGGCGCCCAGTCGGCCTCGGCGAACGAATTCAATATCTCCGATATCCGCGTGGAGGGCCTGCAACGGGTACCCGCGGCCTCCGTCTTCAATGCCTTCCCCGTGGGCGCCGGTGAACGGGTCGAGGAGCGCGAGCTGGCCGAGGCGGCCCGTGAACTCTTCGCCACCGGCCTCTTCGAGGATATTCAACTGGCCCGGGACGGCGAGGTGTTGATCATCCAGGTGGTGGAGCGCCCCTTTATCGCCGCCATCGAGATCAGCGGCAATTCCCTGGTGCCCGAGGAGGAGCTGCGCCGGGCCATGCGTGGCGTCGACCTGGCGGAAGGCGAGGTGCTGCAGCTCTCCACCCTGGAGGAGATGCAGCGGGAGCTGGAGCAGCTCTATCAGTCCCAGGGCCGCTACAGCGCGCGGATCGATACCCGGGTGGAGGAGGTCGGCGACAACCGCGTCCGGGTCAATATCGATATCAACGAAGGGGCGGTGGCGCGGATTCGCCAGATCAATATCGTCGGCAATCGGGCCTTCGATAACGACACCCTGAGCGATGTTTTCGAGCTGGAGGATCGCCCGGGGCGGATCTTCGGCTGGTTCTCCAAGGACGAGTATTCTCGGGAGGCCCTGGCCGGCGACCTGGAGCGGTTGCGGGCCTTCTACCTGGATCGCGGCTATGTCAACTTCGATATCGCCTCCACCCAGGTGGCCATCAGTCCCGACCAATCGCAGATCTTTATCACCGTCAATGTGGATGAGGGGCGCCAGTATCGCCTCGGCGATATCCGTTTCGAGGGTGACCTGATCATCCCGCCCAGCGAGGCCCGTGCCCTGGTGGCGGCGACGCCGGGGGAAATCTTCTCGCGCAGCGAGGTCACCGCCTCGGTGGAGGCCCTGCGTTCGCGCCTGGGTGCCGAGGGCTTCACCTTCGCCGAGATCGAGCCGGTTCCCCAGGTGCGTGACGATGGCGAGACCGTGGACCTGCTGTTGGCGGTCAATCCCGGTCGACGGGCCTATGTGCGACGTATCGACTTCGTCGGCAATACCACCACCCAGGACGAGGTGCTGCGTCGCGAGATGATCCAGTTGGAGGGGGCACCGGCCTCCACCGAGTCGATCAGTCAGTCCCGCCAGCGTCTGGAACGCCTGGGCTTCTTCAAGCAGGTCGAGGTGGAGACCCGCCCGGTGCCCGGCGAGCCGGATCAACTGGACGTGACCTATCGGGTCGAGGAACAGCCTTCGGGCTCCATTTCCGCGAGCATCGGCTTCTCGCAGACCGCCGGGGTGATCTATGGCGCCGGCCTCTCCCAGAGCAACTTCCTGGGCACCGGCAACCGGGTCAACTTCAATGCCCAGCGCAGCGACACCTTCACCGGACTCAACTTCGGCTACACCAATCCCTACTGGACCCTGGACGGTATCTCCCGCGGCTATAACCTCTTCTATCGGGAGACCGACTACGAGGACTCGGATATCTCCACCTATTCCACCGACTCCTTCGGTGGCGGCATCAATTTCGGCTATCCGATCGACGAGATCAGTCGCCTCAATTTCGGGGCCAGCCTCGAAGACCTGACGATCAAGACCTACAACGACACCGCCCTGGAGATCCGCCAGTACGTGGAAGACCAGGGCGCCGATGCCCAGAGTCTCAAGCTCACCGCCAGTTGGACCCGCAACAGCCTCAACCGCGGCGTGATGCCCACCGCCGGCAACTACCAGCGTCTCTCCCTGGAGGCCGCGGTGCCGGGCAGCGACGCCGACTACTACAAGCTGCGTTACCGGGCCCAGCAGCTCTTCGCCCTGAATAACGACTGGTCACTGAAGTTCGGCACCACCCTGGGCTATGCCGACAGCATCGGCAATGACCCCTATCCCTTCTACGAGAACTTCTTCTCCGGTGGTCTGGGCTCGGTGCGCGGCTTTACCGGCAACACCCTGGGACCGCGCACCACGCCGCCATCCAGCGGCGACCGGGAGCGTACCCTGGGCGGCAACATGCTGGTGGAGGGCAGCGTGGAGCTCTTCTTCCCGGTGCCCTTCGTCGAGGATCAGCGCTCCCTGCAGGCGGGCTTCTTCCTGGATGCGGGCAATACTTTCCTGACCAGCTGTTTGCCGGTGCCGGCGGGGGAGACCTCGCGCTGTGAATCCGGCATCGACCTGGGGGAGCTGCGCTACAGTGCCGGTATCGGCCTCTCCTGGCTGACCCCGGTGGGGCCGCTGACCTTCAGCATCGCCGAGCCGCTCAATGACGAGAGCGGCGACGATACCCAGTTCTTCCAGTTCTCGTTGGGTCAGACCTTCTGAGCCATCAACCCTTCGGATCACCAGGAGAGTGACCTATGCGTAAATTGACCCTTGCCCTCGGTTTCGCCGCCCTGATGGGGGGCGCCAGCCTGGCCCAGGCCGCCGAGGTGGCGGTGCTGGACTGGCGCCAGGCGCTGATGGAAACCGACGAGGCGCAGCGCCAGATGAGCGAGCTGCGCAGCGAGATCGAGGGGCCCCAGCAGGAGGCCCAGACCCTCGGCCAGGAACTCCAGGCCCTGCAGCAGCGCCTGGAGCAGGATGGCGCCGTGATGTCCGAGTCCGAGCGCGAGACCCTGCTGCAGGAGGGCATGGAGAAAGAGCAGCGCTTCATGCAGTTGCGTCAGCAGATCGGCGAGGCCCAGATGCGTTCCGAGCAGGCCTTCCTGCAAGAGGCGGAGCCCAAGCTGGAGCAGGCCGTGGACCAGATCGTCGAGCGCCACAATATCGAGGTGCTGATCGATCGCGAGGGCGTGATTCATACCACCCTCGAGCTGACCGACGTCACCGACGAGGTCACCCAGATTCTCAATACCCTCAACTGATGAGTCGCCGGGAGTTCGCTCCCGGCCCCTGACCGGCAAAGGCGCCCATGACACACGCCCACACTCCCGCCTTCACCCTGGAGGAGCTGGCCGAGCGGCTCGGCGCGACCCTGATCGGCGACGGCCGGCGTCGGGTCTCCGGCCTGGCCACCCTCAGCGAGGCCGGCCCCGAGGACATCACCTTCCTGGCCAACCGCGCTTACCTCAAGTATCTGCCCGAGACCCGGGCCGCGGCGGTGCTGCTGCACCCCGGGCAGGCCGAGGAGTGCCCCACCGCCTGCCTGACCCTGGAGAATCCCTACCTGGGCTATGCGGCCCTGTCCCGGCTCTTCGACCCGCTGATCGGCCGCCAGGCTCCGGGCACCCACCCCACCGCCGTGGTGGCCGATGGGGTGGTGCTGGGGCGCGACGTGGAAATCGGCCCCCAGGCGGTGATCGAGGCCGGCGTCGAGCTGGGTGATGGCGTGGTGGTGGGGCCAGGTTCGGTGATCGGCGCCGACACCCGCATCGGGGCCGGCTCCCGGTTGCATGCCAATGTCACCGTCTGCCACGGCGTGGTGATCGGCGAGCGGGCCATCCTGCACAGCGGCTGCGTGATCGGCGGCGACGGCTTCGGCTTCGCCCATGACGGCGGGCGCTGGCACAAGATCGCCCAACTGGGCGGGGTGGTGCTGGGCGACGACGTGGAGGTAGGCAGCTGCTCGAGCATCGACCGCGGCGCCCTGGGCGATACGCTGATCGGTAATGACGTCAAGATCGACAGCCAGGTACAGATCGCCCACAACGTGCAGATCGGTGATCACAGCGCCCTGGCCGGCTGCGTCGGTATCGCCGGCTCCACCAAGGTGGGCCAGCATTGCCTGCTGGGCGGCGGCGTGGGCCTCTCCGGTCATCTGACCATCTGTGACGGGGTCCAGGTCACCGGCATGAGCCTGGTCACCAACTCCATCCATGAGCCCGGCGTCTACTCCTCCGGCACCGGTGCCATGAGCAACGCCCAGTGGCGCAAGAATGCGGTGCGCTTCAAGCAGCTCGATGCCCTGGCCAAGCGCCTGGCGCGGCTGGAGAAGGCCCAGGAATCGCGTTGAGCCCTGGGCCTGCGCGGGTATAATTCACCGCCTGGCCAGTCAATCGGCGCTCGGCGCCGCTCCATGCTCGCCCGTCGGGCGAGCATTTTCGTCTTCTAGAGGTGCCTCGATGGTAATGGACATCAACGACATTCGTGACTATCTGCCCCACCGTTACCCCTTCCTGCTGGTGGATCGGGTACTGGAGCTGGAGCTGGGGCAATCCATCGTTGCCTACAAGAACGTCAGCGTGAACGAGCCCTTCTTCAATGGCCACTTTCCCCACCACCCCATCATGCCCGGGGTATTGATCATCGAGGCCATGGCCCAGGCCTGTGGTATCTTGGGGTTCAAGACCGTCAACAAGTTGCCCGCCGATGGCTATGTCTACTACCTGGTGGGCAGCGACAATGCCCGCTTCAAGCGCCCGGTGATGCCCGGCGACCAACTGCGTCTGGAGGCGCGGGTGGAGCGCGAGAAACGTGGCATCTGGAAGTTCGCCTGCCGCGCCACCGTCGACGGTGAGCTGGCCTGCGAAGCCGATATCATCTGTGCCGAGAGGAAGGTCGCTTGATACATCCCACCGCCATCATTGACCCCAAGGCGCGTCTGGCCGAGGACGTCGAGGTGGGCCCTTTCAGCGTGATCGGGCCCGACGTGGAGATCGGCGCCGGCTCGCGTATTGGTCCCCATGTGGTGATCAAGGGGCCCACCGTGCTGGGCGAGCGTACCCGCATCTTTCAGTTCGCCTCGGTGGGTGAGGATTGCCAGGACAAGAAATACGCCGGCGAGCCCACGCGCCTGGAGATGGGCGACGACAACGTGATCCGCGAGGGGGCCACCCTGCACCGCGGCACCGTTCAGGATCGCGGCGTCACCACCATCGGGTCCCGCAACCTCTTTATGGCTTACGCCCATGTGGGCCATGACTGCGTGATCGGCAACGACTGCATCCTGGCCAACCAGGTAACCCTGGCCGGCCATGTGCACCTGGGCGATTTCGTCATCCTCGGCGGCCTCTCCGCCATCCACCAGTTCTGTCGCTTCGGTGCCCATGCCATGGCCGGGGGCGGTTCCATCATCACCAAGGATGTGCCCGCCTATGTGATGATCAATGGCAACCCGGCCCAGCCCCATGGCCTCAACCTGGTGGGGCTCAAGCGCCGCGGCTTCTCCAGTGAGGCGATCAAGGCCCTGAGTGAGGCCTACAAGCTGGTCTATCGCCAGGGGCTGACCGTGGAGCAGGCCCTGGGCGAGATCCGCAGCCGCTTCCGGCTCGCCGAGACCGATGCCTTTATCGCCTCCATCGAGGCGTCCACCCGTGGCATTACCCGCTAGCGCGGTGCCCCTGCGACGAGTCTACCTGGTCGCCGGGGAGCTCTCCGGCGATATCCTCGGCGCCGGCCTGATGCGCGAGCTCAAGGCGCGCCACCCCGGCGTCGAGTTTCGCGGCATCGGCGGCCCGCGCATGCTCGACGAGGGCATCGACAGCCGCTTCCCCCTGGAGACCCTCTCGGTGATGGGCCTGGTGGAGGTGCTCAAGCACCTGCCCGAGCTGCTGCGGGTGCGCCGCACCCTCTACCGGGATGCCCTGGCCTGGCGGCCGGATATCGTCATCGGCATCGACGCCCCGGACTTCAATCTGGGGCTGGAGCGCCGGCTGCGCGAGGCGGGCCTGACCACCGCCCACTATGTCAGTCCCTCCGTCTGGGCCTGGCGCCAGGGACGGGTCAAGGGGATCGCCAGGTCCGTCGATGCCATGCTGACCTTCCTGCCCTTCGAGGCCGCCTTCTATCGTCGCCACCGGGTGCCGGTGGCCTTCGTCGGCCACCCGCTGGCCGATGAGCTGCCCCTGGAGACCGATCGCGCCGCCACGCGCCGCGAGCTCGGCCTTCCTGAGGATGCCGAGGTGCTGGCCCTGTTGCCCGGCTCCCGGGCCAATGAGGTGCGCTTCCTGGGCGAGACCTTCCTGGCCGCCGCCGAGCGGCTGTGTGCCGAGCGTCTCGCGCTGTCCGTGGTGATTCCCGCCGCCACGCCGGGGCGCCGCGAGCAGCTGGAGGCCCTGCTGGCGACGCACCCGGCGCTGGCCGGGCGGGTCCATCTGCTGGACGGCCGTTCCCGGGAGGCCATGGTGGCCGCCGATGCCGTGCTGCTGGCCTCGGGCACCGCGGCCCTGGAGGCGATGCTCTGCCATCGTCCCATGCTGGTGGCCTACAGGATGGCCCCGGCCACCCACTGGCTGGCCAAGCGGCTGGTCAAGACCGAGTGGATCTCGCTGCCCAACCTGATCGCCCGGGAGCCCCTGGTGCCGGAGCTGATCCAGGACGCCGCCAGTAGCGAAGCGATTGCCGCCGGCCTGGGCGAGATGCTCGACGACGGCGAAGGCCGGGCCGCCCTGGAGGCGCGCTTCGCCGCCATGCACGCCGGGTTGCAGCGCGATGCCAGCCGCCGCGCCGCGGAGGCCATCGAGGCGCTGGTGGCGGGCACGCCGCTGCCGGCCAGTGTGGCCCCGGAGCGGGCCGAGGAGGTCGCTCCTTGACCAAGCGCGAGTTGCCGCCGCTGGTGGTTGGCTATGTGGTCGACTATGCCGGCCAGCGCCTGGTCCTGGAATGGGCCGAGGAGGTGGCCTCATGACCAAGCGCGAGTTGCCGCCGCTGGTGGTTGGCTATGTGGTCGACTATGCCGGCCAGCGCCTGGTCCTGGAATGGGCCGAGGAGGTGGCCCCATGACCAAGCGCGAGTTGCCGCCGCTGGTGATCGACTATGCCGGCCAGCGGCTCGCCGGGGTCGATGAGGTCGGGCGAGGTCCCCTGGTAGGCGCCGTGGTGGCCGCCGCGGTGATCCTCGACCCGGCACGACCCATCGCGGGATTGAACGACTCCAAGGCGCTCTCCGCGAAGCGCCGCCAGGCGCTGGATGACGAGATCCGCGACCGGGCGCTGGCCTTCGCCGTGGCCGAGGCGAGCCCCGCCGAGGTGGACGAGCTGAATATCTACCATGCGACCCATCTGGCCATGCGCCGCGCCATCGATGCCCTGACCCCCGCAGCCGAATACCTGCTGGTGGACGGCAACCGCCTGCCCGGCCACCCGCTGCCGGGCCAGGCGGTGGTCAAGGGCGATGCCCGCCACCCGGCCATCGCCGCCGCCTCGATCCTTGCCAAGGTGGCCCGGGACGCCCAGATGCTCGCCCTGGATGGCCGCCACCCCGACTACGGCTTCGCCCGCCACAAGGGCTACCCGACCCGGGAACACCTGGCCGCCCTGGAGCGCCTGGGGCCGCTCCCCGAGCACCGCCGTTCCTTCGCCCCGGTCAAGCGCCAGCTGGCGCTGTTCTAGCTGGACTATCACCGTTGGAGTGGCCGAGGGGCGCTGGGGACAGGCCGGAGCAAAGCGTCTTTTTCAGGGACGAAAAAGTCGAGCGCCCAGGGACGGGTTTACAGCGTCTTTGCGCGGGGCCGGCCTTCCGGAGTGCCTGCCCCAGGATAGCCCCGGGCCTCTAACGCTGACTGTGCCGTGAAATGCAGCTTGCACGAGGACAGGCCGCCCCCGAATCTGGCATTATCTCTGCGCGTTTCCCGACCCCAAGCCGAGCCCCACGAGTCGTCTATGAGCCCCAGCTTCGTCCACCTCCGCGTACACACCGAATACTCCCTGGTCGACGGCCTGGTGCGCCTCAAGCCGCTGATCTCGCGGAGCGCCGAGATGGGCATGCCGGCCCTGGCCATCAGCGACGAGACCAACCTCTTCGGCCTGGTCAAGGCCTACAAGTCGGCTCAGGGGGCCGGCCTCAAGCCGATCATCGGCGCCGACTTCTGGCTGCATAACGACTACGACGAGGCTCACCCCTACCGCCTGACCCTGCTGGCCATGAACGCCGAGGGCTATCGCAACCTCACCGAGCTGATCTCCCGGGGCTGGATGGAAGGCCAGCGGCTGGGGCAGCCGATCCTGCACAAGGCCTGGATCTTCGCCCAGAGCGAGGGACTGATCGCGCTATCCGGGGGGCGTGACGGGGAGATCGGCCGCCACCTGCTTAGCGATCACCCGGACGAGGCTCGCACCCTGCTGGCCGAGTGGGGCCAGCACTTCCCGGGGCGCTTCTACCTGGAGCTGACCCGCACCGGCCGCCAGTACGAGGAGGAGTGCCTGCACCTCTCGGTGGAGCTCGGCGCCGAGACCGGCACCCCGGTGGTGGCCACCAACGACGTGCGCTTTATCGACAAGGACGACTTCTGGGCCCACGAGACCCGGGTGGCCATCGGCGAGGGCAAGGCCCTGGACGATCCGCGCCGCGAGCGCCGCTATAGCGAGGAGCAGTACCTCAAGAGCCCGGCGGAGATGGCGGAACTCTTCGCGGACATTCCCGAGGCCCTCGAGAATAGCCTGATGATCGCCGCCCGCTGCAACGTCGACGTGCGCCTGGGCGAGATCTTTTTGCCGGAGTTCGAGATCCCCGAGGGCATGACCCAGGACGAGTTCTTCCGCAAGGTCTCCCACGACGGCCTGACCGAGCGCCTGGACTTCCTCTATCCCGCCGACAAGTACCCCCGCGACGGCGCCGAGTATGCCGAGATTGATGCCCGCTACCGCAAGCGCCTCGATTTCGAGCTGGATATCATCATCCAGATGGGCTTCCCCGGCTACTTCCTGATCGTGATGGACTTTATCCAGTGGGCCAAGGACAACGACGTGCCGGTGGGGCCGGGGCGCGGCTCCGGTGCCGGCTCCCTGGTGGCCTATGCCCAGAAGATCACCGACCTGGACCCGCTGGAGTATGACCTGCTCTTCGAGCGCTTCCTCAACCCGGAGCGGGTCTCCATGCCCGACTTCGACGTCGACTTCTGCATGGAGAAGCGCGACCGGGTGATCGACTATGTGGCCGACCGCTACGGCCGCAACGCCGTGTCGCAGATCGTCACCTTCGGCACCATGGCCGCCAAGGCGGTGGTGCGCGACGTGGCCCGGGCCCAGGGCAAGCCCTACTCGCTGGGCGACAAGCTCTCCAAGCTGATCCCCTTCGAGGTGGGCATGACGCTGGCCAAGGCCATCGAGCAGGAGCCGGCCCTCAAGGAGTTCCTCGACAACGACGAGGAGGCCGCCGAGATCTGGGAGATGGCCAGGAAGCTCGAGGGCATCACCCGGGGCACCGGCAAGCACGCCGGGGGCGTGGTGATCGCTCCCACCAAGCTCACCGACTTCTCGCCCCTGCTCTGCGACGAGGACGGCAATGGCCTGGTGGTGCAGTTCGACAAGAACGACATCGAGGAGGCCGGGCTGGTCAAGTTCGACTTCCTCGGCCTGCGCACCCTGACCATCATCGACTGGGCCCTGGAGATGGTCGACAAGGTGCGCGCCGCCGCCGGCGAGGGGCCGCTGAATATCGACGCCATCCCCCTGGATGATGCCCCCACCTTCGAGATGCTCAAGCGCGCCGAGACCACGGCGGTCTTCCAGCTCGAATCCCGCGGCATGAAGGAGCTGATCAAGCGCCTGCAGCCGGACTCCCTGGAGGATATGATCGCCCTCGTCGCCCTGTTCCGCCCCGGTCCCCTGCAGTCGGGCATGGTCGACGACTTCATCAACCGCAAGCATGGCCGGGCGGAAATCTCCTACCCCCACCCGGACTACCAGCACGAATGGCTCAAGCCGGTGCTGGAGCCCACCTACGGCATCATCCTCTACCAGGAGCAGGTGATGCAGATCGCCCAGGTGCTGGCCGGCTACAGCCTGGGGCAGGCGGATATGCTGCGCCGTGCCATGGGCAAGAAGAAGCCCGAGGAGATGGCCAAGCAGCGGGTCGGTTTCATGGAGGGCTGCGCGGCCAACGGCATCGAGAAGGAGCTGGCGGGGAATATCTTCGACCTGGTGGAGAAGTTCGCCGGCTACGGCTTCAACAAGTCCCACTCGGCGGCCTATGGCCTGGTCTCCTACCAGACCGCCTGGTTGAAGGCCCACTACCCGGGGCCCTTTATGGCGGCGGTGATGTCCACCGAGATGGACAACCTGGATAAGGTGGTGCCGCTGATCGAGGAGTGCCGCAACCTCCGGCTCACCGTGACCCCGCCGGACGTCAACGTCGGCACCTACAAGTTCACCGTGGATACCCAGGCCCGGGTGGTTTACGGCCTGGGCGCCATTCGCGGCGTGGGCGAGGGGCCCATCGGCGCCATCGTCGAGGCCCGGGAGGCGGAGGGACCCTTCCAGGACCTCTTCGACTTCTGCCGCCGGGTTGACCCCAAGCGCATGAACAAGCGCACCCTGGAGGCGTTGATCCGCTCCGGTGCCCTGGACAACCTGGGCCCCAACCGCGCCGTGCTGGCCGCGGCCCTGGACGATGCCCTCAAGGCCGCCGCCCAGACCCAGACCAACCAGAACCTGGGCATGATGGACATGTTCGGCGAGGCCTTCGCCGACGAGGCCGAGGGCGGCGATGTCTATGCCGACTACCGCGGCGTGCGGGAGTGGACCGACAAGGAGCGCCTGGGCGGCGAGAAGGAGACCCTGGGGCTCTACCTGACCGGCCACCCCATCGACGAGTACGAGCAGGAGCTCAAGCGCTTCGTCTCCACCCGCATCGCCGACCTGCGCCCCTCCCGGGAGCCCCAGCGGATCGCCGGCCTGGTGGTGGGGGTGCGCACCATGAAGTCCAAGCGCGGCGACACCATGGCCTTCCTGACCCTGGACGACCGCACCGGGCGCATCGAGGCCTCGCTGTTCGGCGAGCTCTATGACCAGTTACGCGGGCAGATCGAGGCCGACCAGGTGCTGATCATCGAGGGCGAGGTCTCCAGCGACGACTACTCCGGCGGCCTGCGCCTGCGTGGCAAGGAGATCACCCCCATGGTGGCGGCGCGTACCCGTTACGCCCAGGCGGTGGAGCTGCGTATCGACGGCCAGCGCGCCAATGGCCGGTTGATCCGCAGCCTGGAGGCGAGCCTCGAGCCCTACCGCAGCGCCGAGGGGCTGCCGGTGCGCCTGCACTATCGCAACGAGCGCGCCGGCGGCTGGCTGGAGCTGGCCGAGGCCTGGCGGGTGGCCCCCAGCGACGACCTGCTGATCGCCCTGCGCGAGGTCGAAGGCCAGGACGGGGTGGGGTTAAGTTACCGCTAGCCTCAGGTGGGCGGCCTGACTGATGACATGCTGCCAAGTGAGGGGGCGCTGGGGGTAGGTCGGAGCAAAGCGTCATTATCAGGGACGAGAATGCCGAGCGCCCAGGGACGGGTTTACAGCGTCTTTGCGAGGGTCCGGCCGCCGGGTGCCTACCCCCAGAATAACTCCGTGATGCTGTCGCCGGGATCGGTTGGGTGCCTTGCGCCCCACACACAAGCTGCGATAATGCCAGGCTATCTTGCGACAATTTCCGTTGACCGCGGCGGCCGCACTGGCCGGTGCCAACCAAGCCGAGCCTATGAACCCCAACTATCTTGATTTCGAACAGCCCATTGCCGAGATGCAGGCGAAGATCGAGGAGCTTCGCCTGGTCGGCAATGACAGCAAGATCAATATCAACGACGAGATCACCAAGCTCGAAGAGAAGAGCAAGAAACTCACCGAGTCGATCTTCAAGGACCTCACCCCCTGGCAGGTCTCCCAGCTGTCGCGCCACCCCCAGCGTCCCTACACCCTGGACTACCTGGAGCACGTCTTCACCGACTTCGACGAGCTGCACGGCGACCGCCACTTCGCCGACGATGCCGCCATCGTCGGCGGCATCGCCCGCCTCGACGACAAGCCGGTGATGGTGATCGGTCACCAGAAGGGCCGCGACGTCAAGGAGAAGGTGCGCCGCAACTTCGGCATGCCGCGCCCGGAAGGCTACCGCAAGGCGTGCCGCCTAATGGAGATGGCCGAGCGCTTCAAGATGCCGGTGCTGACCTTTATCGATACCCCGGGGGCCTACCCGGGCATCGACGCCGAAGAGCGCGGCCAGTCCGAGGCCATCGCCTATAACCTGGCGGTGATGTCACGGCTCAAGACGCCGATCCTCTCCACCGTGGTGGGCGAGGGCGGTTCCGGCGGGGCGCTGGCCATCGGCGTCTGCGACGAGCTGGCCATGCTGCAGTACGCCACCTACTCGGTGATCTCCCCCGAGGGCTGTGCCTCCATCCTCTGGAAGAGCGCCGAGCGCGCTTCCGATGCGGCCCAGGCCATGGGTATCACCGCCGAACGACTCAACGAGCTGGGTTTCGTCGATACCCTGATCAAGGAGCCCCTGGGCGGCGCCCATCGCCATCCGATCACCACCGCCTCGCGGGTCAAGGACGCGCTGCTCGACAGCCTCGACCGCCTCCAGGCGCTGAGCATCGATGAGCTGCTGGAGCGGCGGTATGAGCGGTTGATGAGCTATGGCGCCCCTGCCTGATCGGCGGGAGCCTACTGCGCTCGCCAATACAGCGTTGGAAAAGACCTCAGCATACGTATTTACTAACTTGTAAACTCCGTTGCTTCGGTCTTTTCCGCCTTGTCTTGGCTTCGCTCGTGACGGCTCCACCTCGATCAGGTGAGGTGTCACTCGAAGCGGCCCCGCTAGGTTATTTCCATGCCCCTTCAATCTGTGATCGATCGCGCCCTGGCGGAGACCCCGCCGGGGCGCGTCATCTGGGTCGCCCTCTCCGGCGGGCTCGACTCCTCCCTGCTGCTGAGCCTGGCGACCCAGGCCTGTCGCCGTTATCCCCGTCCCCTCCATGCCCTGCATGTGCACCATGGCCTGCAGGCCGCCGCCGATGACTTCGAGCACCACTGTCGGCGCCTCTGTTCGCGGCTGGGGGTGCCGCTGTTCGTCGAGCGGGTCGGCGTCGATCCGGGCCATGGGTTGGGCCTGGAGGGGGCCGCCCGGGAGGCCCGCTACGGCGCCTTCGCCGCCCGGGTGGCTTCCGGCGAGACCCTGTGGCTGGCCCAGCACCGGGACGATCAGGCCGAGACCCTGCTGCTGGCGGCCCTGCGCGGCGGCGGGGTGCGGGGCCTGGCGGCGATGCCGGCGCACCGCGATTGGCAAGGTCGAGGCCTGCGGCGCCCCCTGCTGGGCGTCTCCCGGGCCGAGCTGCGCCGGGCCGCCGAGCGCCTGGGTCTGGCCTGGGTGGAGGACCCCAGCAACGCCGAGATCCACCAGGATCGCAACTACCTGCGCCATGCGGTGATGCCGCGCCTCGAGGCGCGCTGGCCCGGCGCCGCCGCCCGGCTGGCGCGCACCGCGGCCCGGGCCGGCGAGGCGGATGCCTTGCTCGGGGAGCTGGCCGCCGAGCAACTGGTTGTCCTGGGAGGGGATCCGGCGCGGCTGCCGGCGGCGGACCTGGCCGCCCTGTCGCGGCCCCGCCAGCGCCTGCTGGTTCGCCATGCCTGCGAGCGCCTGGCACTGCCGCTGCCGCCGGCGGCCCGCCTGGACAACCTGCTGGCGCAGCTCGTGGCGCGACGCGACGCCGAGGTTCGGGTCGACTGGCTCGGCGTCGAGGCGCGGCTGTGGCGGGGCGATCTCTATCTGCTGGCACCGCAACTCCCCTTGGCGAGCGACTGGTCCCGGGAATGGGCGGGGGCCTCGCCGCTGTCCGGCCCCTGGGGGCCGCTGGCGGTCGCCCTGGAAAGGGGCGATGGCGAGACGCCGGCGCTGGTGGTGCGGCCCCGCCGCGGCGGCGAACGGCTGCGCCTGGCCGGCCGTGGGCGTCGCGACCTCAAGCGGCTGCTCCAGGAGTGGGGGCTGCCGCCCTGGCGGCGGCAGCGACTACTGGTGGTCTGGGCGGGGGATGCGCCGGTGGCGGTGTTGGATGGTTTTGAGGCGTATTGGCTGGCGGTGGCCGAGGGGTGGCGGGGCCGCGTCGCTTAACTCGAGGGCGCTATCGTCAGGGCGAAGCCGGCACTCTCCTGGTAGGCGATCTCCTGCTCCAGGTCATTGCTCAGCAGGGCCTGCTCCTCCAACTGGCTGCCCAGGTGCAGGGTCAGGGCTTCCCCGTCGGCGCTCAGGCGGAAGTCCTGCGGGGGGGATTCCTGTCGCGAGTGATTAAGCAGCACCGCCAGGCGCAGCAGCCGCGCCAGGCGGGCATAGTCCTCCTGCAGGGCCTCCGGCAACTGGGCCAGTTCCTTGGCCGGAAACTTGCGCCGATGGGCGCGGACCAGGAAGGCCAGGGCCTGCTGTTCGGGGCGGGAGAAGCCGGGCAAGTCGCCATGGGCCAGCAGGTAGGCGCCGTGACGATGGAACTGGCTATGGGAGATGGCCAGGCCGATCTCGTGGAGCTGGGCGGCCCAGTCGAGAAACTCCCGTTGCTCGGTGGGAAAGCGCCAGTGGTCGCCGAGCTGGTTCAGCATTCGGCGCACGCAGGCCGCCACGTTGTCGGCCTGACGGGCGTCGACCCGGTAGCGCCGGCGCAAGTCGGCGAGGGTCGGTAGCCGCGAGTCCTCGGCGGTATGGCGCCCCACCAGATCGTAGAGCACGCCCTCGCGCAGGGCACCATCGGCGAAGCGCATCTCCTCCAGCTCGAAGGCCTCGAAGACCGCGTTGAGGATGGCGACCCCGGCGGGGAAGACCGTGGCGCGATCCGCCTTGAGCCCCTCCAGGGCCACCTTGTCGAGGCTCTTGCAGCGAATCAGTCGCTGGCGCAGGGTCGCCAGTCCCTGCCGGGTGATCAGGCCATCGGGGCAGTCGCCACTGGCGGCCAGCACCGCGGCGGCGGCCTTGATGGTGCCGCTGGAGCCCACCGGGTCGGCCCAGCCCAGTTGCCGGTAGTGGCGGCGAATATTGGCCAGTTCCGAGAGGGCGGCCAGCTCCGCCCGACGCATACGCTTCTCACTGAGCTGGCCATCGCCGAAGAAGCGCCGAGTATAGCTGACGCAGCCCATATGCAGGCTCTCCAGCGCCAGGGGCGCGAACGCCTCGCCGATGATGAGTTCGGTGGAGCCGCCGCCGATATCGACGATCAGGCGCCGCCCGTGCACCTCGGCCAGGGCATGGGCGGCACCCAGGTAGATCAGGCGCGCCTCCTCGCGGCCGGCGACGATCTCGATGGGGTGCCCCAGTAAGGCCTCGGCGCGGCGGATAAAGGCCTGGCTGTTATGGGCGGCGCGCAGGGCATTGGTGCCCACCACCCGCAGCTGCGACTTGGGTGTCTCCTCGAGGAAGGGCGCGAAGCGCGCCAGGCAGGCCAGGGCCCGTGCCATGGCCGCCTCGCTGAGCTGGCCGGTGGCGTCCAGGCCGGCGGCCAGTTGCACCTTCTCGCCGAGGCGGGCCACTACCTGCAGGCGACCCTGGTGATAGTTGGCCACCAGGAGGTGGAAACTGTTGGAGCCGAGATCGATGGCGGCGAGGCGCCGGGGGGCGGAGGGCGTCCTGCTCATGGGAGGTCCTTGCATGCGGTTCGGGTCAAGGGTGCGGCGCCCCGGGAACCTTGTCAATTGCCGGCACTTGCGTTTGCCGGTGAGCTTGACTACCATCGAGTCGTTCGCCTGTTCCGAATGCTTTCCGACCCTGAGTGGCGTCCGCGCCCGGTCAAGCTTCCAAGTCGTCAGACAGCCCGCTGCTTTCCCGTTCATGATGTTGCGCCTCGCCAGCATGAGCCGCTGAATCAGGCGTTCGATAACCCATCATGAACCGCAACAGCGCCTCCCTCGACCCCGTGATCGTCCCAGGCCCATGGGCCTAGTCGATCGAGCCTATCCAGCGAGTGGACGCCCCAGGGCCCTGAACGCATCATACGCGGCGCATCGTCACCGCCTCCTGTCGTTTCCCGGCGCCTTGCCGTCACGCTGACACGAGCAATTTCTGAACGAATCCATGAACCTTACCGAACTCAAGCAAAAGAGCGTCCCCGAACTGCTGGATATCGCCCGTGAAATGGGGATCGATAATCTGGCCCGGTCGCGCAAGCAGGACATCATCTTCGCCATCCTCAAGAAGCACGCCAAGAGCGGCGAGGATATCTATGGCGACGGCGTGCTGGAGATCCTGCAGGACGGTTTCGGCTTCCTGCGCAGCGCCGATAGTTCCTACCTGGCCGGCCCCGACGACATCTATGTGTCGCCGTCGCAGATTCGTCGCTTCAACCTGCGCAAGGGCGACTCCATTTCCGGCAAGATCCGGCCCCCCAAGGAGGGTGAGCGCTACTTCGCCCTGCTCAAGGTCAGCCAGATCAACTTCGACAAGCCGGAGAACGCCAAGCACAAGATCCTCTTCGAGAACCTCACGCCGCTGTTCCCCCAGGAGCGGCTGCGCATGGAGATCGGCAACGGCTCCACCGAGGATCTTACCGCACGGATCATCGACCTGACCGCGCCCATCGGCAAGGGCCAGCGCGGCCTGCTGGTCTCGCCGCCCAAGGCCGGCAAGACGCTGATGCTGCAGAACATCGCCACCTCCATCACCCGCAACAATCCCGAGTGTCACCTGATCGTGTTGCTGATCGACGAGCGGCCCGAGGAGGTCACCGAGATGCAGCGCACGGTGCGCGGTGAGGTGGTGGCGTCCACCTTCGACGAGCCGCCGGCGCGCCACGTCCAGGTCGCCGAGATGGTGATCGAGAAGGCCAAGCGCCTGGTGGAGCACAAGAAGGACGTGGTGATCCTGCTCGACTCCATCACCCGATTGGCGCGGGCCTATAACACCGTGGTGCCCAGCTCCGGCAAGGTACTCACCGGCGGTGTCGATGCCCACGCCCTGGAGAAGCCCAAGCGCTTCTTCGGTGCGGCGCGGAACATCGAGGAAGGCG